>NZ_VJWX01000236.1 GCF_007713715.1 Amycolatopsis rhizosphaerae
CGCGCTCACCAGAAAACCTGCCGTCAAGGGTGATCTGCCGCCCGCTTTCGAACGCGACCCTGAGCGTGTCGGCATCGCCGATGACGGCGAGGGCGTTCTTCTGGCCGACGGCCAGGGCAAGGGTGTTCGGCGGGGTTGCCATCAGGTCCTCCTGATCCCCATTGCGCGGAAAAGTCCACAAATTGGTTGTCCCCAGAGGGGCCATCTTATCGTTTGTGTTCTTGTCGAGCCCCTGAAACGCCACCGATTCCGGAGCAGTCAAAACCCCACTGCCCGAAAATTCCGCATAACCGGTACGGGGGGCCTGTGCCGCGAGAGAAGCCCACCCGGCGCCAGACCGACATTGTCGTTGACCTGATGCGTTTCGATACCGGTGACGATGGCCTTGATCGGCTCCGCTTTGTCCCGTGCTCACCACCCCGGGCTCTGGGTAGGGTGTTCGCGTGAACCATGTCCTGTGCGGGATCGCCGCCAATCCGGCCCTGCCGCCAGAGCTGGTCGACCGGCTGATCGGGATCGCGGATGAGGAGATGGCCACAGCACTCGCGGGTCGCGAGGATCTGAGCGTGACGCAGGCCGTCACGCTCGCCACCCGGCGCCCGGAGACCGTGGTGCGGCTTGTCGTCGCAGGGCTGCTCACCACAGACGTCGTTGATCCCGCGACACAGCCGCGCGCTGCGCTTGCCCTGCTCGACAAGGGAACTGGTAACCCTGCCTGGGCACTCCGGCTCGCGGCGGATCCCGTCGTCGAGCACAGGCAGAGGCTCGCCGGCTGCCCTGGCCTTGCCGCTGATGTCGTGGACGTGCTCGCTGCCGACCCCGACCCTCGGGTGGTCGCGGAACTCGCGTTGTGGACGACGTCGGCAGTAGTTGCCGCCCGGCTGGCCGAGCATCCGCATGCCGAGGTGCGCAGCGCGGCGGCACTCAACGAGGCAACGCCCCCGGCCGTGCTGGCAGCACTGCTCACGGGCGAAGGACTCCCCGCTGCGACAAGGTGCCTGGTCTGCGACCGCCACGAGATCCCGTTCGTCCACGATCCGCACTGCCCGCGCACCGACTGTGATCTGCGGCCGGGTGCCGCCTGCCACGGTTCCCACGAATCCACCGTCACGGAAATGCACCACCGAGCCCTGCGAAATCCGGCTTCGCCCGCAGCGGCCGTAATCGCCTTCGCCGACCATCCCTCGATGTTGTTGCGCCAACAACTCGCCGCCCGGCCCGACCTGCCGCCGGAAATCCACCGGCGACTCGCCGAGGATCCGGTCCCCGGCGTCCGCGGCGAACTCGCCGAGAACCCCGGGATCGACGATGCCCTGATCCACGCGCTGGCCCACGACCAAGGCCATGACGTCCAGCGCAGACTCGCCCACAATCCGAACGTCCCGCTCGACGTACTCGACGACCTGGCCCGCACCACCAGGATCGGCCCGACCCTGCTTCCGCGGATCGCCGCCGCCTCCCCCGTCGAAGTCCAGGAACTGGCCACCTCACCAAATCCGGTGATACGGATGCTCCTGGCCCAACGGCGCGACCTTCCGGCGAGCGTCAGGGAAGCGCTTGCCGCCGACCCCGACGCGAAGGTGGCCAAGTCCATCGCGCCGCACCCGGGCCTGCCCGAAGCCCACCTGCGCACCATGATCGACCGGCACGGAGTAAAGGTCCTCACCGCCGTGGCCAGGAACCCGGATGCCTCGCCAGCCTTACTGCAGGATCTGGTCCGACATGAGCCAGCGGCACGAAAAGCGTTCCGCGCGATCGCCCAGCATTCCAACGCGACCGCCTCGGCACTGCTCGCCTGCCTGTCCGACCAACGCGCAAGACCACACGCTGCGGGCCACCCCGCCCTGCCGCCCTCAGCTATCGCTGAACTGATCACCGACGACGACTGGCAAACAGTGGAAGCAGCAGCCGCCAATCCCTTCCTCCCGCTCGCAGCCATAACACCACTGATCCCGGGAACCGTTCCGTGATCGGTGATTCCGGCCCGACCGGACAGCCTCGAACAGGCCCTCGACCCGGGGCCGATCAGCACCTCGACGTCTCCCCCGC
Organism: Amycolatopsis rhizosphaerae; assembly: GCF_007713715.1. Classification (GTDB taxonomy): domain Bacteria; phylum Actinomycetota; class Actinomycetes; order Mycobacteriales; family Pseudonocardiaceae; genus Amycolatopsis_E; species Amycolatopsis_E rhizosphaerae. Next base: position 2,050 of record NZ_VJWX01000236.1, read on the forward strand.
CTCGGCCAGCCGGATCCGGCCCCCGAACTCCGATTCGGCGTCGGTGCGCAGGCCGTGCAGCCAGTCCGGCTCGGTGGAAGCGAAGTGGGTCAGCACGAGTTCCCCGACGCCCGCCTCGGCCGCCACCCGCCCGGCCTCGGCCGCGGACAGGTGCCCGTGCCCGGTCGTGTCGGCGGCCCGCAGCGTCGCCTCGCACAGGAACGAGTCGGCGCCCGCGGCGAAGTCGACCAGCGCGCCGGTCATCCCGGTGTCGCCGGTGTAGGCCAGGGTCCGCTCGCCGTCGGTCAGCCGGATCCCGCAGTTGGGCGCGGAGTGTGCCAGTTCGTGCAACTCGACCGCGCAGCCGCCGAGTTCGAACAGCTCGCCCGGCTCGTACTCGCGCACGTCGAAGGCCACCTCGAAGGCCCGGTTCAGCACCGGCATCGAGGCGATCGGGAACAACTGCGACCACCGCGCGAACAGCTCCTTCGCCCCGACCGGGACCAGCAACGGCACCGGCTCGCACGCACCACCGAAATCGGGGGCCCCCGGGAAGCGCAGCAGCGGCTTGAGCAGCGCCTTGCCCAACGGCAACAGGTCGTAGCAGTGGTCGATGTGCAGATGGGTGATCACCACGCCGTCCAGGGGGCCGTCCACGGCGGAGAGGGCGGTGGCGATCCCGGGGCCGCAGTCGAGCAGCAGGCGGGTCCGCCCGGTGTCCACGAGGTATCCGGAGCTGGGCGATCCGCCGGCGGGCATGCCCGACCGGCAGCCGAGAACGGTGAGCTGCATGGTTCTTCCGATCTGCCGAGAGTGTGGTAGGCCCGGCGCGCTCCGGAGGCCGATGCCCGCGCGGGCTCCGGCCCAGCCTGGCCTGGACCGGACCACCCGCGCAGGCATGTGCGGGCGACATCGAACGACCGATCGGCCGTGCCTATCGCCGCCTCGCGCCGGCACCCGGGAAAGCCTTCCGTGCGCATTCCTTTCGCCGGATGGGAAGAACCGGTCGATTCGCCGTGCCAATCGATCCCGCACTCGTGCCAATAGTCCCTGCACAAGCGCCTGAACTGGGCTTTCACCCGCCGCAACCGTGTCCACCCGTTCACCCGCGCTACACCCGCGGCTGCTGTGATGCGCCCGGAACGACCAGTTCTCCAGTTTCCAGTCCCCGGGGAGGAAAAGCCGGTGAGCCGGATCCAGATCCAAGCGGCGACCAAACGGTTCGGTGCGGTCACCGCGGTCGACGAGGTCACGCTGGACGTCGGCGACGGCGAGTTCCTCGTCCTGCTCGGCCCCAGCGGCTGCGGCAAGTCCACGCTGCTGCGCGCGATCGCCGGGCTGGCCCCGCTGTCGGCTGGCCGCATCCTCCTCGGCGACCGCGACATCACGCACACCCCGCCGCGCGACCGTGACCTCGCGATGGTGTTCCAGAGCTACGCGCTCTACCCGCACCTCACGGTCGAACGCAACATCGGCTTCCCACTGCGGGCGCGCCGCCGCCCCCGCGCCGAGATCCGGAGGCGCGTGACCGAGGTGGCGCGGGCGCTCGACCTCGACGGGCTGCTGGACCGCCGCCCCAGGGAACTCTCCGGCGGGCAGCGGCAGCGCGTCGCGCTGGGCCGGGCGCTGGTCCGCGATCCCGGCGCGTTCCTGATGGACGAGCCACTGTCCAATCTGGACGCCAAACTGCGCACCGCGACCCGGTCCGAGCTGACCGGGTTGCACCGGCGACTCGGGTCGACCTTCGTCTACGTCACCCACGACCAGGTGGAGGCGATGACCATGGCCACCCGCATCGCGCTGCTGAACCAGGGCAGGCTCGAGCAGGTCGGCACCCCCGCCGAGGTCTACGACGAGCCGGCGTCGGTGTTCGTGGCGGGCTTCCTCGGCGCCCCGCCGATGAACCTGCTGCCCGCCACCGTCGCCGGCCGCGACGGCGCGCTGCACGTCGTCGGTGCGGACTTCGGTCTGCCGCTGGGCATCACCGCCGACCTGCCCTCGACCGAGGTGGTGCTGGGCATCCGGCCCGAACACCTCACCCGAGGACCGGGCCTGCGCGCCGTGGTGCGGCTCGTGGAGAACCTCGGCAGCGAGGAGGTCGCGCACTGCACCGTCGGCGAGGCGCGCGCCTGCGTGCGCGGGCCCCGTCCGCTCGGGCTGGCGGCCGGGGACACCGTCGAGCTGACCGCGGCCCCCGAACGCCTGCACCTGTTCGACCGCGAGTCCGGGCGGCGGCTGCGGTGGGAACCCGTGCCCGCCCTCGACGGACTCTCCGCTCTTCCCCAGTGAAACAACAAGGAGCACGCCCCATGCGGAAAACCCCGATCGCCCTCGCGCTGGCCGTGGTGCTGGGCACCTCGGCCTGTGGCCTGGGCAGTACCGCGTCCCAGGAAGCCACGACGGTCGCGCAGGCGCCACCGCTCAGCCCGGACCAGCAGGTGTCGATCGTGTTCGAGAGCTACAACTTCGGCCAGGCGGGCGCCTGGACGGACACGTTCAACGAGCTCATCGGCAAGTTCCGGCAAACCCACCCGAACATCCACGTCACCGCGCAGAAGCCACAGGGCAACAGCCCCAACCCGGCCACCGACACGGTGCCGAGCATCCAGGCGCAACTGGCCGCGGGCAGCCCGCCGGACGTGGCGCAACTGGGCTTCTCCGACCTGGACTTCACCATCCACGGCCTGGGCGCCAAGCCACTGGACGACCTCGTCGGCAAGCAGGCGGTGCAGGCCAACTTCGACGGCGCGAAGTACCCCTACGCCCCGGCCGCCCGGACGCTCGCCGACTGGGACGGCAAGACCTACGGCGTGCCGTTCGTGTTCTCCACCCCGGTGCTGTACTACAACGCCACCCTGTTCCGGCAGGCCGGTCTCGACCCGGCGAACCCGCCGAAGACGTGGGACGAGGTGCAGCAGGCCGCGCAGGCGATCAAGCAGCGCACCGGCAGGGACGGCGCCTACCTCGACTGCCTGACCAAGACCGCGAAGGACTGGTGCTTCCAGGCGCTGGTGCGCAGCAACGGCGGCCGGGTCCTCTCGCCGGACCGCAGGTCGCTGGACTTCGCCGACGCCCCGGCGGTCGAGGTCGTGAAGATGGCGCAGAACATGGTGAACACCGGCAGCACCCCGAAGCTCACGCAGCAGCAGGGTTACGAGGCCTTCGCCCGGGGTGACCTCGGCATGATCCTGGAGACCAGCGCCATCCAGGCGACCTTCCTCAAGGGCGCCAAGGACAAGTGGGACCTGCGCGCCACGACGATGCCGGACTTCGGCGGCAAGCAGCCCGTGGCGACCAACTCCGGTGCGTCGCTGTTCGTCTTCTCGCAGGAGCCGGCCAAGCAGCGCGCGGCGTGGGAGTTGATCCGCTTCCTCACCAGCGAGGACGCCTACGTGACGATCGCGTCGAAAATCGGTTACCTGCCGCTGCGCACGGGACTGCTCGACGACCCGGACGGCCTGCGGGCGTGGGCGGCGAAGAACCCGCTGATCAAGCCGAACGTGGCGCAGCTCGCGCACCTGGAACCGTGGGTGTCCTTCCCGGGCAACTCCTACCTGCAGATCCGCGACGGCATGATGGACGCGGTCGAGAAGGCCGTCTACCAGGGCGCCGACCCGCAGACCGCGCTCGCCTCGGCGCGGGCCGCGGCCACCCCGCTGCTGCCGGCCGGCCGGTAGCTCGCCGCGATGTTCGTCGAAGTCGCCCTCCCGCCACCGGCCGCCGTGCCGGTGGCGGAGCGGCCCGCACGGGTACGGCGGATGCTGCGCGCGGCCCCGCCGTACCTCTACCTCGCGCCGGCCCTGGCCCTGCTGGTGATCTGGACCTACCGGCCGCTCGCCCAGACCGCGCAGCTGTCGTTCTTTTCGTGGAACCTGCTGCCCACCCGGCCGATGGTGCCGGTCGGACTGGCCAACTACGAGCGGCTGATCGACCTGCCCGACCTGGGCCGGTCGGTGCTGCGCACCCTGCTGGTGATCGCCGGGCTGCTGCCGTTCACCGTCGTGGTCCCGGTGGTGGCCGCGCTGCTGACGCGGCGCATCCGCGGCCGGGCCCGTGCGGTCTACCAGGCGCTGGTGTTCGCCCCGATGCTGGTCGCACCGGTGGCGAGCGCGGCCGTGTGGCAGTGGCTGCTCGATCCCGGCGCCGGCGCGGTGAACCGGGTACTGGGCACCGGGTTGAACTGGCTGCACGACACCTCCTCGGCGCAACTGGTGATCATCGCGATCACCGGATGGCACCTGCTCGGGTTCGCGGTGCTGGTGGTGACCGCGGGCCTGTCCGGGATCAACTCCGACTACTCCGACGCCGCGCAGCTGGACGGCGCGACGCGCGGGCAGGTGACGCGGTGGATCACGCTGCCGCTGCTGTCGCCGACGCTGGTGTTCCTGACGCTGATGACCGTGCTGTTGTCCGCGCAGTGGACGTTCCCGCTGATCGACACCCTCACCCAGGGCGGTCCGGCCGGCGCCACCACCAACGTCTACTACCTGCTGTGGGACTACAGCTTCCACAACTACGACGCGGGCCTGGGCGCGGCGGCGGGGATCCTGCTGTTCGCCGGGTTCGGCCTGATCGCGGCCGGGCTCGTGTGGCTGTCCGAACGCCTCACCTTCCACGACGACTGAGGAGTGCACTGTGGACTCCCGCTGGCGCACCATCCGGGGGCACGCCGTTCTGGCGGTCCTCGGGGTGCTGTGCGTGTTCCCGATCTATTGGCTGTACGCGACCTCGCTGCGGCAGCCGGGCGACGTGCTGTCGTCGTCACCGCTGCCGTGGCCGTTGTCTCTGCGGAACTACGCGGAAGCGGCGAGCAAGGTCGACGTCGTGCGGCTGCTGGTGAACACCACCGTGGTCGCGTCGCTGACGGCACTGGGGCAGCTGCTGACCGGACTGCTCGCGGCGTACGCGTTCGCCGCATGGCGGTTCCGGTTCCAGCGGCTGCTGCACCTGGCGTTCGTCGGGACGTGGCTGGTGCCGTTCCAGGTGACCATGCTGCCGAACTACGTGCTGCTGTTCCAGCTCGGGCTGCTGAACACGCTCGCCGGGGTGGTGGTGCCCAACCTGTGCTCGGCGCTGGGTGTGCTGATGCTGCGGCAGCACCTGGACGGCTTCCCGAAGGAACTGCTCGAGGCGGCGCGCATGGACGGCCGGTCGTCGTGGACGACACTGTGGACGGTGGTGGTGCCGAACCTGCGGCCCGCGCTGGCCGCGCTGGCGATCCTGCTGTTCGTGAACGCCTGGAACGAGTACTTCTGGCCGGCGATGGTGCTGCAGCGCAGCAATGCCGTGGTGCAGCTGGGGGTGCGCAGCTTCATGGGCACCGAGGGCACCGACTGGGGCCCGCTGATGGCGTTGGCGGGGCTCGCGTGCCTGCCGGTGTTCGCGCTCTACCTCGTGCTGCGGCGGCACATCGTGAACGCCTTCGTGCGGTCGGGCCTGAAGTGAGCTCCTATCGCGCCGCGCGCGATCCCGTGTGCGGGGCCGGGACCCGGAACGGCCCGGCCGCCTCCAGGCAGTCGAGGAAGACCTCCTGCAGCGGGTTGACCCCGGAGTCGCGCCACACCGCGTACAGGTCGATCGTGGGCACCGGGTCGTGGAGCCGCACCGGCACCGGGCGCACGCCGCCGACCGCGGAGCCGGCGAGCATGCCCCGGGACGCGGAGGCGAACCCGACGAGCGGTTTCACCGAAACCAGGATCGCGGTGGCGCCGGGATCGTCGAGGACGTGCGCGACGGTGAGCCGGATTCCGGTGCGCTCGGCGGCGGCGAGGATCGCGTCGTACATCGCCGGGCACTGCTCGCGGTCGAACAGGATGCACGGCTGACGCGCCAGTTCGGCGAACGGCACGCCCGGCAGGCCCGCCCACTGGTGCCCCGGCCCGACCACCGCGACCATCGGCAGCCGCAACAGCCTCCGGTACCGGAACTCGGAGGTGACCGGGCGGCCGTAGACGAGCGCGATGTCCAGGGTGCCCTCGGTGAGCGCGGCCAGTTGCGGGCCGGTCCGCTTCTCCTCCAGCTTGACGGTGGCATCGGGGTACTCGCTGTGCATCCTGGCGAGAGTGGCGGGCAGGATGTGCTGGCCCGCCGGGAAGTTGTAGCCGACGGTGATCGTGCCGGTGCGCCCGGCCGCGGCCTCCCGTGCCGACTGTGCGGCCTTGCCCATCCGGTTGACGATCGCCCGGGCCTCGACCTCGAACGCGCGGCCCGCCGAGGTCAGCCGCACCTGGTGGGAGGTCCGTGCGACCAGTTCGACGCCGAGCGTGCGCTCGAGGCGTTGCAGTTGCTGGCTCAGCGACGGCTGGGTCAGGTGCAGCCGCGCCGCCGCGCGCCCGAAGTGCAACTCGTCCGCGATCGCCAGGAACGACACCAGATGCCTGAACTCCATGACAGATCCTCCGCCCGTGTGGGTCGTTCAGCCTGCTCCGTGCCGGAGAACAGCCGGTGAACCCCCGCTGCAACCTCCGGAACAACGACATGGCGAGGCGGTTGTCGCCGAACAGCCGCGAGCCCGCCCGCACGCGGGCGTGGGGCCTGGGCCGTCACGAATCGCGCCGAGTGGTCAGATCACGACCTTCTCGGTGGTGACCATCGTCGCGATGGAATTCGGATCGATGAACTTCGCCTCGTCCGGGTTCACCAGATTCTTGTAGTTCTCCGACGCGAAGAAGGCGTCGTGCCCCGCCCAGTCCTCGAACCAGATCTCGGTGAGACCGTCATAGGCCGGACCGGGATAGCCAGGAGCCGGAACCGGGTGCGAAACGGCGTACTTCTTCACATAGCGGCCTGCTTCGGGAATGGAGGTGAACAGCGGAGCATGGTGGTCGCGGTGGTACTCGACGAATTGCTCGAACGTCATTCCCTCGGCACGGTTGACCAGGTAGGCGAACTTGATCACGTTGTCTCCTACTCCTGTGGTTTCGGTTGCGGTCACGCGGATCCGGCTGTCCGCGGCCGGATCGGTATGCGAGCTACGCTAAGCCCTCACATCCATGTGAGGGACAAGCGGCCGTGACCGGGAACACAGGAGGGCTGGAATGCGGATCGGGGAGCTGTCCAGGAGGACGGGCGTGAGCCGGCGGCTCCTGCGCTACTACGAGGATCAGGGGTTGCTGGTGAGCGCGCGGGCCGCCAGCGGTCAGCGACACTACAACGATGACCACGTCCGGCGGGTTGAGCTCATCCGGGCCTTCCTGGCCGCGGGTCTGTCCACTCGCACCATTGCCGAGATGGTGCCGTGCATGGCCGAACCCAGCACGAGCAAGGCGCGCCGCGCCCTCGTGACGATGGAACGCGAGCGCAACCGGCTCTCGTCCGCGATCGACAGCCTCGCCGTCGCCCGGGCCGCACTCGACGACCTCATCGACGTCAACCGGAACTATCTCGACGAGCACAGCCCGGTGGCGCACTGAGGCCGGGTTGCCAAGTCCTGATCACCTGTCCAGCCGGACTCCTCGCGCCGCGCCACACCTCTCACGCAGCGCGAAGCAAGGCAACGAGGAAGGCCGACTCGTCCGTGTAGGGACGTAGGTCCCAAGTGGACAGCAGCAGGTCGGGTTCGAGCGCGGCGGCGGCCACGTGCTCGAAGAACTCGCCGAACTCGTAGCCCCGGCCCGCACCGAAACCGATCACGGCCCGGCCGCCCGGGGCAAGGTGCGCGCGAAACCGTTTCAGCACTTCTCCACGGGTGCTCGGAGCGAGGAACGTCATCACGTTCCCGGCGCAGACGATCGCGTCGAACGGCACGGTGACGCCCCGCGCGGGCAGGTCGAGTTCCGCCAGATCGCCCACCATCCACAGCGGTCCGGGATGATCCTGCCCGGCGGCCTCGATCAGGACCGGGTCGACGTCCACACCGACGACTTCGTGACCGGCCTCGGCCAACGCACCACCCACCCGGCCGGGTCCGCAGCCGGCGTCAAGGATGCGGGCGTGGCGCGGCACCATGGCGTCCACGAGGCGGGCTTCCCCGGCGAGGTCCTCACCGGCGCGGGCCATGGCGCGGAAGCGCTCGATGTACCAGCTGGAGTGACCGGGGTCCGCGGTGACCTTCCGCATCCAGATGCTCTGCTCGACCATGCCCACATTCTCTCAAACCGGAGCAGGTGACCGGCGCCCGTCGCCCCGGAAGGGCGGACCCACGGTCAGGCCGAGTCAGGCGCTACCGCGCGATCGGACCAGTGCCGCCTCGATCCGCAGGCCGACACCGGTCACCGCCAGCACGACGGCGAGCAGTCGCGGCCATTCGGGCGTTCCGGTGCCCGCGATCTCCAGCAGCACGACCGCGAATGCGGCGATCAGCGCGACGGTCCCGGTTGATCTGATCACCGTGGCGTCCCGGCCGCCCCGGTCCGCCGAGCGGTCCGCCATGAACGCCTCCCCGCCTCGAGTATTCAGGTCCGTTGCCCGATCCTACCGCCGTCCCCGGCGTCGGATATCAACCTGATCACGGCCGTAACGACCTCACCACCCGGCGCGACCACTGTTGTGCGACACGACCCGAAGCTTGGCGCCGACTCGGTTCCCTTGACAGGGCTCGCCGACGTAGTTCTCTTCACCAGGAGCATCCCACAACCATGGCCGCAGCCCTGTTCCTCCTCCTCACCGTGCCCGCCACGGTCATCGCGGTGTTCGTTCCCTCCGTGCGCCGCTGGTTCCGCGGCCGTCAGCGGCCCCTGCGCGCGGGCGGCCTCTTCGCCCTCGCGTGGCTGGTGGTCTTCGTCGCGCTCGCCGTCGCCAGCCCGCCGCAGCAGAGCAGCACCAGCACCAACACGGCCGCCCAGCACAGCGCCACCAC
>NZ_VJWX01000237.1 GCF_007713715.1 Amycolatopsis rhizosphaerae
GGATGGGTCTCCTCGAGGAGTCGTTGCCGGTCGGGCAGCGGAAGCAGGCAGTCGGCGGCCAGCAGGTAGGCGAGCGCGGCGGGCGACGTCTCGGGCGGGGGCGGGGTCCACGAGGCGCGTTCCCAGGCCGATTCGCAGTAACGCCGGTAGGCCGAGCGGGCGGCGCTCGCCAGCCGTGAGGTGGCGTCGGCCGCCGCCGCGGGCAGTCGCTCGTCCGGCACCCATTCCACGGTCGCCATCAGGTACGGCGCCTGGGTGTGGTCGACGTCGAGCAGCCGGAAGCGCCGTTCGCCGTGGGTCAGGATGTCGAACCGGCCGTCCGGCAGGCGTTCGCTGTCGCGCAGCACGGCCGCGCAGCCGATGGCGTGTACGTGCTCGACCGACTCGACCTCCCGGACCATCGCCGTCCGGATCGCCACGATCCCGAACCGGCGGTCCGGCACCGTGCCGCTGAGCAGGTCGAGCGCGAGCTGGCGGTAGCGGGGTTCGAACAGGTGCAGGGGCAGGACCGCGCCGGGAAGTAGCACGGTCTGTAGCGGAAACAACGGCAGGGTCGTCTTTTCGCCGCCTTGCGATTCCGCGTCCTTCACGGGCTACACGCTACTGGGAATCACCCGGCTGTGCTCACCACCGCTTTCCGTAGCTCACCGCCGCCGGCCGCCACTCACCGCCGTTTTCGGCGGCGGCCGCAGGACCGCGAACGGGTCGGTCACCTGGATTCCCTCGCCGCTGAAGGAGAACAGGGCCGCGGGCCTGCCGCCGCTGCGGCCGGACGGGGCGGTGTGCCCGGTGGGTTTGAGCAGGCCACGCCGGGACAGCACGCGCTGGAGATTCGTGGCGTCGACGGAGTAGCCGAGTGCCGCGGAGTAGAGCTCCCGCAGCGCCGAGATGGAGAATTCCCGTGGGGCGAGGGCGAATCCGACGTTGGTGTAGCTCAGCTTCGACCGCAGCCGGTCGCGGGCGCGCAGGATGATGTCGCGGTGGTCGAAGGCGGTGCGGGGCAGCGCGTCCACCTCGTGCCAGCGGGTGTCCTCGGGGACCTCCGGGTCCACGTCGGAGGGGACCAGGCCGAGGAAGGCGGTGGCCACCACGCGGGGCCCGGGCACGCGGTCGGGTGCGCTGAACACCGAGAGCTGTTCGACGTGCGAGAGCTGGCGGACGTCCACCTTCTCGGCGAGCTGGCGGCGGATCGAGGTCTCCACGTCTTCGTCCGGGCGGAGCCTGCCGCCGGGCAGCGACCAGCGTCCGACGTGCGGATCCAGCGCCCGCCGCCACAGCAGCACCCGCAGTGTGGCGTAACGCACCTGTAATACGGCCGCCAGAACCTCGTGTGCCAGGGGGGCGCTGCTGTTAATATGACTGTGCATGGTTTTCGATTATAAGGCGAAAACTAGAGTGGCTCTAGGAGGGCCGATGGCGACGGCGATGGCGCAGGACTACCAGCCCTACGACGGGGTCGAAGCGGACGAGGTGTGGGCCGAAGAGGTCCGCAGGCTCGCGCGGGAACGCGACGCGGTGGTGCTCGCGCACAACTACCAGGTGCCGGCGATCCAGGACATCGCCGACCACACCGGCGACTCCTTGGCCCTGTCCAGGATCGCGGCGGCGAGCGACGCCTCCACCATCGTCTTCTGCGGTGTGCACTTCATGGCCGAGACGGCGAAGATCCTCGCCCCGGAGAAGACCGTCCTGATCCCCGACGCCCGTGCGGGCTGCTCGCTGGCCGACTCGATCGACGCCGCGCAGCTTCGTGCGTGGAAGGCCGAGCACCCGGGTGCCGTCGTGGTGTCCTACGTGAACACCACCGCCGAGGTGAAGGCCGAGACCGACATCTGCTGCACCTCGTCGAACGCGGTCGACGTGGTCGCCTCGATCCCGGCCGACCGGGAGGTCCTCTTCTGTCCTGACCAGTTCCTCGGTGCCCACGTCAAACGGGAGACCGGCCGCGAGAACCTGCACATCTGGGCCGGGGAATGCCATGTGCACGCCGGGATCAACGGGCCCGAGCTGGCCGAGCGCGCGGCCGCGAACCCCGGCGCCGACCTGTTCATCCACCCCGAGTGCGGCTGTGCCACCTCGGCGCTCTACCTGGCGGGCGAGGGCACCGTGCCGCGCGAGCGGGTCAAGATCCTCTCCACCGGTGACATGGTGCACGCGGCCAGGGCCACCAAGGCCGGTTCGGTACTGGTCGCCACCGAGATCGGCATGCTGCACCAGTTGCGCAAGGCCGCGCCGGAGATCGACTTCCGCGCGGTGAACGAGCGTGCCTCGTGCCGGTTCATGAAGATGATCACCCCCGCCGCCCTGCTGCGGGCCCTGCGCGAAGGCGCCGACGAGGTGCACGTGGACCCGGAGACCGCGGCGCGGGCCCGTGCCTCGGTGCAGCGCATGATCGAGATCGGCAAGCCGGGCGGTGGCGAATGATCACCGACGTTAGCGACCAACGGTCGAAAACCTGTGCGTGGGAGGCGCGGGCAGACCTGATCGTGCTGGGCAGCGGGGTGGCCGGGCTGACCGCCGCGCTGCGGGCACAGGACCTCGGTCTGCGCGTGCTCGTGGTGACCAAGGCGGCCGTCTCCGACGGCAACACGCGGTGGGCCCAGGGCGGCGTCGCGGTGGTGCTGGACGGTGAGCACGACGAGGGCGATTCGGTGGCCCGGCACGTCGAGGACACCCTGATCGCGGGCGCCGGGCTGTGCGAGCCCGATGCCGTGCGCACCATCCTGGATGCCGGGCCGCGTGCCGTGGAGTGGCTGCGTGGTTCCGGCGCCCGCTTCGACCCGGGGGCGAGCGGGCTGCTCGCCCGCACCCGCGAGGGCGGGCACAGCGCCTTCCGTGTGATCCACGCCGGCGGGGACGCGACCGGCGCGGAGGTCGAACGCACTCTCGTCGGCCAGGCGACCGGGCGGGGACTTCCCGTACTGGAACGGCATATCGCGGTGGACGCGCTGCTCACTCCGCTCGGTCAGGTGGCCGGGGTGTCGGTGCTGGACCCGGAGGGCGTGCCGGGTGTGCTGCGGGCGCCCGCGGTGCTCGTCGCGACCGGCGGCCTCGGCCAGCTCTACCAGGCGACCTCGAACCCCGAGATCGCCACCGGCGACGGCCTGGCCCTGGCTCTGCGCGCGGGCGCGCAGGCGGCGGATCTGGAGTTCGTGCAGTTCCACCCCACCGTGCTCTACACCCCCGGCGCGCGCGGGCGATGCCCGCTGGTGACCGAGGCGGTGCGTGGGGAGGGCGCGGTCCTGCTCGACGGTGCCGGTGCCCCGGTGATGCGGGGCGTGCACCCGCTCGGCGACCTCGCACCCCGCGACGTCGTGGCCGGGGCCATCACCCGCCGGATGGCGCAGGCTCCGGGCGGTGTCGACGATCACGTCTTCCTCGACGCGACCGGGGTTTCCTCGTTCGCGGAACGGTTTCCGACGGTGTACGCCGCCTGCCGGGCGATCGGTGTCGAGCCCGCGCGCGAGCCCATCCCGGTCACCCCGGCGGCGCACTTCGCCTGCGGCGGGGTGGTGACCGGCACGGACGGCCGCACCGGCGTGACCGGGTTGTACGCGGCGGGCGAGGTCGCCAGGACCGGGCTGCACGGGGCGAACCGCCTGGCCTCGAACAGCCTGCTGGAGGGGCTGGTCGCGGGCACGGCGGCGGCCGAGGCGGTCGCCGCCGACCTGGCGGCGGGTGTGCTCGCGGATCCGAAGCAGGGCAGGTCACGGCGGCCTCGGCCGGTGCCGGTCGTCGAGCGGGACGCGGTGCAGCGGGTGATGAGCCGGTACGCGGCCATCGGGCGCGACGCCGAGGGGCTCGCGGTCGTCGGCTCGGTGCTCGATCTGTCGACGAAGGAGGTCCTGGTGCGCACGCACCGGGACGTCGAGGACGCCGCGCTCACCCTGGTGGCGCAGGCACTCGTCGCCGCGGCCGCCCGGCGCACCGAGTCGCGGGGAGCCCATGTCCGCCTGGACTTCCCCGAACGCGACGACCAGATGTGGCGGCGCAGCCAGCTGATCCGGTTGAGCCCCTCGGGGCAGCCGGTGCTGGCGGATCCGGTTCCGGCGATGGGAGTGGCATGACCGACCTCGATCACGAGGACCTCCGGCGGGTGGTGGAGACCGCGCTGGCCGAAGACCTCCGGTACGGCCCGGACGCGACGACGCTCGCGACCGTGCCCGGGAACGCGACGGCGACCGCGGAACTCACGCCGAGGGTGAACGGCACGCTGGCGGGTCTTCCGGCGGCGCTCGCGGTGTTCGACCACGAGCTCGGCGGCGACTACGAGGTGCTGCGGGCGAGCCGGGACGGCGCCAAGCTCGTCGCCGGGGAACCGGCGCTGGTGGTGCGGGGCCCGGTGCGGGGACTGCTCACCGCGGAGCGCACCGCGCTCAACCTGCTGTGCCACCTGTCCGGGATCGCCACCGCCACCGCGGCGTGGGTGTCCGAAGTGGACGGTACCGGCTGTGCGATCCGCGATTCGCGGAAAACCCTGCCCGGACTGCGGTTGCTGCAGAAGTACGCGGTGCGCTGCGGCGGTGGGGTCAACCACCGGATGGGCCTCGGGGACGCCGTGCTGATCAAGGACAACCACGTGGTGGCCGCCGGATCGGTCACCGCCGCCCTGCGGGCCGCCCGGGAGCATGCCGCCGGCCTGCCGTGCGAGGTCGAGGTGGACACCCTCGACCAGTTGGCCGAAGCGCTGCGCGCGGGCGCCGACGAGGTCCTGCTGGACAACTTCGTGCCGGAGGACTGCGCGGCCGCGGTGCGGTTGCGGGACGAGGTGTCGCCCAAGACCCGCCTGGAGGCTTCGGGCGGGCTGCGGCTGGAAAACGCGCGAGCGTACGCCGAAACGGGCGTCGACTACCTCGCCGTCGGTGCGCTCACGCACTCCTCACCGGCCCTTGACCTCGGTATGGACCTTTCCTGACCTGCCCGGCACCGTTTCGGGGACGGTGCCGGGCACTCGCTCCCACACACTGATTGGTTTCCTTTGCTACCGTTTGGCAGGCAATCGGCAACCACCGGGGGGAGGGAGCACGGTGGACATTGACGCGCGGTCAGAACTACGTGGGCGCGTTGTTCCGGCGGGGCGCCCCCGTCCTGGCCTCCACGCCGCGGGAACTGCCCCCCGGCGTTGACGATCCGGAGCCGCTCGCCGCGGCCGGGAGGCTGAGCGCGCTGGCGCGCAGCCGGGTGGAGCCCGCCGACGACCCGCTGATGATCCGGGCGACGCGGTACGCGGTGCTGTTGCCGCTGGCCTACCGGCTGTGCATGCTCCCGGCCGCCTGGCTGTGGCTGGTGCTCGCCTTTCCCGCCACGGCCGTGCTGAACGTGATCGCCTGGCTCGGCATCGCGGGCAGCGCCGCGAGCATCCTCTGGGTGCTGCGGGTGCCCGACCGCCGCGGCCGCCGCACCCCGGTGCTGCTGGCCGCCGATGCCGCGTTCGCGCTGGTGGCCGCGCCGGTCGCGGCCTTCGCCTCGCCCGCCGCGCTGTACTGGCCCGGGCAGTGGGTGACCTTCGTGTACCTGACGGGCACGGTCGCGCTGTGGACCATCGGGCGCGGGGTGCCCGCCGGACTCCTCGTCGCGGCGCTCGGCGCTGCGATGGAGGGGGTGCTGCTGTGGGCGGGACCGCTGCCCGGGATCGGCGACGCCGAGTTCGCAACCCTGGTGAGCGGGGCCGCGATGCTCGTGGTCGCGGTGGTGGCGTCCGGGGGAGCGCTCCTGCTGATCGGCCTGGCCACGCGGCTGGCGCTGGCGATCGGGCTGCGCCTGGGGCACACCGCGGAGCGCGCCCGCGCCGAGCGGATCCTGCACGACACGGCCCTGCAGGCGCTGGAAGCGATCGCGCTGAGCACCTCCGCCGACGATCGCGATCCCCGCACGCAACTCGCCCGCGTGCGCGACGCCGCGCGTGCGCAGGCCCGGGAACTGCGGCGTGTGCTCGGCACGGCCGGTGCCCCGGACGGTCTCGCCGCCGAACTGGCCGCGGTGGCCGCGGAAATGGCCCGGGACGGTCTCAGTGCCGAGTTGTCGTTGTCGGACATCGGTGACGACCGGCTTTCCGAAGCACGCCGCGCGGCGATGCGGGACGCGGTGCGGGAAGCGCTGCGGAACACTCTCAAACACGCCGGAACGCGGGATGTGGTGGTGCGCATGGAGGAACGCGACGGCGGGATCGCGGTGGTCACCCGCGATCACGGGGCCGGATACGACGAGGAGGAGCGTCCGCCGGGGTTCGGGGTGAGCGAGTCGATGACGGCGCGGCTGGCCGAGGTCGGCGGCTGGTGCCGGATCGAGTCCCGGCCCGGCGACGGCACCCGGGCCACCCTGTGGGTCCCGCGCTGACCTTCCCCCGGGCGTTTCCCGTGAGGGGTCCCGTCACGGCAGCGCCGGGCAGCGCGGCTCAGCCGGTCCCCATGACGCCGGGGAGGTGGCGGTTCGTGGCCCGGACCAGCGGGGCCAGTTCCGGGATCTCGACCACCTCGCGCCCGGCGGCCAGGAGTTGTTCGGCCCCTTCGGCGTCGACGAACAGGTTCGGCTCGCGCCAGGCGAACACCACGCGCGGGATTCCGGCGTCGAGGATGTGCCGGGTGCAGGTGACCGGACGCGAGGCGCGGGCACTGCACGGCTCCAGTGAGCTGTAGATGGTGGCGCCGGCCAGCCGGGGGTCGGGGCCCAGCTTCGCCAGCGCGATCTCCTCGGCGTGGTCTTTCGGGTCGGTTTCGCCCGAATAGCCGGTGGACAGCACCCTGTCCTCGGCGTCGGTGATCACGGCGCCCACCCGGAACGTGGCCGAAGGCGGGCACCGTTCCGCGAGTTCGACGGCCTCCCGCAGCCTGCGATGATCGCGGGCGGCCTGGCCGAGCAGGTAGCGCAGGAGCACGACGTCGCCGAGCTGCCGCACTTCGGCCAGCATCAGCCTGCCCCGGGGAAAGGGGCCGGTGCCGAGGAACCGGGGTGAGTCCTCCTCGCCGACGAACAGCGGGGCCACCACCAGATGCAGTTCGTCGACGACGTTTTCGCGCAGGAACAGCGTGTGCACGCTGCCGCCGCCCTCGACCATCAGGCGGCCGATCCCCCGGTCCGCGAGGTCGGCGAGCAGGCGGTGAAGATCCAGCGGGTCACCGGCGTCGACGACGGTGGCCACCGGACCGAGCCGCGCCGTGGCCTCCGCCACCGCCGGGGTGGGCACGTAGACCAGCTTGCCCGCCGTGCCCGTGGTGAAGAACCTCGCGGCCGGGTCGAGCCCGCCACCGGTGCTGAGGGTGACCTTGACCGGTTGCGGGCCCGAGCGGGTCAGCAACCGGGGATTGTCGGTGCGGATCGTGTTCGCCCCGACCAGGATCGCGTCGGCACCGGCGCGAACCTGGTCCACCCTGGCGAAATCCTCCTCGCTGGAGAGCAGCAGCCGGTCCCCGCTCGTGTCGTCGAGACGACCGTCGAGCGATATCGCGGCGGAGGCCAGGACATAGGGGCGTTTGCGCACCCCAGCACTGTCCCATACGAAAACAATGAGCAGGGGCCGGGGTGCGCTCACCCCGGTATCGGGGGAATTGCGGTCGTCGAAACGACCGCGGGAAAATTCCTAGACGCCCGCGGTCTGCCGGATCCAGGAACGGCTGGCCGAGACCTTGGCGTAGTTCTGGGTGCCGTTGGTCTGATAGCCGGTGTTGTTTCCGGTGGAGCAGACGCCCACCTGCTTTCCATTGGCCAGCTCGGGACCGCCGGAATCGCCGTGCCAGGCCGAACCCGACACACCCTGGCTCGCGATCGCGGACCCGCCGTAGGCGTCGGTGCTCGTGCCGGTGACCCGCACGGTGGCGGTCTTGAGGGTGCTCGACGGCGGGTTGCTGCCCTGCGTGCGGCCCCAGCCGTAGATCTGGTTGGTGGACCCCGTCGCCGGGTCGCTGTCGGCCAGCTGCATGTAGGTGGTGCTCACCGAGGTGGCGAGGTGCAGCAGCGCGATGTCGCCGTCGGGTGAGGCGTACTGCTGGTCGACATCGGCGTCCACGCCCTGGCCGAGCGCCACGCTGCCCACCTTGACGTGCATTCCGGGGGAATTCAGGCAATGCTGCGCGGTGAGCACCCATTGCGGCGCGATGATGGTTCCGGAACATTCGAAACCGCCGTAGCTGGTGGCGTCGTCCCAGTACACCTGCGCGCCCCAGGGGGCGGAACCGACCGTGGTGCCGCCGATGATGAACGGAGTGGCCGCTTCGGCGCTCACCGTTGCCGTCGCGCCGGCCGCAATAGCCGCCGCCGTGAAAAGAACCGCGCCCGTCTTTCGCATCGAAAAACCTCCGGTGCCGAATTGTCGAAGGACGGGACGAAATGTATTGACGGAACCCGTGAAGGGGTACCTACAAAAGTCGGTCCAGTGGACGAATTGCGCCTTTTATCGCGGTAGGGCGAAAGGCAGCGTGGCCCGAACGGCCGCCTCGTGTCGCCCGTACAGCGGCACGGCGGGAAGGGACGGCTCGCGGAGCTGCGGGCGGCGCGTACCCGCGGGCCAGGCGACGCGGATGGTGACCTCGTCGCGGAGCCGGCCGCCGCGGGTGCGGCGGACCGTGTACGACACCGTGGTGCCCAGGGCGCCTTGCAAGTCGGCGACCGGTTCGACAGAAGCGCCGGGCAGCGGCATGAAGCAGGCCTGGCTCACAGTTCCCGCCGTCCACGAGCGCCAGCCGTCGGTGACCTCGGCGGTGAGCGGCGCCCCCAGCGTCTCGCGGAGTTCGGCGGCGAGTTCACCGGCTTCGAGCACGGTGCCGCCACAACCGGCGTCGTACAGCGCGCCCAGCACTCCCAGCGCCGCGCGGGCGGTGGCCCGCAGTTCGCCCAGTTCGCCCTGCCCGCGGGCGAACGCGGCGAGGGGCGCGTACCCGGGCTGGTACCGGACGGCGAGCAGGCAGGTCCGCCGTCCGGCGCGGGAACGCACGAGCACCTGCGCACTGCCCAGCGGGATCTCCAGGTCCTCGCAGGCCCGGCGCGCGATGGCGGTGACGGCCGGGAGATCCGGCTCCCCGGTCAGCTTCACCACCGCCGTCCAGCCGTCACCGATCCCGGCGATGCCGAAGCGGTTCCCCGCCCGGTCGGAGTGCTGGCGCAACCGCAGATCCGGGGCGAGCACGAGCAGCGGGTCCGTGGTGCGGCGGCGGTCGTCGTGCGCCTGCAGGCGGTAGGCGATCCAGGTGAGGGCCCAGCCCGCGAGATGGCGCCCGGCGACGCGGACCGACGTCGCCGCCACCACGAACAGCGCCAGCAGCGCGGCAGGCAGCACGGCCCCCGGGCCGTAGGCGCGGCAGGCCAGCGGGACCGCGAACGCCGCGACCTCCCACGCGGCGAGCTGCCCGAACCGGACCGGCCGCAGCCACGTGCGGCCCGCCGGCCTCGGCCTGCCGTCGCGGCGTCCTGGCCCGCCCCCGGCGATGCCGGGCAGCCGGGCATCGGCGGTGGTCATGGTCGACGCCCTTCTTCGCTTGCTGGTACAGAATAAGCGGATCGGCGGCGAGCGCTGTCGGCAAAAACGGCCACAGGAGGTCCCGATGTCCGGCGAGCCGCGGATCCGGGTTGGGGTGATCGAGGATCACCCGCTGTACCGGGAGGCCGTGGCGCGGGTGCTGACCGAGGCCGGGGACATGGAGGTCGGCGCCGTCGTCGATTCCGTCCCCGCGTTCGCCGCGTCGGGCCAGCCGCCGGGTTCGGTGGTGGTGCTGGACCTGAAACTGCGGGGGGTCGCCGACTCCGCGGCGGTGCACCGGGTGGCCGGGATGGGGCACCACGTGCTCGTGGTCTCCGCCCATGCCGGGCAGCACGAGGTCCTCGGTGCCGTCTCGGCCGGGGCGCGGGGTTACCTGTCGAAGGAGGCCGATGGGCCGGACATCCTGCGGGCGGTGCGGGAGATCGCCGCGGGGCACACGCACGTCTCGCCCACGCTGGCTTCGTACCTGCTCGACTCGAACCGCGGCGTGAAGAGCGTGCTTTCGGAGCGGGAGCGGCAGGTGCTGTCGCTGGTCGCCGCGGGCGAACGGGACACCGACATCGCCGTGGCCATGGACATCAGCGTCCGTACCGTCCGCTCCTACCTGGAACGCATCCGGGACAAGACGGGCAGGCGGCGCAGGCCGGAGCTGACCCGCCTCGCCATCGAGGAGGGCATCACGGCGGGCGAGTTCAGGCGGCCGCCGAGGCCGGGCCCAGGCGCAGGGTGATGCCCTCGCCGCGCAGCGCGCGGCGGAACCACACCAGCGAAACCACGATGGCCAGGCCGATCACGCTCCACGAACCCGCCGTCGAGACGACGAGGAAGTTACCCACGGTCGCCTTGGCCAGCATCCACAGCGTGGCCGCACCGTTGGTCAGGAACACCAGCGCCCACAGTAGGGACAGCCGCCGGAACACCCGGACCACGCGCGGATGTTCGCGGAAGGCGGCCGGGAACGCGCAGAAGTCGTCGGCCAGCTTCGCGATGAGCGGGCGGCCGGTGGGCACCGTGGCGACCAGCACGAACGCGATCAGGAAGTTCTGCAGGGTCGGCTGCAGGAAGTACAGGAAAACGCTGCCGGTGAGCAGGCCGAGGACCGTGCGGGCGACCAGGAGGCCGGTGGTGAGCAGCAGCACGGCGGGGATGGGGCGGCGCAGCACCACCCGGCGCGCCAGCGCCAGCAGGGACCACGACAGCGCCGCGATGAGGCCGCCGTCGAAGCCCACCACGGTGAGCATCAGGTAGAACAACCCGAGCGGCACGATCGTCGATTCGAGCAGGTGGGTGGCGCCCCGGCGCAGGAGCGAGCCGAAGGCGGGCAGATGGACCGTCAGATGTGGGGGC
>NZ_VJWX01000238.1 GCF_007713715.1 Amycolatopsis rhizosphaerae
GTACCACGCCGACACCGCTCGGCCCGCAGCAGCCGACTCACATACAGGGCCAGTTCACGAGGCACGTCGAGCATGGCACGATAGGCAATCACGTGGAGTCCTTCGGTGAAGATCTTCTTTGGCGAGATGTCTTCTACCAGGGACTCCACGCCCCCCTCGTCACAGGACCAGTCAAACCCACCACACCGGCTCACCCAACCCCGGCTCACCCAACACGATCTTGCTGAGATCACCTCAATGACATGATCTCAGCAAGATTGTGTTGGACGGTCGGCGTTGTCTCCGAGGTCGAACCCGGCTCGGCCCACGACCTGACCGCAACCCGACGGACACTACGGTGCCGGGATCGGGGTGATCATCAAAGCACCCACCCTCAACCATTTCGAGCACAGCCAACTCACCAAAAACTCAATGAAGATAACCCCATCTACACGGCCGCCCGAAGCGAAGCTGGACACGTGACAACACCAGTACCCCCGGGTTTACAAGGCGACTGACCCCGCCGCGTCCGACTCATCCCCGAAAGCCCGGCTTCGACGCCGGTCACCTCGAAGCCACGAAGCCCGACATCGGACCGCGCCACCGCCGGCAGCCCCTCAATAGTCACTCCGCGTTAATTTCACTAATACGAGGATGATTCAACTGAACGGCGACAGATCAAAAGGACTTTCGACTGCTCCCGGCCCGGAAGATCCCACGATAGAGTTCGAGGTATGGACGCTTGCGAGCTTGCGGACCGCATGGTCGAAGAGCGCCCCACATGAACTCTCTTCCCGTCTTGCCTTAAAGAACGAGTCGATGATGGAAACCTTCGCCTACAAGGCCAGTCTCTTTCCTGGGCAGCAACTCAACGCGCTCGCCGGGATCGCGTCCGACGGTAGTACTGCCGTTTTCAACGAGCCCCTGACGGACGGATTCCGAGGACCCGTCGACCGGGTGATCGCCGGCGGGCACCCGGAGGAGTGTTCCTTCGGGCCTTTCCCCATTCTGGCACCGTGCCGAACCTGGACCGAACTGGTCGAGAAGTTCTTCGCACCGTTCACCTTCCACGGTCGCCCCACGTCCTTCGCCGGAGCTGCGGTCATGCAGAAGCACAGCCGTCAGTCCGCGACGATCCGCCAGCAACTTGCGGAAAAGTTCGGGGTCCGGGTGGAGGACGCGGACGACAACGCCGATCGCAGTTTCGTTCTGGTCCGCGTCCCGCGGAAGGTGCAGAACAATGAGATCAACCTCTCGGATCCGCAGACTCGGCAGATGTGGGATTCCGTCCTCGCGCGGTGCCGTGATGAGATGAACGAAGTCCGAGGACGGTTGAAGCCTGCGCTCAACGGGGACTCGTTCTCCCCGGACGCGGTCCGGAACATCCTTGACACGGTGGAGAACACTCTCGGCTCCCACCTCGTCGAGAGCCTTTCAGTTGGCGACGAGGCGTTCCAGATCTTCGTCTACACCAGGAAGCAGTTCGAGCTCATCTGTGCCGCCATGGACAGGAGCGGCTGGGAGGACGCGCACGCACTCAGTTTCCGGTACTTCACATCAAAGAACTTCCTGCTGTACGCAACCGCGCCGAGGCTGGCCTCCGGCGACCCGTCCTTCTCGGCTCTGCAGCCGCTTCTCGGCGACCAGGTCTATGGAGTCAAGGAATCAGTCTTCAGTCTTCTGCTGAACGACGAAGCCGTGCGGAAAAGCACCGCCATCAGCAGTCTGACCTGCACGGGGGCACATCTCGTTTCCATGGCCGACGTGTCGGCCGCGGGGGTTCAAGCCCCGCGGCCGCCTGTTCCCACTCCGGTCGGCGAATTGATCGACACGGTCACCACCCAGGCCGCCATCGCCCGCTTCGGGTCCGAGGGCAGCGGCACCTCGGCGGTGTCCAGTGATGTTTCGGTTTCCTATGCCAGCCTGTACGAGCCGTTCACCACGGCCACTCCCGCTTGCGCCCTCTGGTCCCCGTACGTCAGCTTGACGCAGCCCTATGTAAAACTCGACGACTTCTGGAACACGGCCAAGACCGACCGATCAGCCGTGCGGCATCTCACTGTCGTGGCCGACGTCATCGAGTTGCGGAACTCGATCGACCTCTCTTCGCTCAGCACAGTCACCCTGACCTGCCGGCTGCTGATCGTCGGAACGCAGGACGGAACGGTCCCGACCGTGCGGCTTTCGGCACGCGCCTGGGATCCGCTGCAGTTGTACTGCGGCTCAATGAGCGGGACGTGCGCCTTCGAAGCGGCCGAAGATCCGGCCTCACGGCGAGTAGTGTTCGCCGACGACGCCGTCTCCCTGAGGCCAGACGACAAGCAGGTGGCATTCGACAGCTTCTTCGGCGGAAAGTACCCGGTCGAGCTCTTCACCGACGCCTCAGCGACGGCGGATGCGCGGTGGCGCAGGGACACGATCGAGACCGGTCTTGAGACGCTGCTGCTGACTTCGGCAGCGGCACTGCGTCCGCAGGCGATCCTGTCGCCCGGGTTGAAGCAGACCGCGGTCGAGTCCTGGCAGTCTCTGCAGTGGCTCATCGGCTATTTTCGGCAGATCACGGACAGTTTCACCACGGCGCGCAAGCTGCCACCGGACCGCGTGGTCTCGCTCTACGGCCTCGCCACCACGCTGGCCCGCTCGGCGCCTGATCCGCGTAAGCCAACCGAGCAGGTGGTGCCGCAGGTGCCGTCGCTGCGTTTCACGGCTTTCCAGGACGCAGTCAACAAACTCCTCGACGTCGCGGACACCTACGCGACGCAACTCCGTCAGGCCAACGAAATGCTGGTCAACTTCGGCCTGGCCCGGGAGCGTGAGTTTAGCGACGAGAAGAGAGATGCATTGCTCCGTGAGACGGCCAAATTCATGGTCACGCAGAACGAAGCACTGGCGAAGAAAGAGGACGACCTGGTCGACGCCCACAACGCTGTCATCAACAAGAACAACGAGGCCATGCTGGTTCTCAGCCAACGTGAAGGACAGTTGCGCACGCAGTACCAGGCGTTCCTGAAGAATCTGCAGGAGGCGCAAAAGGCGATGAGCGACGCCATCGCCGAGGAATCCCGGAAACAAGAGACCAAAATGGTCTTCGAGTTCGTCGGTGGCCTGGTCGAGGTGTTCGGCGGACTGATGACCGGCCTCTACGGCTTCAAGGTGGCGGGGGCTGCCGAGGGCATGGAGAAGACCCTCAAAAAGTGGGAGTCCTTCCTGAAACTTGCGGAAACCGCGAACAAGCTGATCGAGTCTGGTACAAAACTGGCCGACAGCATCGAACAAGTGGTCAAACTGGACAACTCGACGCCGAGCACCTTCGCCGAGCCGCCGAACGACACGGATTGGGAAGTCTTCATGAACGACGCCGAGGCCAAGGTGCGCCCGGCGGAGGAATTGATCAGGCCGGAGGTGGAGCGGTTCGTCGCCTCCGTCCGTAACCTGGTGGCGATCGCCAAGTCGCTCAACGAGGTCGAGGAGCAGAAGGTAAGACTGCAGTTCAACAATTTCACCGAGTCCACCGCCCGCGCCGTTTCACAGCGCCAGGCGGAGAGGCTGCGCGCGCTCAAACTCGGCCTGGACAAGCCGTCGGGCCTTCCTGACCATGCCCACCTCGCCGACCTCGGCCAATTGACGGCCATGCTGCAGCTGTCGCAGAACAGAGCGCTGAACCGGATCGTCGAAATCGCGGCACTGATGGACGACTCGATGACCTACCACTACCTGAGCGGTCCCTCCTTGATCAGGCGGTTCGACATCGCGGAAATCAAGGAGAACCTCGCCGCCCAGGCACTGAGCGCCGTCGAGGCGCTGGGGACCTATCCGTATCCGCCGACGGATCTCCGGGAACCCGTGGAGATCAGGGTGGACAACGTGCCGGTCGAGGACCTGATGTCCGGCGCTGGAGCGCAGATCGCCATCTCACCGACTCATGGCGACCTCCTCAACGCACTGGCTCGCGTCCGTATCAACGCGGTGGACGTCCGGCTCGAAGGCGTTTCGACCGCCAAGGGGCAGTGCCACGTCCAACTGGTGTCCGCCGGCGCGCCCATGAACGACCGCGGTCTGCGGCGCGAGATTCTCACGTACCGGATGATCTCCCGCGATTGGCACGTAGTCTACGACATCGCGAGCGATCGGACGATCATCGGAACGGAACCCGCGAAGGAGTGGGGTGGGTATTTCACCAAGCCGACGCCATTCCAGCACTGGCGCGTCCTGCTGCCCAGGACACCGGAGAACGCGGGCGCGTCCTTCGAGTCCCCGACCACCACGGTGATCCTGAGATTCCATGTCGAGGCGATGTACTCCGCCCCACCCGCCGGGCGGATGCGTGCCATGTATGCCGCACCGTCGTTCGCGGCAGCCGGTCCGGGGCCGGACCCGTCCCACTTCCTCGGGCTGCTGAAGGGCTGCTCACTCACGGACGGTTGGGATGTGGCCAGCTTCGTGTCCGTCGACCGGATCAACGATCTCTGGAATCAACGCTGGCGGGCCGAGACAGACGCAGCCTTCCACGGCGACCGGATGTTCGTCCAGAACATCGATATCAGCCACACCCAGGTCCTGCCCGGAAAGATCAGCGTGCGGTACCATCTCGAAGCCAAGGCCGGTCCGCCGTCCTTGAAGTTCATGGCCGACGCCGAACAATCGGCCGAGGTCGGCATTCCGCTGCTCGAGGGCACCCTGACCACGACCACCTACCGGAATGACACGCCGATCGGCGAGGACACGAAGGGCATAGAAAGCACGAGTTCCCAACCGGTCATGGTTCGAACCAAAGCCGAACTGCAGAAGCTGCCCGGCGATGTCGACAAGTTCCACGCCGTGCACATCGATCCTGCGCGGGGCGTGTTCGCGTTCGAGAACATCGTCCTTGATCCTCAGGTCGACACGGCCTTCTGCAACGAGATCGTCGAGTATTTCAAAAAACAGGAACTTCAACCCTGGCTGCTGGGCTCACTGCGATTCGAGTCGGATCAGGAGTACCTACAGCCGCGGAACTTCGCTTTCCGCACCTTCACCCCTCCGCCGAGCCACCGCAACGACTGGCCGTCGATTCTCGGCATCTACGTCCTCACCTCCACGAGGGTGCCGCCGGTGCACGGAATGCGCCAGTCCTGGCCGGATGCCGCATGGCCGGTCAGCGCCGACTTCGACGCCGCGGTCTACTTCTCCGCCGACCTGCTCTGGAACAACGAGGTGCTTCCGGCGCTGCACAAGGTCGCCGACGCGACGGTGAGGGTCGATCCCAACACCCACCAGTATTCCGGGGCTTTCACCGGCCAGAAGGTTGTCAGCGACCTGCCGGTGAAACTCGAGGAAGGTTGGGAAAGCGGAAAGACGACTTCGGTCTATCCGCACGCCAAGGTCACCTTCGACTACCAGCCGCTCCAACTCACCTTCGATCTCACCGCATTGTCGCTGAACTACAAGCGCACCTGGACCGAGTCGTTCCCGTACCAGGGCCGTCACCCGGTGATCAGTGCGGGTGACGCCGACGTGCGCCTCAGCGTGGACTGGGATGACGTGACCCTCTCGTGCTCTTTCAGTGCACAAAGTACAGCCCGGATCGATCCGAAAACGTTCAAGGTGACCTTCGACGACATGACCATATCGCCAGAAGTGGGCATAAAGTACCCCATCCACAAGATTTTTGGGATGAAAACCCTCGCTCAGATGAAAAAAGAGGTCGTGACAAACGCCAAGAGCGAACTCGAGAAGAAATTCTCTGACATGAAGATCGAGTTGCGGGGGATGTCGATGTTCGCGGTCTCCAACCTACTCTTCCCCGAATCCCGGGCCCTCGATCCTTCGGGCGTGTACTTCCCGGGAGACATGGCGATAGTCGGACAAGTGACCCGCACTTGGTCTCCACCGCAAACGGCCTCCGAGGACTAGGTGCCGCGCCCACCGGCCGGCCTCCTGTGCGATCGCCGGGGCCAGGTCGGCTTGCTTGGTCTGCAACCACGTGTCGAAGGTCGGCAGCGGGTCGCCGACCTCCTCCAGGGCGCGCTGGTCTGAAGCCCGGGGAGGTGCTCAGGACCCGACGGCCGGTTCGAGCGACTCCCCGTTCCACCGCCGCAAGGTGGTGGAACGGCCGCTCGCTCAGGCCGTGGCGGCGAGTGCGTCGTCACGCTGCCGGGCGAGGTGGTCCGCCGCCCCGGCCATCAGTGCGTCGAGGTGGTCGCGCGTGGTGAGCAGGGCCGAGATCTGCGCGTCGATCCGCTCCCGCTCGCGTCGCATCACCTCCAGCGTCTCCACGGTGATGTCGTCCGAGGGGGTGTCGACGCACGGCAGTAGCGCGGCGATCGTCTCGCTCGACAGGCCGGCGTCGAACAGCCGGCGCAGCATGCGCACGCGGTCCACCGCGTCTTCCGGGTAGAGCCGCTGCGCTCCCGTCGTCCGGGTGGAGGTCAGCAGGCCCCGCTGCTCGTAGTACCGGAGCGAGCGGATGCTGACGCCCGTGCGGGCGGACAGTTCGCCGATGCGCATCCGCTGGTCTGCTTCGCTCACTGTAACCTCCGCCACTTCTCGTAGAACCTGACATCTGTGTCAGATTCTACCCTGCGATCGGAACCACAACAGGAAAGGACACCATGGTGGAGATCGCGGGATCGGTCGCTTTGGTCACTGGGGCCAATCGCGGCCTCGGCCGGGAATTCGTCGAGCAGCTGAGGGAGCGGGGCGCCAAGAAGGTGTACGCCGCCGCGCGCGACACCAGCACCATCACGACGCCGGGCGTCGTGCCCGTGGCACTGGACGTGCTCGACCCGGAGAGCATCGAGCGGGCCGCCCAGCAGGCGGGGGACGTGACCCTGCTCGTCAACAACGCCGGGATCGCGACCGGCCAGAACCTCATCCGCGGCGACCTGGCGCAGGTCCGCCGGGAGATGGAGGTCCACTTCTTCGGCACGCTGACGGTCACCCGCGCCTTCGCCGACATCCTCGGCGGCAACGGTGGCGGGGCCATCATCAACGTCCTGTCGGTACTGTCCTGGTTCTCCTGGGACGGGGCCACGTCGTACTCTGCCGCGAAGGCGGCGGAGTGGAGCCTGACCGCCGGCACGCGCGTCGAACTCGCCGGGCAGGGCACGCAGGTGCTGGGCGTGCACCTCGGCTCCGCCGCCACCGACATGACGCGCGACTACGACGGGCCCAAGCTCAAGCCGAGCGAGGTCATCGGGGCCGCGCTCGACGGCCTGGCCGACGGCGCCGTCGAGGTCCTCGCGGACGAGTGGAGCCGGACCACGAAGGCCGGCCTCGCCCAGGACCCGGCGGAGTTCTACGCCGCGGCCGTGCGCCCAATCCGGAGGCGCACGGCCGGGTGACCGGCCCGGCCGGTCACGGCGCGGGGTGGCGGCGGCTTCGGTCGCGGCCACCCCGGGATCCGGTGGTGGGGGTCGGCTCGGGGCCTGGTGGTGAGGCCACCCCGGGGACCGGTGGCCGGGTTCGGTCTGGGAACCGATGGTCGGGACCGCCTCGGGAACCCGGTGGTGCGACTCGGTCCGAAATTCGGCTGTGGGATCGGCCCGGCAACCGGCGGCCGGGACCACCACGGAACCCCGGCGCCGAAACGGCCCGTCCCGGCGGGGCACGGCCGCCGAGGGCACCGGACAGCAGGGCGTCTCGACCAGCGCCCTCGCGGCCTCCCCGTCCAGCACCGCGTGCGTGTTGTAGTCCACCGCTGACGGTGGGGCGCCGGGAGTTTCCGGCGCGGGGCCCGCGCGCAGATCGCGCACGCCCGTCGCCTCGGCGATGACCCGCGCGTTGTGCGGGCGGATCCCGCCGCACGCCATCACGTCCAGCGCACCGCCAGCCGCGGCTACCATGCGCCGGAGCACCGGCACCCCGTCCTCGGCGCGCGCCGCGCCGCCCGAGGACAGCACCCGCCGCACGCCCAGCGCCGCCAGCGTGCCCACCGCCGCCACCGGGTCCGCGCACACGTCGATCGCCCGGTGCACCGTGACCGGCAGCCCGTCCGCCGCGGCGATCAGGTCCGCGAGCACCGCGCGGTCCAGCTCGTCCCGCGCGTTCAGCGCGCCGACGACGACCCCGGCCGCACCGGAGGTCGCCGCGTGCCGCACGTCGGTCAGCATGGCGTCCACTTCGGACACCGAGTACCGGAAGTCCCCTTCCCGCAGGCGGATCAGCACGTGCACCTCCGCGCGGTGGCCCCGCGCCAGCACCGCCGCGAGCAGGCCGGGCCCCGGCTTCAGCCCGCCCAGCTCCCCCGCCGAGCACAGCTCGATCCGGTCGGCGCCCAGCGCGTCCGCGGTCACCGCGCCGTCGACGGTGTCCGTGCTCAGCTCGATGCGCAGGTTCACAGCAGCTCGGGGTCAGCGCGGGTGCGGGCATGTCCGGGTCGAACGGGAACATCGGCCGCTCGATCCGCCGGTGTCCAAGGCGAAGCAGGTCCTGGTCCACGCCGCCGGGCGTGAGCGCGAGGCGCACGACAAGCTGTACCGGCGCTGCAACGACCAACAGCGGCGCCTACTCAACCAGGCGATCTTCCACGCCCTCTACATCGAGGACGACAAGATCACAGACGGTGAGCTCCGTGAGCCCTTCGGCGAGTTCCACGCCATCCAAGGTCAGCGGGCCGGAGCAACCAGCGCAGAGGTCACAAACAAAAGGACCCCCCGCGATGCGGGTGGTCCTTGCACGCCTTCAGGCGTCGCGGTCCTACTTCGTCGCCTTCATCCAGGCACACATGTTCTAGTAAGACCCCTAGGGTCGAGCTAAGATCTTGTCTCATTTGGTGAGTTTCTTGTAGCAGGTGATGGCGGCGCCGGGGGTGAGGAAGGCGAGGTAGTGGCTGGGTTTGCGTTCGTAGCGGATGGTCAGGCGCCGGTGGCCGGTCAGCCAGGCGATCGTTCTTTCGATGACCCACCGGTGCTTGCCGAGTTTCTCGGTGGATTCGATGCCCTTGCGGGCGATGCGCGGGATGATTCGGCGCTGGCGGAGCCAGTCGCGCAGGGCGGGGATGCCGTAGGCCTTGTCGGCGTGCGGTTTGGCGGGTTTCCTGCGTCGTGGTCCGCGGCGAGAGCGGATGGCGGGGATCGCGTTGACCAGGGGTTTGAGTGCGTGGCTGTCGTGGGTGTTGGCCGCAGAGACGGCGACGGTCAGGGGCAGGCCGGTCCGGTCGGACAGCACCTGACCCCGAAGCTGGGCGGTAGATGCCGCCAGGCGCACCCACTGGTCAGTACGAACACAATCGCCGTGAAACCGCCCGATCGTCCACCCGGGACATTCCGCCGCCCTGTGGGCGCGTCTTTCCCGCCGGGACGAGCGGTTCCACCAGCGCCCACAACTCGTCGGGCACCAGCCTCCGCGACAACTCGTCCATCACAAGTCATGATCTTGCCCGCACCTCTCCCCCACCATCCAAGTGAGGACGCTCTTAGGTGATCAGCTGCTTCCGCAGTGTTCCGGCGTCGTGCACCGGGTTGTGCGAAAGCCCCTTCCCGCCGCGCCCGGCCACCAGATCAAGGCAGCTTCGGCAGTACGGCGCGCCATGCGTCCACTTCCCGCTTGGTGGATTCGTCCTCGATGTAGGCGGCCAGTTCCACGGCGGGCGCCACCACGTTGCGCACCTTCCGCAGGCGTCGCATCACTTCGACGTCCTCGGCGCGTGGCCGCCACGGGGTCGCGGCCGCCTCGTCCGGTGTCATCTCCGCGAGGGCCAAGCACTCGCGGGCCACCAGGCCGGGCCGGAGCGCGGCGGAGAACTCCTCAGGCCTGCCGTGGCGCGCCAGAGCCAGGCTCAGTTTCGCCTTCCGCGTCACCACCTCACGATCCGCCAGCCCACCGCTCTCCAGCGCCGTGTCGAGCAGGGTCACCGCGAGAACCGTCCAGCTACGCCGTGCTTCTTCGGTCGCCTCCGGATCGGTCGCCCGCAGGGTCGCCTGCTGGATCAGGCCGAGCCACCAGTTGGCATCACGACCGGTGTCGGCGAGCAGGTGTTCGCGCTGCGCCGCCGAGTCCAGCCAGCGGAGAGATTCCAGTGACTCAGCCACCGACGGGACTCCTTTGCCAGGTGTCGGGCACGCCGTGCCGTTCGAACGCGTCCACACCTTCCTGGATCACCGCGTCGCCGCTGTGATCCACGTTGTGGAAGTAGTGTCCGCTGTGGTTGTCGATGTCCAGTCCGAAGTAGCCCCCGTCGGAACTGCCCGCCACGTTCGCCTGCCCGGCGGCCCGGACGTTCGAGCCGTTGGCGATCGCGGCGTGGCTGATCTCTTCGCCGTTCACCGTGTGCGGGGCGACCCTGAGTTCGCCGGTGTCGGTCACCACCCATTTGATCTGGCCGTCACCGGCCGCGAGCATCGCGTCATCGGTGCCCCCTCGTCACGCGCAACCGATCAGACGCGATGGCGACCCTACCGGTTCCGGGCCCGCGCCGCACAGGTCTGCGCCCCGCCACACCCAAGTCGAACGCCCGATCCCACGAGTTCCCCGGGCAGGGGCTGGCCACGGTTCCGGACATGTTCGGTCAACCCGCTGCGCACACAGGCATCCCGCTCATCCGCCCGTCGCACGCCCTTCAAACTCACAAATTTTTAGGCAAGCTGCAGGTCGGTGGCATATACCAGGTTGGGGACGTGGGTCCGCTCGGTCCTCGGGGGGTTCATGTCCCTGTGGCGGCGCCGATTATGGCGGGCTCTGCACTGAAATGACCGGGAGAAGGCGCGACCTGGTCGGAACCCGAAAATATCTGCGGGCAGGCACGCCTTGCGTTCTCGCCGAGCACGCGTTCGGAGATGGAATACGACACTGTCGGCCCCGTGCCGACGC
>NZ_VJWX01000239.1 GCF_007713715.1 Amycolatopsis rhizosphaerae
CCCCCATC
Organism: Amycolatopsis rhizosphaerae; assembly: GCF_007713715.1. Lineage (GTDB taxonomy): Bacteria > Actinomycetota > Actinomycetes > Mycobacteriales > Pseudonocardiaceae > Amycolatopsis_E > Amycolatopsis_E rhizosphaerae. Next base: position 9 of record NZ_VJWX01000239.1, read on the forward strand.
CCGACCGTCACGTCCCGGAGGATGGGCGCCCCGTCGTAGCCGAACCAGACGCCCTCGAACCGCACGTCCCCCGTGCCGCCTCCCGCTGGTGCCCGGGGCCGCCCGGCTCGCGTCGTGACCGGCTCGGGCGGCAGGGTGCGCACCTCCTCGATGCGTTTGACCGCGGCCAGGCCCGCGGACAGCGCGGCGGCCGCCACGGTGGTCGTCTCGATCGGATCGCGCAGGAAGATGACGTAGAGCAGGAAGGCCACGAGGTCCGGCAACCCCAGGTCACCGGCGGCGACGCGGGCCGCACCGACGGCGAGCACCACGAGGAAGGTCACGTCCACCGCGATCATGGCCACCACTTCGAGGATCGCGCGTGCCCTGGCCGCACGGACCCCGGCCCGGTAGGCCGAGTCGGCCTCCTGGCCGATCAGGCGGTCTTCGAGCTCCTCGGTGCCCGACGCCTTCACCGTCCGGAAGGCGATCAGCGCCCGCTGAAGGCCGGAAAGCATTCCGGCGACGCGGGCCTGCGCGTCCTCCGTGGCCCGCGACAGCCAGCGGAACGACCACCGTTCCGCGACCGTTGTCACCGTCAGCATGCCCACGACCAGCAGGAACATCGGCTGGTCCACGGTGGCCATGAGGACCAGCGCCGCGACGACAGTCAGCGGCGAGGCGGCGGCGTGGACGAGCGAGCCCGCGATGTCCTCTTCGAGCAGGGTGGTGTCGCTGCCGAGCCGGGACAGGAAGTCGCCGACGGCGCGCCGTTCGACGACACCGACTTCGGCGTGCAGAACCCGTCCGACGAGCCCGCGCCGCACCCCCCTCACGACGTGCTGCCCGGTTCTCTCCAGGAAGAACGTGGAGAGTCCCACCAGCACCAGGCCGACGGCCGCCACCCCGGCGAGCAGCAGGGCCGGACCGAGCACGCTCCGGTGCGCCTCCAGCTGGTCGAGCACCCACCGCGCCGCCAGAGGCTGGATCAGTGCCGCCGCGTTGGCCGCCAGGTCGAGGGCCAGCAACCCCACGAGCACGACGCGGATACCCCGGGTGTAGCCCCACAGGGACCTGACGGGTCCGCGCCCGCTCGTGGAGGTCGCCGGCCGATCCGCGGACATCGTGCCGATCACACCAGCCGGAAGTCGTAGGAGTGCCGGTTGAGGTGCAGGACCATGCACGACAGCAGTGCCCCGCCCTTGAGGTACTCACTGAGGTTGATCAGCGTGACCTCGAAGGCGTGCGAGCCGGCGATGTCCTCCAGCCGCCGGTTCTTGGCCACCTCGGACTGGTAGTCCTCCGTGCCCGCCTTCAACTCGTGCACGTGGGAGGCGTTCACGAGCGTGTTGTGCAGGCGCACGGAGTTGCAGATGCCGGACATGCAGAGGTCGGGGCTGACGTCGATGATGTCCGTGTAGCGCTCGAGCTCCTTGATCTCCGCACGGTCGTACATCTCCGTGCAGACCAGCGTCTCCTCGCGAGTGAGTGGGAACACCGTGCAGTCGAGGTGGTAGAGATAGGGATCGGTGAGTTCCAGCGGCACTATGGTCATGTCGAACCGGCGCCGCATCCACTCGTAGGTCTCGGCCTCCGACCTGAGGCCGTACCCGCCCACGTAGACGTTGTCGTAGAGGTGTTTGAGTTCCGCCTCGCCCTCGAACTTGGCCGGGGGCACGTAGGTGCGGTAGTTCGCCTGCTCGAAGAACCGCAGGCCCACCTCCGTCTCGCCCCTGCGGGGCTGGGAGGTGAAATTGGAAAGGACGACTACGTCCTTTTTGTCCAGATGTTCCAGCACGATTCCCAGGTTCGCGGTGAACACGAGATCCTGCAGCCCTTCGGTTCGGGGCGTCGGCAGGACGTAGACCAGGGCGCCACCCGCGAGGTAACGGTACAGTTCGAGGAACTGCACCATTGCCTTCTTGCGTTCCGGCACACGCTCCTGGTCGGGCAATTCCCGCATCCAGGCGTTGTTCGCCACGTCGGTGCGGTAGGAGAAGGGCGCGTTCACCAGAAATGCGGGACATTCGAGCTGGCTGGGATTGACCGGGCCGGCCGGGGACTTGGCTTGTGCAGCGTTGACGGACGAGCTCATCGGGGTTGCTCTTTCAGAGTTGACCGGACTGGGACAGGGGGTGGATTTCGTCGATGGCCACGATCGGATCGACCCCGGCTTCGACGTGTTCGCGCGGCGACACGAGTGCCGTGAACCGGTGGCGCGCCGACAGCGGCACGATGAGGTCCACCTGGGATCCGTACCTGATCTGCGAGAACCGTTCACCCTGCCGGCAGGGCTGGTTCTGCTTGAGGGTGAACGGGGTGATCGAGTCGACGTCGTAGTCGGCGACCTGGAGCACGTAGTAGGGGATGCCGAGGGCGGGTACGTCGATCCGGTTCACCATGCGCTGGTTGTGGTGCAGGTAACCGGCCCGCTCGTGCGGGATGCGCAGGTTCTCCATGATGTCCTGCTCGAGGTCCAGCATGGGGTGGTTTTCGGTGTCCAGCGGGTCGAACTCCCGATAGGACAGGAATCCCGAGTACGGCACCCGGTTGACGTGCACGTCGAAGAACGTCATGAAAATGCCGACGACGAGGCTCGCCCTGTCGTAGAAGGGGTCGCGGATCGCTTCCCGCAGGGAGTACGAACGGCCCTTCACGTCGAGGATGGCCTCGTCCGGTTCCACCACGCCCGCGTAGAGCACCACGCCGTCGGCCGGTGCGAAGAAGAGCCTCGGGTCGACGAAGGCACTTCTGGCGGGATCTCGGAAGAAGTGGTACTGAGACAGCCAGGAAACAGATTTTTCCCGCAATGGGCGAACTTCCGATTTCACCCAGTCGGCCAGCTCTCTCGTCATTTTCCGACTCCACATGTGATCTCTTGGGTCGACGACCTTCCCGATCGCCGTCCACTTTTCGAACCATTCGGAGAAATGACACGCTTACACTCGAATACGGATGGTAGTGTCACGAGATGTTGTCCGAACGTGATGTTTACTTCGAGCCGTCCTCCTTCCTTCTCGTTGCCCGAGATTAGCCGGACGGCCGCCGGCATAAACGCCGCGATTCGACCCGGGTGAAGGTTCTTTGTCCCGTGATTCATTCCACGGGCCCACCCTGGGTCTTGTGAGTTGCGGACAAACGCAGTGGCGAATATCCCCAACGGTCGAATCGGCCGCGAAGGGACCCTTCACGGCCGACGGCGGCTGCCTCGCCACGGAGACGGACTCAGGGCATCTCCGCCGGGGGCCGCGGCGCCCAGAGCCGGTCGGCGTCGCCCGCGGCGAGGCGGCCCCGGTAGACGTCGATCTTGTGGTCGATGAGCTGCAGGTTCTCCTGGAGTTCGGCGAGCTTGGCGATCACCTCGGTGCGGTGGGCTTCCAGGAGGGCGAGCCGGTCCTGCTCGTTGCCGTACCCGGCCGAGACGAGTTCGGCGTAGCGCCGGATGGTCCTGATGGGCATGCCGGTGGCGCGCAGCCTGGTGCAGACGGTGATCCACTCGAGGTCGAGCCGGTGGTAGCGCCGACGGCCGGCGTGGTTGCGGCCGACGGGACTGACGACCAGGCCGGCGCGTTCGTAGTAGCGCAGGGTGTGGACGCTGACCCCGGTGCGGCGGGCGGCCTCGGCGATGGTCAGGCCCGCTTCGGCGCGCTCGGGCGCCATCGGCGGTTTGACTTCGAGCACACTCTAAATCCTAGCGTCGCCGCCATGAGTTCTTCAACGCTGCGCGAGACCCGGGACGGCGGGCTCGACGGGCGCCGCCGCTTCCTGGTGCTCGCGATCTGCTGCGCCAGCATGCTGGTCGTGGTCATGGACATCTCCATCGTCAACGTCGCACTGCCCGCGATCCGCCGCGACTTCGACGCCCCGGTTTCCGGTCTGCAATGGACGGTCGACGCCTACACCTTGGTACTGGCCGCTTTCCTGGTGCTCGGTGGGTCCACTGCGGACCGTTTCGGCCGTCGGCGCGTGTTCCAGGCCGGGCTCGCCGTCTTCGGGCTCGGTTCACTGCTGTGCGGCCTGGCACCGGGCCTCGGCTGGCTGATCGCGGCGCGGGCGCTGCAGGCCGTGGGGGGCACGATGCTCAACCCGGTGGCACTGGCCATCGTGGCCACCGCGTTTCCCACGCCGGCCGAGCGGGCCAGGGCCATCGGCGTGTTCGGCTCGGTCACCGGCCTGTCGCTGGCGCTGGGCCCGATCGTCGGCGGCGCCCTGGTCGACGGGTTCGGCTGGCACGCGGTCTTCCTGGTCAACGTGCCGATCGTGGCCGTCGCGCTCGTGGCCACCGCGGTGTTCGTGCCCGAATCCCGCGCCGAGCGCGCACGCCGGTTCGACCCGGTGGGCCAGGTCCTGGTGATCCTGGTGCTGGGCGGCGCCGTCTCCGCGATCATCGAGTCCGGGCGGCTGGGCTGGACCTCGCCGGTGATCTCGGGCCTGTTCGCCGTGGCCGCGCTCGGCGTGCTGGGCATCCTCGGCTACGAACGGCGCCGCCCGGACCCGCTGCTGGAACTGCGCCTGTTTCGCAGCGTGCCGTTCAGCACCGCGATCGTCATGGCGATGTGCGCCCTGTGCGCCTTCGGCGCGTTCCTGTTCGTGACCACCCAGTACCTGCAGGACGTGCGCGGGCTGCCCGCGCTGGCGACCGGCCTGTGCCTGCTTCCGGTCGGGGTGCTGGTCGTGGTGCTCTCCCCGCGCACCGGCCGACTGGTCGGCACGAGCGGTCCCCGCCTGCCCCTGGTGGTTTCCGGGGCCGCGCTGGCGCTGGGCGGGGCCGCGTCGCTGTGGCTCACCCCGGCCACACCCCTGCTCGCCGTGCTCGCGATCTTCGTTCCCTTCGGCGTCTTCCTGGGCACCGTCAACCCGCCGATCACCACCACGGCGGTCTCCGGGATGCCGCGCTCGATGGCCGGGGTGGCCGCTTCGCTGGCCTCCACCGGACGGCAGGTCGGCACCACCCTGGGGGTCGCGATCGCCGGCACGATCGGGGGATTTCGCGACGGGAGGACTCTCACCGCTCCAGGGCCCGGCGTGTGGTGGCTCGTACTCGGCCTCGGCGCCGTCATCCTGGTCCTCGGGCTGGTCAGCACCGGTCGCCGCGCGCTGGCCACGGCCGGGCGCGCGGCCTCGGTGTTCGAAGAGGCCTGACCGGGCCGCCCACTAAAACTTGATTCATTCCAGATTTTGCGGCAGACTGCCCCGCGTGTCCACGACGCCGGACTTCGAGCGCATGTTGCGCGGGGCCGCACTGCGGGTTACGCGGCCCCGGGTGGCGGTGCTGTCCGCCGTGCACGGCCACCCGCACGCCGACACGGACTCGATCCTCGGCGTCGTGCGGGAAACCCTCGGTGGGGTGTCCCATCAGGCCGTCTACGACATCCTGCGCGCGCTGACCGGCGCGGGACTCCTGCGACGGATCGAACCGCCCGGTTTGGTGGCCCGCTACGAGGCGCGGGTCGGGGACAACCACCACCACCTGGTGTGCCGGTCGTGCGGGGTCATCGCCGACGTCGACTGCGCCGTGGGCACCGCACCCTGCCTGACCGCGTCCGACGACCACGGTTTCGCCATCGACGAGGCCGAGGTCATCTACTGGGGCCTGTGCCCCGCCTGCACCACCGCAACCAGTTCCTGAACCCGTTGCTCCACGTCCCGGAAAGGATTCCCGTGTCTGACAGTCCTGATGCCGTTGTCGGCGAGATGAACGACGAAACCGCGGGCGGCTGCCCCGTCTCGGCAGGGCGCTTCCACCACCCGACCGGGGGCGCGGGCAACCGCGACTGGTGGCCGAACCAGCTCAACCTGAAGATCCTGCGGAAGCACCCGCCCGCGGCCAATCCGATGGGCGGGGACTTCGACTACGCGGCCGAGTTCGGCAGCCTCGACCTCGACGCACTGGCCAGGGACGTCGACGAGGTGCTGACCACGTCGCAGGAGTGGTGGCCCGCCGACTTCGGCCACTACGGCCCGCTGATCATCCGCATGGCGTGGCACAGCGCGGGCACGTACCGCATCCACGACGGCCGTGGCGGCGCGGGCGCGGGCATGCAGCGGTTCGCGCCGCTGAACAGCTGGCCCGACAACGCCAACCTCGACAAGGCGCGCCGTCTGCTCTGGCCGGTGAAGAAGAAGTACGGCCGCAAGATCTCCTGGGCCGACCTGATGATCTTCGCGGGCAACCGCGCGCTGGAAACCATGGGCTTCAAGACCTTCGGCTTCGCCGGCGGGCGCGCGGACGTCTGGGAACCGGACGAGGACGTCTACTGGGGCCCGGAAACCACCTGGCTCGGAGACGAGCGCTACAGCGGAAACCGGCAGCTGGAGAACCCGCTCGCGGCCGTCCAAATGGGACTGATCTACGTCAACCCCGAGGGCCCCAACGGCGTCCCCGACCCGCTCGCCGCGGCCCGCGACATCCGCGAAACCTTCCGGCGCATGGCGATGAACGACGAGGAAACCGTCGCGCTCATCGCGGGCGGCCACACCTTCGGCAAGACCCACGGCGCGGCGAACCCGGACACCCACGTCGGCCCCGAGCCCGAGGGCGCCCCGCTGGAGGAGCAGGGCCTCGGCTGGAAGAACAGCTTCGGCAGCGGCAAGGGCGCCGACGCGATCACCAGCGGCCTCGAAGTCACCTGGACGGCCACGCCGACCAAGTGGGGCAACGGTTTCTTCGAGAACCTGTTCGGCTACGAGTGGGAGCTGACCAAGAGCCCCGCCGGGGCCCACCAGTGGCGGCCGAAGGACGGCGCGGGGGCCAACACCGTGCCCGACCCCGAGACCGGTGAGCTGACGCGCACGCCGTCGATGCTGACCACCGACCTCGCGCTCCGCTTCGACCCGGTCTACGAGCAGATCTCGCGGCACTTCCTGGAAAACCCGGACCAGTTCGCGGACGCCTTCGCCCGCGCCTGGTTCAAGCTGACCCACCGCGACATGGGCCCGCGTAGCCGTTACCTCGGATCGCTGGTCCCGCAGGAGACGCTGGTCTGGCAGGACCCGATCCCCGAGGTGGACCACGAGCCGATCGGCGCCGAGGAGATCACCGCGCTCAAGGGGCAGCTCCTCGCCTCGGGCCTTTCGGTCTCCCAGCTCGTGTCGACGGCCTGGGCGTCGGCCTCGACGTTCCGCGGCAGCGACAAGCGCGGCGGCGCGAACGGGGCGCGCATCCGCCTCGAACCCCAGCGGAGCTGGGAGGCCAACGAGCCCGACAAGCTGGCGGTGGTGCTGCGCACCCTGGAAGGGATCCAGGAGTCCTTCAACGCCTCCCAGACCGGCGGCAAGCGGGTCTCGCTGGCCGACCTCATCGTGCTCGGCGGGTGCGCCGCGGTCGAGCAGGCCGCCGGGAACGCGGGCTTCGACGTGACCGTGCCCTTCACGCCGGGACGGGCGGACGCGTCGCAGGAAGAGACCGACGTGGAGTCCTTCGCCGCGCTCGAACCGGTCGCGGACGGATTCCGCAACTACCGCGGGAAGGGCAGCAAGCTGCCCTCCGAGTACCTGCTGGTCGACCGCGCGAACCTGCTGAACCTGAGCGCGCCCGAGATGACCGTCCTCGTGGGCGGCCTGCGCGCCCTGGGTGCGAACCACCAGCAGTCCAAGCTGGGTGTCTTCACCGCCGCACCGGAGTCGCTGACCAACGACTTCTTCGTCAACCTGCTGGACATGGACACCACGTGGACGGCGGCTTCCGAGGACGCGGAGACGTTCGAGGGCCGCGACGGCACGGGTGCGGTCAAGTGGACCGGCAGCCGCGTGGACCTCGTCTTCGGCTCGAACTCTGAGCTGCGGGCGCTCGCGGAGGTCTACGCCAGCGACGACGCACGGGAGAAGTTCGTGCACGACTTCGTCGCCGCGTGGGACAAGGTGATGAACCTCGACCGGTTCGACCTCGCCTGATCCCGCCTGATCCCGCCTGATCCCCGAGCCCGGGTCCCGTGAGGGGCCCCCTCACGGCCGGGGTTCCGGCAATGTCGCGTGGGTTTTGGCCGTGAAGGGTCCCTTCACAGTCGATTTGACTGTGAAGGGACCCTTCACGGCTTGCCCCAGTCCCTCCGGCCGGGACTGGGGGGAACCTCACGGCGCCACCGGCCCCGCCGCCGACGCTTAACCCGCCGCGACGCGCAAAGACCCATCGCCGTTCCCGTCGGTGAAAAGCAACGATTCGCACGTGATCCGTTACAGCATTTCGCTGATCTGTGTCAAATGACACTCCGATAGTGACTTTTGTAGTTTCTTGTTCGTAATCTTCTCGCGCTCTCGCGGTGACCTGCGGCCTTCCCCGATCGGTCGCGGCCGCGAGGTGCCGCCCCGGGGTTCCCCGAAAACCCCGGGCGGCGCACGCGAAAGGAATTCCCGTGGGAACTCGTCTGTTCCGCGCGGCGGTCACGAGCGCGATGACGGTCCTCGCGCTCGCGGCGACCGCCGGGCCCGCGCTGGCCGCCACTCCGGCCGCCCCCGCCGCCTCGATCGCAGGCTCGAACCTCGGCGGGGCCGCATTGCGCGCCGCGCTGACCCAGCAGGGCAAGCCGTACGTCTGGGGCGCCGCCGGGCCGGGCGCCTACGACTGCTCCGGTCTGGTGCAGTGGGCGTTCAAGCAGACCGGCCGCGCCCTGCCGCACAACGCGGCGATGCAGTCCACCCTCGGCGCCCCCGTGGCGCCGTCCCAGTTGCGGCCCGGCGACCTCGTCTTCTTCTACAGCCCGGTCAGCCACGTGGGGATCTACGTGGGCGACGGCAGGATCCTGCACGCCAGCACCACCGGGCAGCCGGTCAAGATCTCGTCGATGAAGGGCATGCCCTTCCACAACGCCCGCCGGCTCTGAGGGTCACCGGGATTCCAGGGTCTTCTTCACGATCCCGGTGCCCTCGGCCATCGCCTCGCCGGTGGATCCGGTGAGCGAGTCCGGCAGCAGATCGGCGATCCACACGAACCGGGACCGGCCGTCCCCTTCGTCGAACACCTGCGCCGAGGCGCTGTGGTGGGCGTACGGACCGTCGACGACCGTCCAGGCGATGCGGCGTGCCTCGTCGTCGACGGCGATGATGCGCTCCCGCAGCACGGCCCCGCTGCCGAAGGTGACGATCCTCAGGTCGTCGCCTTCGCGGCGGGTGTCCACGACGAAACCGGGTACCAGCCGCTCGTGGAGCGCGTCCCAGTCCCGCAGGGCGGACCACACCTCCTCCGGGCTCGCCTCGATCTCGATTTCACGGCGGATGGACGCCATTGCCTGCCTCCTGTCTTCGGAACCCGTCCCCGGCAGCCTGCCCCGGCGGCGGCCGTGCCGTCTTGAACATCCTTGCGCTGTCCTCAATGGACGGTTGAGTGGCTCGTGATGGCCGGGTAGCCTCCCGTGGATGCGTCTGCTGATCTCCGCCGGGGGCGGGTACAGCCATATCGCGCCGTTGCTGCCGCTCGCCATCGCCGCCAGGGAAGCGGGGCACGACGTGGTGTTCGTGACCGGGCCGGGCGCGGTCGGACACGCCGAGGCCGCGGGTCTGCCCACGGTCGCGGTGGGGCCCGCGCCGACCGGCTCGTTCGACCGCGAGAAGTATCTGAAACGCACCGCCGGACTGTCTCCCGAACAGCGCCTGGCGTACGTCGTCGGCGTGATGGCCGAACTCGGCGCGGGCGAACGGATCGACGACATGCTGGCCTTTTTCCGGCGGTGGCGGCCGGAGCTGGTGCTCGCCGGCACGGCCGAGTTCGCGGCGGTGACGGCCGCGGCGGTGCTGGGCGTGCCCTACGCCGTGCACGCCATCAGCCCGCCGAAATCCGCCGCGGTCATGGCGGGGGGCTGGCGGGGCGTCGCGGAGATCGCCCGGCGCCACGGCCTCGACCGGTTTCCGGGCCACGATTCGGTGCCCTACCTGGACATCTGGCCCGAATCACTGCCACCGGCCGGGATCGAGTGGGACCATCCCCTCCGCTGGCCGGTGCGCCCCGAAGGCATCCTGCCCGCGCCCGGCGAACCCGCGACCGGACTGAAGGGCCTGCCGCACCCGAAATCGGTCTACGTCACCGCGGGCACTTCACACAACACGCGACCAGGACTGCTGGAGGCCATGATCGCCGGAGTGCGCGGTGAGCGGGTCAACGCGGTGGTCACGATCGGCCGCGACGGCGACCGCGAGCGTTTCGGCCCCCAGCCGGACTCGGTGCGCCTCGAGCACTACGTGCCCCAGTCCCGGATCCTGCCGTCGGTGGACGCGGTGGTCTGCCACGCCGGGGCGGGCACCGTCCTCGGTGCCCTCGCGCACGGCCTGCCCCTGGTGCTGACACCGGCGGCCACCGACCAGTTCGACATCGCCGACCAGGTCGTGCGCGCCCGCGCCGGTGTGCGGGCCGAATCCACCGCCGAAGGCATCCGGGACGCGCTCCGCACCGTGCTGGCCGATCCGTCCTATCGGGACTCCGCGGCCGCGCTGGCGCGAGAGATCGCCACCATGCCCCCGCCGTCCGCCGCCCTCGGCCGCCTCGAAACGCTGACAATGAAGACCAAGGCGTGACCATCCTCCGCCCGATCCCCGCTCTCGCCGCACCCATGGCCGTCGCCGCACTGGGGTTCCTTCTCGTCGGCGTTGCGCTCTGCACCGTGATGGCGGACCAAATGCCCAACCGGGCGGGAACCGTCTCCTCGATCGCCGCCGGTGTTGCGATCATCGCGTTCGGTGTCCTCCTCGGCGCCATGGGTCTCGTCTACTTCCGGCCCATCACCGCCGATCCCGGCACCATCCGGGTGCCCTCAGTGCTGACCACCC
>NZ_VJWX01000023.1 GCF_007713715.1 Amycolatopsis rhizosphaerae
CGCTCGCCCCGTCCCATGATGCTGACGACCGTCACGGACCGGGCCCGGTGCGACGACAGCAGGGTGACCCCGTTGCCGGCCCACCTCAGGTCGGCAGCCGTCAGTTCGTCGACGACGACCGTGGTGTGGTCCGCGCGCGCCAGCGCCAGCGCGTGCTCGGCGATTTCCTGTGGTGCCCGCGCGAGATGATCGCTCACGGCGCGCCCGTACGGCTCACCGGCACCGCCCGGAACAGCGTCGCAGGCGCCCCGTGGCTGACCGCGGCCGCCTGTACGGGCTGTCCCTTCCCGCAGAGGTCCGCGCCGTAGACGGCGTATGTGCCAGGGCCGCCGACCGCCTCGAGCGAGTTCCAGAATCGGGTGGTGGTGCCGCGGTAGGCCGCGTTCCGGACCTGCCCGGCTAGCCGGCCGTCGACGATCCGATGGAAACGTTGACCGGTGAACTGGAACTGGTGCCGCTGCATGTCGATCGACCAGCTGTCGGAGCCCTCGACGTACAGGCCCTGCCGCACGGAGCCGATCAGCTCGTCCACGGTGGGTCCGTGCGGATCGGGCAGCAGCGAGACGTTGGGCATCCGGGACAGGGGCACGTCCCGCGGGTACTGGGCGTAGGCGCAGCCGCGGGACCGGGCCTCGCCGAGCGCGGCCGCACCAGCCCGGTCGGTCTGCAGCCCGGCCAGCACACCGGCTGTCACCAGCGGCCACTCCCCGGTGGCAACGCCCTCGTCGTCGTAGGCGACGGTGGCCAGGCCGTGTTCCAGGGTGCGGTCGGCGACGACGTTCATCCGCGGGCTTCCGTAGCGCAGCCGGCCGAGGTCGGTGGCCCGGACGAACGTCGTCCCGGCGAAGGCTGCCTCCTCGCCGCGGACCCGGTCGGCCTCGGTGGCGTGTCCCACCGTCTCGTGCAAGGTCAGCCACAGGTTCGACGGGGCGATCACCAGGTCGGTGGGCCCGCTCTCGACCGGGGGCGCGTGCACGGTCGCGGCAAGCTGCCCGGGCAGCCGGGCGAGCTCGTCGGCGAAGTCCCAGCCGCGACCGAGCAGGTACTCGAACCCTCGGGCGCTCGGCGGTCCCAGGGAGCGCGCCGTGACGAGTTCCCCGGAGCGGGGATGCCGGGCGGAGGCGAACACGAGCGGGTGGGTACGCACCCGTTCCTGAGTGATGGTCGAGCCGGTGAGGGTCGCGAGGAAGGTTCGCTCGCGCACGGCGTGCAGGCGCGCGCGGACCCGCTCGACCCCGGCCCGGAGCAGCCCGGCACTCCACTCGGCCAGCACGTCGGCCCACTCTGCGGTCGGCACCTCCAGCGGATCGATTTCGTGGCCGCCGAGCCAGGCCGTTCCCGGGTGCGGCGGCTCGGGCACCGGCGAGGTCGCGGACATCCCGGCCGCGGCGCAGCGGCGGGCCAGTTCGACCGCGCGCCGGGCGGCTACCGCCACGCCGTCCGGGGTGCGGTCCGACGTGGACGCGACGCCACGCCGTCCGCGCCAGAGCACGCGGACCGCGATCCCTTGCTCACCCTCGTCGGTGGAGGCGGCGAGGTGGCCGTCGTGCACCTCGACGAGACCGGTCCGCACGCAGGCGGCGCGCATCTCCGCCTCTGCACACCCGCCGGCGACGGCGACCGAGAGCGCCGTGTCGGTGAGCTTCGCCAGCAGTGCCGGGTCGAACGGTGGCACCGGGGCGGAGCCGCCCCCGGGACGGGCCGCTCCCACGGGCGTTCCGGTGACCGCGGGCACGATCACACCCCCGTCGCGACCGGGTCGCCTGCCTCACGAGGCGCGAACCGCGCAGCGAGCGCCGCCACGTGCTCCGCGGTCGCGCCGCAGCAGCCACCGACCACGGCGAGCCCGACCTCGTCGTGCCACTCGGCGAAGTTTTGAGCCAGGGCGGCGGGACCAACGGCGACCGGCCGCGGCCCGGCCGAGGAGATGGCGGTGCGGTCCTCCACGTTCGGCTGGGCGAGAAGTGGGCCGTCGTACACCTCGCGCAGGGCGCGCAGCGCCGGGCCGGTGCGCCCCGGAGTGGTGCAGTTGATCCCGAGCACGGCAGCGCCGCGGTCGGCCACCGCCCGGGCGGCCACGGCGACCGGCTCGCCGGACAGCAGCCTGGCGTCGTCGCCGCAGACGAACGACACCCATGGTTCGAGGCCTGCCGCCAGCACTGCCTCGGTGGCGATCAGGGCCTCGCGTGCGGTGTTCATCGTCTCGACGAGCACCAGGTCGACCCCGGCCCGTGACAGTTCCACGGCGAGCCAGCGGTGCTCTTCGCGGAGCTCGTCGTCCTCGGGGACGAGGTCGGGCCGGTACGCGTCGGCCACCGGGCCGACCGAGCCCGCGACGCGCGCCCGCGATCCGGCCGCGCGCCGGGCGACCCCGACGGCCGCGTGCACCATCCAGGCGTGGCCGGAGCCGGGGTCCAGGTCGACTCCGCGCAGCGTGCGGAGGTTGCAGCGGAACGTGTTGGCCGTGACGACCGCCGCTCCCGCGTCGACGTGCGCGGCGTGCACGCGCCGGACGCGCTCCCTGCGCGGCCCCGCGATCAGGCACCTCGCCGACCACCACGGCGCGACGATCGGTTCGCCTTCGTGCTCGAGCCCGGTGGACAGGCCGCCATCGAGGATGACCGGGTTGTGCCGGTGGACTCGGCCGGACGTGGACATGAGGAATCCCTCCCTGGGTCGGCGGTGCGCGGCTGGCCTGGAGAGGGCGAACGGCCGGTCAGGCCAGCTGCAGCAGCCTGGTGCAGCGGTGCACGGCCTCGGGGTCGCCTTCGATCTTGACCGCACCGGTGACGATGGCGTCGAACGGCGAGATCATCCGGGCCCCGATCCGGACGAAACTCGCCGAATCGCTGTTCATGACGATCACGGGGTGGGCGGCCGGGCCACGGTGGAACTTGACGGTCCCGTCGGCGACGTGGATGGTGAAGACCTCGTCGTCGACCCGGAACTCGTACTCCTCGTCGACCTGAGGGACATGGGCCCGGTCGGTCATCGCCTGCACGGCCAGAAAGCCCCACGCGGCCCGGGTCGCGCCGGCCGCGTCGGCGTCGGTGAGGAACTGCAGGCCCCACCGGGCCAATTCGAGCACCGGCCCGCGGAGGTCCTCACCGACGGCGGTGAGCTGGTAGAGCCGGCCGCGACCGTCGCCGGGAACCGGCGCGTGCTCGACGACGCCTGCCGCGGTCAGGCTCCGGAGACGCTCGGAGAGCAGGTTCGGCCCGATGCCCGGCAGGTTCTCGGCCAGTTCGTGGAACCTGGCCGGGCCGATCAGCAGTTCGCGGATCAAGAGCAGGGTCCAGCGCTCGCCGATCACCGTCATCGCCGAAGCCAGACCGCAGAACTGCCCGTAGTCTCGCTTCTTCGTCATCCGTTACGCTCCTCGTTGATGCTATGTGTTAATTGAGCGTATCAAGCCACCTCGCGGTCCGGTCACGTGTCCGAGGCGCCCGGTATGTCCAGCTCTGCCGCGTAGTTTCCCGGTCTCGTCGGGAAATCGATCTCCAGTGTACAGTAATATTGCTACAAAGTCGCGTACCGGCTTACGCGGGATGCACAGCTGTAACGGTGTAGTGCCGACTAGGGAGGTCGCCGATGCCGGACGGAGTCGACGGGTTCGTCGCCGAGATCGACACCCTGGAACCGGGTGCGGGGATTCCGCCGGACGTGCTCGTTCCCGCTCGCGCCGACGAGCGGTACCGGGCGGCCCGGATCGACCTCCTGCGCCGGGAGCGGGCCCTGCGGGACCATGCCGAGGAGGTGGCGGCCGCGCGGCGGGCGCTGCCGCCGGGTCCCGTGCTCGACGACTACCGGTTCGAGGAGGAAACCCGCGACGGCCGGCGCTGGCCTCGGCTCGGCGAACTCTTCGGCGAACACCGGACGCTCGTCGTCTATCACCTGATGTTCCCGAAGGGAGCTTCCGAGGCCTGCCCGATGTGCTCGATGTGGGTGGACGGGCTGCAGGGCGTGCACCGGCATCTGGCGCAGCACACGGCGCTCGCGGTCGTGGCCGGCGCGGAGCCGGGCGACCTGCGGGCGTGGGGCCGGCGCCGGGGATGGCATGACCTGCGTCTGCTTTCCTGCGGTGAAACCACGTTCAACAGCGACCTCGGTGCCGAGACCGAGGCGGGCGCCCCCCGGCCGGCATTCTCGGTGCTCCTCAAGGAAGGTGAGGACGTGCGGTTCTTCTACACCGTGCACGCCAGCTTCCCACCGGACGGCGCCGAGCGCGGCATCGATCTGCTGTCGCCGGTGTGGCAGGTGCTGGACCTGCTGCCACAGGGTCGCGGCGGCTGGTACGCGGGTAACGACTACGTGGCGGGGTGACCCGGCTGGTCCTCGTCGGCATGCGGGCGAGACCGCCGCAGTTCCTCGCCGAGGGCCGACAGGGGCTTCTCCCACAGCGCCCGGTATCGCTCCAGCCAGTTGTCGATCTCCCGCAACGGGCCGGGAACGATCCGGTACAACCGGCGGGCCCCGTCCGCGCGCACGGCGACGAAGCCGTTGTCGCGGAGCACTTTGAGGTGTTGGGACACGCCCGGCTGGGACAGTTGGAACTCTTCCCCGATGATCTGCCCGACATCGCCCGCGGACGCCTCGCCCTCCGCCAGGATTTCGATGATGCGACGACGTACCGGGTCGCTGATGACCTGGAACCCGTGCACGCCCATCATCATGCGCGAGGCCTTCATATAAGTCAAGGCTAATAACTTGAGCTTGGTTAACGATCGGCAGTGTCCAATGAGGTGCGTCACGGACACCTCGCGACCGAGAGGGGACGTCATGACCCTGCACAGTTCGCCTGACGCGCCGGGGATCCGGCAGGCGCCGCAGGCCCCGCGTGCCGTGCCGGAGGCCGGTCGCGACCCGCGGGTCTTCCCACACGACTCGGTGGCCGAGTCGTCGATGAAGGCGCGGCTCGCCGAACTGCTCGAGCAGTGGCCGCTGCCCGCGTCGGACCTGGTCGACGCGCTGCCGCTGTTTCTGCGGCGGCAGCAGATGGCCGACCTGCTGTCGATGGACGAGCTGTACCGGATGGTACTCGACGTGCCGGGTGTGATCATGGAGTTCGGCGTCCGGCACGGGCGGCACCTGGCGGCGTTCACCGCCATGCGCGGATTCCGTGAGCCGCACAACCCGTTCCGGCGGATCGTGGGCTTCGACACCTTCACCGGGTTTCCGGATGTCGCCGATGTCGACCGGATCAGCGCGTCGGCGGTTCCGGGCCGGTTCGCCCTGCCCCCGGCCTACCCCGACTACCTGCGCCGGGTGGTCGACGCGCATGCCGAGGGCGATGCGGTCGCGCACATCACCGACCGCACCATGGTCGTGGTGGGCGACGTCCGCGAAACCCTGCCGCGTTACCTCTCGGACAACCCGCACACGGTGATCGCGCTGGCCTACTTCGACCTCGACATCTACGAGCCGACCGTTGCCGCGCTGCGTGCCGTGCAGCCCTACCTCACCCGGGGCAGTGTGCTGGCCTTCGACGAGATCGACCATCCGAAGTGGCCGGGAGAGAACCTCGCGGTGCGCGAGGTGCTGGGCCTGGACCGGGCGGCCCTCCGTCTCCTGCCGGGCCGTCCGGCACCGGCCTACCTGGTCTGGGGCGGCTGAGCCCGGTTCTCTTGCCGGGGTCCCGAGCGGGTTCCTCCGGGTCGTCGAGGAAGCTGGTCAAATTTCACTAACCAAGTTTATAGTGATCTGGTCGGCGGTCCTCATCGCGGACACCGAGTGACGACCTGCACGGGAAGGAATGACGGTGCCCCTCACACGCCACCCGCGCCGGGCCGGTTCCTGGGAGGAGCGACGATGAGCGTGCCCGCGGCTTCCGGCGCCACCGTGCCCGCGGCGTTCGGGACCGACCACGCCGAAGTCTACGAACTCACCTACCGGCACCGCGGCAAGAGCTGGGAGGACGAGGCGCGCGACGTCACCGCGATCGTGCGCGCGCAGCACCCGGACGCGGCCTCGCTGCTCGACGTGGCCTGCGGGACCGGTGCGCACCTGGCGGAGTTCGCCCGGCACTTCGACCACACGGAGGGCGTCGAGATCGCGCCCGCCATGAGGCAGCGGGCACTCGACCGCCTCCCGCCGGGGACGGCGGTGCACGCCGGTGACATGCGGACGATCCGGCTCGGCCGTCACTTCGACGCGGTCACCTGCCTGTTCACCTCCGCGGCCTTCCTGCCGACGCCGGCCGACCTGACGGCCGCGATCCGCCGGATGGCCGAGCACCTGGTGCCCGGCGGCGTGCTGGTCGTGGAGCCGTGGTACTTCCCGGAGAACTTTCTCGACGGCTACCTCGGCGGGGATCTCGTACGAATGCCGGATCGCGTCGTCTCACGGGTCTCGCACTCAGTGCGCCGGGCCGACGCGACCCACCTGCACGTGGAGTGGACCGTGGCCGACGCCGCGGGGATCCGCCGCTTCACCGAGTTCGAGGTGATGAGCCTGTTCACTCGCGAGCAGTACCTTGCCGCCTTCGACGCGGCCGGCTGCGACGCTCACTACCGCCCAGGCTGGCTGACCGGGCGGGGCCTGTTCGTCGCCGTCCGGCGTCCCGGCCGACTCACGACCCGCCGACCCGGCCTGGAGCGCACATGACTGAGATGATCGTGGTCGCCGGCGCTGATTTCGTGCCCGGCGCCGCACCGGACCAGCTGGACTGGCTGCAGACCGAAGGCCAGGCCTTCCCACCGGAGTGGTTCGCCGACGAGACCGCGGCAGGCGCCGTCACCGTGCCGACCTTCCGGATCGATCCGTTTCCGGTGACGATGGCGCAGTTCCGTGAGTTCACCTTGGCGACCGGCTACCTTACCGACGCGGAGCGAAACGGCTACGGACTGGTCTACACCGACCGCTACTGGTCCGAGCTCGACGGGGCCTGCTGGCGGGCACCCGCGGGACCGGGCGCGGACGTGGGGGATCGCGAGGACCACCCCGTCGTGCACATCTCCTGGCCGGACGCCGCCGCCTACGCGTCCTGGGCGGGGAAGCGGCTGCCCACCGAGGCCGAGTGGGAACTCGCGGCCCGGGGTCCGGCCGGTCGGCTCTGGCCGTGGGGAGACACGTGGGACCGGACGCGGGCGAACACCGCGGAGTTCCATGCCGGCGAGCTGACCTCGCTCGAACAGTGGAAGGTCTGGTGGCGGGGCGTCCACGAGCGGACCGGACCGGTTCCGCAGACGACACCGGTCGGCTCGTTCACGAACGGAGTCAGTCCGGCGGGTTGTCACGACATGGCGGGCAACGTCTACGAGTGGACGGCCTCGACGGCCAGACTCTATGCGGGCGGGCAGGAGTGCGACGCCACCATCCGCTCGGTGATGGGCCGGTACCGAGCGATTCGCGGCGGCTCCTGGATGAACTTCCGCTACCAGGTCCGCTGCACGGAGCGGATGTACGGCGACCCGGACGGCTGGTCGAACTTCGCGCTCGGATTCCGCTGCGCGACGGACGCTTGAAAGGGGAGGAGTGAAATGGCCACGATCGTGCTGTCCACGGCCTGGACCCAGGGCTCCGGATCGACTTTCGAGTGCGGTGCCGGACCGCTCGGTGACGTCCTGAAGCGGTTCGCCGCGGACGAGCCCCGGTACCGGCACCGGATCCTCGGGGAGGACGGCGAACCCTTTCGCTACTACAACGTCTACCTGGACGGTCAGGCCCTCCCACGACGAGACCGGGACGGGGTGATGGTCGGCGAGGACAGCACCGTGCACATCGTCCCGCCACTGGCCGGGGGGTAGCGACGGGAGTGGCGCTCCAGCGGACCGGTTGCGCGAGATCCGGATCCCCGACGGATGCGGTGGCGGGCCGGCACCTCTGGCGCGGGAGGGAGCCGTGCGGGCATCCTGATGACTTGTCAACCGGAAGCATTTCCGAGGGCCCTCGACGACTTACGGCGGAGAGCACGTGCGGGTACTTTTCTCGACTGTCGGACTGGCCGGTCACTTCTTCCCGCTGGTGTCGCTGGCGTGGGCGTTCCGGGCGCGAGGCCACGAGGTGCTCGTGGCCTGTTCGGAAGGGTTCGCGCAGACGGCGCTGCGCTCCGGCCTGCCGGTGGCGTCGTCCGGCCGAAGTCCCCATTTCGCCGATCTGGTCGCGGAACTCCTGACCTCGCCGGTGGACGAACCGGGCGACCGGGCCCACCTCCACGGACGTGCGTTCGGCCGGATCGCGGCGGCCAGCCTGTCCGGTACGGACGCTCTGGTGCGTTCGTGGAAGCCAACGCTGATCATCAGCGAACGAGCCGAGTTCGCGGGACGGGTCGTGGCGGGCGACCACGGGGTGCCGTGGGTGGAGTACCGGTGGGGTGCGGCCGAACTGGCGGGCTATCGGCTCGGCGCGCGAGCCGAGTTGCCCGGCTCGGCGACCGAGGGGTGGCCAGAACCGGCGCAGGTGCTCAATCCCTGGCCGCCGAGCCTGCGGTTGCGCCCCGCGGCGGGGCATCGGAGCCTGCGGTTCGTCCCCTACAACGGGGACGCGCACCTCCCGGCATGGGCGTTCGAAGATTCCGGTAAGCCCCGGATCTGCCTGACGGTGGGCACCCTGTTGCCGCAACTCGGTGCGAACGCGGTCCAGGCCACCCTGCTTCCGACGTTGGCGGCCTTGGGTCGGCTGGACGTCGAACTCCTGGTCGCCGTGGCCGATGAGGTGGCCGCCACCTGGCCGCCTCTGCCCGTGGCCGTGCGGGCGGCCGGCAGGCTTCCCCTGGATCAGACGCTGCGGACGTGTGATCTCGCGGTCACGCATGGCGGGCAGGGCACGGCGCTGACCGCATTGGGCGCGGGGTGCCCGCAAGTGGTGCTCCCGCAGGTCGATGACCAGTTCGACAACGCCGACGCCGTGGTGAAGGCGGGAGCCGGAGTGCGGTTGCTGCCGACGGAGGTGTCGCCTGACGCCGTCGTCCGATGCTGCCGTGAGGTACTCGGCTCACCGTCGTTCCGCCGAGCGGCACTGGCGGTCGCCGGCGAAATCGCCGATCTGCCTTCTCCTGCCGAAATCGCCACATCACTGGAGATGACAGAGCGAGCCTGAGGAACGGTGGGTGCCTGGTCGTCGTCAGGACAGGGCGAAAGTTGCCCAGGGGACCTGTCCTGATTGGAGGACGTCGAAGGGGACAGGTGAGCTCCCAGGCCGCCTCCGATCGTCCGGCCGGACGGGGATGCACCGGGGACCGCAGGATAGTTATCAATTCGCTACCGAAGCCGCCCGGTTCTGGTGCGGTGACGGCGCGACAGCCCGTTGCTACGGGCAGGAGCTCGGGCGTTCGTTCTTGCTCCGGTGGCCGAGAGGTACCGCTCAACGGGCGAAGCGAGATGTTACTCCTTATTCAGAGGGTAACTCGGTGTCCACTCGGGCCGGAGGTGCTGACTGCGGCCGGCGGCGAGAGGTGGCCATGACCGGCAAGCGAAACTACGTCGATTTCCGCGGACCGGCCACTGCCGGACATCATCGGGTGAGCACTGGGAATGCTCACCGTCCGATTACTGCCGATCAGCCCGAGGCAGTTCGGCCACATCATGGAAAACCTGCCGGAAATGGGACCGAACCTGTTCGAGGAACGACCGCGCCTGCTCATCGAAAACGCGGTGGCCGAGCAGTCGGCCGTCGCCGGAGACCGGTGTGGGGAAGCAGTACCGGCTTTCCGTACGGGCCGGTCTCCGCGAAGTGGGGTCTGTGGTTTTCCTTGCGCTGCGGAGCGATGGCGATCGAGTAAGTGCATCCCGTAATCGACGGGTCCTCCGAGTTCCGGGTGGCGAGGACGCGTTCACCGTCGAAGCGTGGTACCGGCACTTGAATTCCTGAGTGGCGGCTGGTCAGGGCCCGCCCTGATGATCATCGTTGGCCCGGAGGTCTTGTCCTCGCGCCGCATGACCACCTATTCGAGGCGCTCGTCGCGGTGAAATCAAGATCGAGGAGTCGGCTGAGGCGATTCGGCGATACACGCACCTGCTGGGACCGGTTGGGGTCAGCGCGGCGCCGGCCACCGTTCCCGGCCGTCGTCAGGAGTGGGCACAATATGTTTTCCGGAGTTTCCGCCGCCGCGGTGCCGATTTTTCGCCCGAGTTTGCGGAGTCGATTCTTTTCCGGTGCGCCGGGCTGATGTTTTTTCTTTCAAGTGAAGGAAAAAGCCCGTGGCGGATCGGGTGGTGGAGTTCGTTCGATTGGGTCGGGATGGCGTTGGCATGCGCAGAGGCTGGACGACATAAGGGTCGATTATCACCCTTTCGGGTCAGCGCTGGACGATTCTCTTGATCCTTGACCCTGCCCGCGAGCGGGTGCTATCAATGCAAAGGCTTTGGCCCGGTCGGATTGCTTGCGATTAATTGTTTGCCGCCGGGTCTGTGATTATTCCAATACGAAGGAGCTGCTCGTGTGCAGGGAAGGGGGCTGGGAAACGAGTCCGTTCTCGGCACGGCCGCTCCGGGACCGGCCCGCCAATCGCGCCGGCGAAGACAGATTGGCGAGCCGTCAATTGTTTTCGTGGGCCCGGAGGAAGCCGCGGCCGGATCGGCCGCGAGTCGGCAGGCCCGCCCGGTTCGGACGACGTCGGTTCAAAAAACCTTAATCACGATGTCTGGGGGAAAGGCATGCACGGACGGTGGCGACAGGTTGTCCCGGTGCTCGTCGCGGTGGTGCTCGCCGCCGTCACGGGCTTCTTGACCGCGCGACCGAGCCTGAGCGGGACGGAGACACGGGCACTGGCCGCCCCGTTCGGTTTCGAGAAGAGCCCGCTCAACAGCGCTCCGCCGCGAACGAGGGGACAGCGGGCCGTCGAGCCCTCGCTGGAGGGCATACGCGCCTGGATCTCGGCCGTGGGTGCGGCCGTGGCGCTCGTGGACCTGCGCGGGCTCGGCCGCTCCGCCGATGCCTGCCTGGTCGACCCGCGCGACGACTCGGTGACCGTGCTGCCGGTGCCCGGCGCGGGCGGACCGCAGTACCCGCGTTTCCATCTCGTCCCGCAGGGCCTGCCCTACGACGCGACGATGGCACCGATGGGCTGTGTCCCGGCCGACGTGAACGAGGATGGCGCCCTCGATTTCATCGTCTACTACTGGGGCCGCTCGCCGGTGCTGTTCCTCAACCAGTCCGCACCCGGCGTCCTGCCGTCGGCCACGGACTTCCGGGCGGCCGAACTGATCTCGCCGATGGAGGTGTGGAACACCTCGGTGCTCAACGTCGGGGACATCGACGGCGACGGGCACCTCGATCTGCTGGTCGGCAACTACTTCCCGGACGGGGCGAAGGTGCTCGACACCAGCGCCACCGAGGACTACCGGATGCAGATGCAGGACGGGATGAACAAGGCGCGCAACGGCGGCACGAACCGTCTGCTGCTGTTACGGCCGACCGGTGTGCGGGGTGCCGCTCCCGCGGTCGTGGACGCGAGCACCGCGATCCCGGCGGATTCGGCGCAGTCGTGGACGCTGGCGATCGGGTTGCAGGATCTCACCGGCAACGGCCTGCCGGACGTCTACGTCGCCAACGACTTCGGTCCGGACCAGTTGCTGGTCAACACCTCCACGCCCGGACACGTGCGGCTGACGGAGGTGAACGGCACGCGCGATCTGCGCACGCCCCGCTCGGAGGTGCTCGGGCACGACTCGTTCAAGGGCATGGGCGTCACCTTCAGCTATCTCGGCGACAGTGCACTGCCGATGATCATGGTCAGCAATATCACCACCCCGTATGCGCTGCAGGAAAGCAACTTCGCCTTCGTCCCCACCGGCGACGGGCGCGACCTGCTCGCCGGGAAGGTGCCCTACGACGAGCGCAGTGAGGATCTCGGGCTCGCCCGCGGTGGCTGGGCCTGGGACGTCAAGGCGGGTGACTTCGACAACTCCGGCACCGACCAGCTGATGCAGGCCACCGGCTTCCTGAAGGGTGATACCGACCGATGGCCGGAACTGCAGGAACTGGCGATGGGCAACGACGAGTTGGTGCGCTACCCGCAGGCGTGGCCGCACTTCCAGCTCGGCGACGATCTGTCGGGGCACCAGACGAACCCGTTCTACGTGCGCGGACCCGGCGGCCGCTACGCCGATCTGGCCGGGGCGGTCGGCATCGGCGACCCGTGGAACACCCGCGGGCTCGCCTTCGGGGACGTGGACGGCGACGGCAGGCTGGACGTACTGGTGGCCAACCAGTGGGAGGATTCGGTCCTGCTGCGCAACGTCTCGCCCAGCCGCGGTCTCGGCGTGGACCTGAACCTCGTCCAGCCGGGCGCCGCGGGCGGGGACCGTGCCGCGATCGGCGCCATCGTCCAGGTGCACGGCGCCTACCCGCAGAAAACCCAGCTGTACCCGGCGAACGGTCACGCCGGGGTGTCGGCGAGCCAGGTACACCTCGCGCTGCCCGACGGCGCACCGGCACGGGCGACGATCACCTGGCGGGACGGGACTTCCCTGCACAGCACCGATATCGAGTTGATCCCCGGTCACCACACCGTGGTGCTGGGCCCCGACGGAACGGCGGTCCTGCGATGACGAGCACAACCCAGACCCGTGAACCCTGGCCTGCTCCGGTGCCCGGCCCAGAGCAGGCCGAAGGAACCACGCCCCGGCCCGACGTCCGGGTCAAGGCACTGCAGCGGTTCGCACTCTCCCTCACCGCATTCAACCTCGCCGGTCACCTCCTCCTCGGCTTCGAGCAGTCGCCGATCACCCCGCTGCTGGCGATGGTGACCAGTTACGCCGTGGCGCTCTGCCTGGAGTGGCTGGACAGCTGGGCGCACGGGCGCATTCCGCAGTACGCCGGCGGACCGAAGGCGGTGTTCACCTTCCTGCTGCCCGCGCACATCACCGCACTGGCTTGCGGGATGCTGTTGTACGGCAACGCTTCGGTGTGGCCGTACCTGTTCGCGGTGGTGGCCGCGCACGCGACGAAGTACGTGATCCGCTTGCGGGTCCGCGGAAAGCTCCGGCATGTGCTCAACCCGTCGAACAGCGGCATCGTGGTCACGCTGCTGCTGTTCGGCTGGGTCGGCATCGCCCCGCCGTACCACTTCACCAACTACATCACCGGCGCCTGGGACTGGCTGCTGCCGGTCGCCATCCTGATCGCGGGCACCATGCTCAACGCCGGGCTCACCCGGAAGATCCCGCTGATCCTCGGCTGGGTGGGCGGCTTCGTCCTCCAGGCCGTGTTGCGCTGGCTGGTCCTGGACCACTCGCTGATCGCCGCCCTGGTGCCGATGACCGGGCTTGCCTTCGTGATCTACACCAACTACATGATCACGGATCCGGCCACCGTGCCGGTGAAACCGCGCAACCAGGTGGTGTTCGGACTGACCAACGCGCTGGTCTACGGCTTGCTGGTGGCCTGCGGCGTGGTGTTCGGGTTCTTCTTCGCACTGGTGATCACCTGCGTGCTGCGCGGCCTGGTGCTGGTGCTGGCCGAGCGGCGGCGGGGCCTGGCCAGCCCGCCCGCGGTGCCTGCGATGGCCGAAAGCACATCGTGATCGCCGCCGTGATCGCCGCCGTGGGCATGGCGTGTGCGGCCCTGCCGCCGTTCGGAGGAAAGGAAGGACGATGGACACATCGGGCGATGTCGGTGCACGGCGCCGTGCTTCCTGGCTGCTGGCCGCCGGCGCGGTGCTCGCCGTGGCCGCGGCCATCACCTGCTTCGCGCGCGCGTTCTCGATGAGCGGCATGACCGACACCCCGGGGTCACCGGCGAGCAATCCCCTGCACGGCATGGCGTTGTCGGACATGCCGGAGATGTGGGTGGGGGCAACGGGTCTGCTGCTGGTGGTGGCGGGCATCGCCGGACGCGGGCGGCCCAGGCGAGTGGAGCCCCCCGGGCGCCGGAGAAGCCTCGCCGTGGCGGTGATCGGCACGGCCGCGCTGACCATCGACATCAGCAAGACCTCCACGCTCGGCTTCGTGATCCCGGGCATGCGCGGCGAGTACGGGATCAGCGCTGGCAGCGCGTCCTTTCTGGCCGTGGCCGGGCTTTCCGGTACCGGTGCCGGCGCCATCGTCTTCGCCCTGCTCGCCGACCGGTGGGGCCGCCGCGGCACCTACCTGCTGGCCACCCTGGGTTTCACCACCACCAGCATGTGCGGGTCCATGCCCTCCTTCGCGGGCAATCTGGCGATGTGCGGGCTGATGGGCCTCGCCGTGGGCGGGCTGGCGCCGTTGCTGATCACGCTGCTCACCGACGCCCTGGGCATCTCGGCGCGGGGTTCGGTGGTCGTGGCGCTGTCGGTGGTGGCCACCGCGATCGGTTATCTGGTCGCCGCGGGCTCGGCGCTGTGGCTGGAACCGGTGTTCGGCTGGCGGGTGCTGTGGCTTATCGGCGTGCCCACCGGGCTGCTGCTGGCCGCGCTCACCCCGTGGGTGCCGGAATGGGCCGCGGCCCCGGCTGCGGGACGAGCGGCGGCCGCACACGGGCGAGCGCTGACCGTCGGCCTGCAACGGGGTTACGCCTTCCTGATCGGGGTGTTGACGTTCGGGCTGAGCACCTGGGTGCCGACACTGACGCGCTCGGGCGGGCTCGCGGCCGGCACGGCGAACCTGTGGCTGACGCTGGCCGCGGTGGTCATGGTCCCGTGCGCGGTCCTGCTGATGCTCGGCTACCGGCGGTTCGGCCCGGTCCGGTTCGCCGCGGGCCTTGCCGCGGCCACCGCGGTGCTGCTGCTGGCGCTCACCGCGACCGGAGTCACCGCCTCGGCGTCCTGGCTGTGCGCGGGCGCGCTGGTGGCCGCGTTGTTCTCGGTGAACGTCATGGCCGCGATCTTCCTGCCCATCGCCGCGGACCTCGCGGACCCGGCGGGCCGGGGCCGGTTCACCGGGACCGTTTCCCTGTACAACCGCCTCGGTGGCCTGTGCGGGCCACTGTTGCTGGCCACGATCGTCACCTCGGCATCGGACGTCTTGATCGCCGTGGCGGCGCTCGCGGTGTGCTCGGCTGCCGCCGCGGTCTGGATCGGGTGGCGGCAACGCCTGATCCCGGCACAGGAAATGACCATCGACGGAAAGGAACCGATTTCATGACGCTCCCGACCGAGCCCATCGGCAGCATCCCGCGACCACCGTTCCTTGTGGAGGGACTGCGTGCGTTTGGCGCCGGGGAGATCGATCAGGGACGCCTGCGTCAACTGCGGGAACTGGCGCTGGCCGACACCATGGACCGCTTCATGGCCACGGGCTCACCGGTCGTCAGTGACGGCGAGCAGGCCAAACCGAGTTTCGCCACCTATCCGCTCGACGGCGTTTCCTCGCTCGCCCCGGACGGTGTCGTGATCCCCTTCGTCGACGGGCACACCCGGCAACTGCCTCGGCTGACCGCCGGGCCGTTCCGGTACGCCGTGCATGCGGACGAGTACCTGCGCCTCGCCCACGAATACACGAAACTCCCCGTCAAGCAGGCGGTGATCGCGCCGTCGGCGCTGAGCCTGATCTATCCCGCGGACGGGATCGACGGCTATGGCCGCGAGGAGTTCCTCGCGGATCTGATGGACGAGAGCGAAGCCGACATCCGCCGCTGCCTGGCCGCCGGGGCGCACCGGGTGCAACTCGACTTCACCGAGGCCAGGCTGTCGCTCAAGCTCGATCCGTCCGGAGGCCTGTTGCGCTCGTTCATCGAGCTGAACAATGCAGTCCTGGAACGGTTCTCGGCCGAAGAGCGGCAGCGGATCGGGGTGCACAGCTGCCCCGGCAGCGACCAGGATGCCGCGCACAGCCTGGACGTGGACTACCTCACGCTGCTGCCCGCGCTGTTCGAGCTGAACGTGGGCAACTTCTACCTGCAGCTGGCCAGTGAACCGGACCGTGGTGCGGTGCTGGAAGCGATCGGCAAGCAGGTCCGGGACGGACAACGGATCTTCGTCGGCGTCACCGACCCGATCGACCCGCGCGTGGAGAGCGAGCGTGAGGTGTGCGAGCGCGTGCTGGAGGCGGCGGAACACCTGTCCCCGGACCGCTTGGGCACCTGTGACGACTGCGGTTTCGCGCCGTTCGCCGACGACACCTCGACCTCACGGGACATCGCGTTCGCCAAGATCGCCGCCAGGGTGGCGGGCACCCAGCTGGCCGCCGAACGCCTCGGGGTCTGACGGAAGGCGATTCCCGTCGGCGTTCGCCGAGCCTGTCCGAGCATTCGCCGGTCGCTTCGACGAGGCGGGGTTTCCGATGCGGTTCGGCGGCCCTGAACCGTTGGCGACCAGTGGCCTGGTCAGCGTGGCGCAGGCACGACGGAAGACACGCCGGGTCGTCGCACCTCTTCACGTCAGGGGTGCGGCGCCCGGCCGTTCTCAGCCGGCGCGACGACGGCATTGTGGAGTCGATTCGAGGGTTCGGCAGTGAGATGGCGGGCACTGCCCCGCGGTGGTCGTTTCAGTTCGCTCGGAAGTGGTCGGGGCGGCCGTCGCGCTCGACGAGGGTGCCGAGCCGTTCGGCGCGGTGCCGGGGCAGCAGTTCCACCCGGCCGTCGGGGTGCCGGAGCACGCAGGAGTGCCAGGGTGTCGTCCAGATGTCGGGGGCGTCGAGGAGGCGGATGCCGAACTTGGCCGAGCCCGCCGCCTGGGGGTGGATGGAGAGCCGGACGGCGTTCGGGTGGCGGCGTTCGACGACGCGGCCCCAGGCGGTGCTGCGCCGAACGACGCCGTAAGCGCGTTCGCGGCAGCGGCGTTGCAGGGCGGAGCGGCTGCCGTCGAAATCGGCGGTGTCTTCGAAGAGGAAGCGGGTGATCCCGCGGTAGAGCCGCAAAGCCTGTTCGTGGCGACGGACCTCGGCGCGCACCTCCTCGATGGCCGGGGCGTATTCGGCTTCGATCCAGCGGCGTTTTTCGTCGTAGGAGGCGTCGCCCAGGATGTCGTGCAGGTCGAAGGTACCCAGGGCGTCCATTTTCCCGGCTTCGATGAGCGCGTGCAGGTGGGCGGCGTAGTCGTCGATGTGGTCGTCGGGGACGCCGATGAGGTCACCGAAGACGTGGCCGTCGGAGCAGATCAGCATTCGCACGCCGGGCAGGTACACCTCGGCGATGCGGGTGCAGAGGCGGTCGAGGAACCGTAGCGCGAGGCGTTCCCCGGCGTCGGGGAGCCTGCCGAGGACCTTGGCGGGATTGGGGGACTTGCACGGGAAGCCGGGCAGGGTGAACAGGATCGGCTCACCCGCTTCGACGAAGGCGCGCAGCCGGTCGAGCTGCGGGGTGAACGCGGCCGGTGGTGCGTTGTCCGTGCCCCGGCGGTGGGGTAGCAGCAGGCCGAGGATCGCGGTGGCGAGGCGTCCTGCGTGGGTGGTGGTGGGCATCGAGATCTCCAGGCGGGTACGACGGCATGGCGCCGCGGTGGTCCGCGGCACCTGTCTCGGGGGTGGTGTGGGTTCAGTCGGTGGTGACGGGGAGGCCGCTCACCCCTCGGCCAAGCACCGCGGGGATCCAGTCCAGCTCCTCCTCCGGTATCGCGAGCCGGAAGGACGGGAGCCGGGCCAGCAGGGTGCCGAGGGCGATCTGCAACTCGGCGCGGGCCAGGGCGGCGCCCGGGCAGAAGTGGATGCCGTGCCCGAACGCGAGGTGCGGGTTCGGGCTGCGGTCGAAATCGAGCCGGCCGGGGTCCGGGAACCGCTCGGGGTCCCGGTTGGCGGCGCAGAGCGAGACGATGATCGAGTCACCGGCCGGGACGCGCCGGCCGTGCAGGTCGGCGTCCTCGGCGAGGAAGCGCCAGGTGGTCAGCTCGAAGGCGCTGTCGTAGCGCAGCAACTCTTCGACGGCCTGCGGGAGCAAGTCCGGTTCCCGGTGCAGGAGGGCCAGCTGGTCCGGGTGGCGCAGCAGCGCGACCAGCGCGGTGGTGATCTGGTTGGTGACCGGCTCCTGCCCGGCGACGAGCAGCTGGAAGATCATCGAGTCGAGCTCTTCCCGGCTCAGGGTGCCGTTTCGGTGTGCGGTGACGAGCGCGGCGAGCAGGTCGTCGCCGCCGGTCTGGCGTTTGTGGGCGACGACCTCGGCGATGTAGGACTGCAGGCCGTGCAGGAGGCGTTCGTACTCGGGGCGCCGGGGATCTTGAGGGCCGACCGGGGCGACGACCTTGCCCCACTCGCGCCGGAAGTCCTTGGCGAGTGCCGGTGGCAGGCCGATCGTCTCGGCCAGCGCGAGGAACGGGAACCTGGCGGCGAACCGCTCGACGAGGTCGATCGGACCGGTCGCCGGGAACTCGGCGACGAGGGCGTCGGCGATCTGCTGGAACCGCGGGCGCAGGCTCTCGACGCGCCGAGGGGCGAAGAAGTCGAGGACGAGCCGGCGCAGGGTGGTGTGCTTCGGCGGGTCCTGGTGCAGGAGGTGCACCTGCAGCTGGGAGTGCTGGGGTTCGGGCATGATCGACGCGAGCGCGCGCCAGCCGTCGTTGCCGAGCGCGTGGTTCTTGCCGAGCCGCCGGTCGTTGAGCGTCGCATGCGCCGCGTCGTAGCCGGTGACGAGCCAGGCGTTGACGCCGCTCGGGAACGTGACGCGGTGTACCGGGCACTTGTCTCGCATCGCGGTGTAGAGCGGGTAGGGGTCGCGTTTGTACTCGGGGCCGTACAGCGGGACAGGTTCTTCCAGTGGCTGCATGGGTCTTCTTCCTGCCTGGTTCAGAGCGTGATGGCGGGGTTGTGGTGGTCGAGCCAGAGAGCGAGGTCGACGACGCGCTCCAGGCGCAGCCGGTGGCCCCACTCGAGCCGGTCGGGCGGGGTGTCCAGCAGTGGCTTGATCCGCGTCTCGTCGACGATTTCCCGGACGCGATCGTCCTGAGTGGACAATGCTTCGGCAGCCAGGGACTGCAGGCCCCGGTTGTAGTCCGGGTGGTGGGTCGTGGGGTAGTGGTTCTTGGGCCGGGTGAGCACGGACTCCGGGACGAGACCGGTGCCGACGGCGCGCAGGAGGCTCTTCTCCCGGCCATCGAAGCTCTTCAGCGCCCAGGGCGCGTTGAACGCGTACTCCACCAGGCGGTGGTCGCAATAGGGGACGCGGACCTCGAGGCCCTGGGCCATGCTGAGCCGGTCCTTGCGGTGCAGCAGCTGGCGCAGCCAGCGGGTCAGCGAAAGGTGCTGCATCTCCCGCTGCCGGTGCTCGGCGGGCGTTTCGTCGTCGAGGTGCGGCACCGCGGCGAGGGCGTCGCGGTAGGTGTCGTCGCGGAACGCGGCGATGTCCAGTTTCGCCGCGACGTCGGGGTGCAGGGGGACGGCGGCTTGGTCACCGGTGACCAGCAGCCACGGGAAGGTCGGCGCGGCCAGCGCTTTCGGGTTGTGGAACCACGGGTACCCGCCGAAGACCTCGTCCGCCGCCTCGCCGGACAGCGCCACGGTGGAGTGCTTGCGGATCTCGCCGAAGAGCAGGTAGAGCGAGGTGTCCATGTCGCCGACGCCGATCGGCGAGTCGCGGGCCGCGACGACGGCCGCGCGGTTCGCGGGATCGAGCAGCGCCATGGGGTCGAGGACGACGGTCGAGTGGTCGGTGCCGGTGAACGCGCCGGCTTCGGCGGCGAACGGCGTGTCGTGACCGGTGCGCAGGACGTCTCCGGTGAACCGCTCGGCCTGGTCGCTGTAGTCCACGGCATAGGACCGCAGCCGCCCACCCTCGGCGCGCAGCTCGTCGGCGATCAGCGCGGTGACGACGCTGGAGTCGAGGCCGCCCGAGAGCAGACTGCACACCGGGACGTCGGCCTCGACCTGGGTACGCGCCGCGTGGCCGACGAGCTCGCGGACGCGCTCGATCGTGGCGTCCCGGTCATCGGTGTGCGGATGCGCTTCCAGCTGCCAGTACCGGGTTACGGTGATGCCGTCCCGGTCCAGCACGACGATGCCGCCCGGGTCGACCTCCCGGACACCCCGCCAGAGCGTGGCGCCGGTCGAGAACAGCAGACTGTAGGCCTCGCGGAGGCCGTCGGCGCCGACCCTCGGTTCCAGTTCGGGGTGGGCGAACAGCGCCTTGGGTTCGGAGGCGAACGCGAGCCCGCCGTCGATCTCGGCCCAGAACAGCGGTTTCACGCCGAGCCGGTCACGCACGAGCACGAGCCGCTGCCGGGGCCCATCCCACACGGCGAAGGCGAACATGCCGTGCAGCCGCGCGGCCAGCTCGGTGCCCCACTCCTGGTAGGCGCGCAGGACGACCTCGGTGTCGCTGCGGGTGCGGAACTCGTGCCCGCGGCGGCGCAGCTCGCCCCGTAGCTCATGGTGGTTGTAGACCTCGCCGCTGTAGCTGAGGACGACACCGCCCGCCGTCATCGGCTGGCGGCCACCTTCGAGGTCGAGCACCGACAGCCGCCGGTGCCCGAGCGCGGCCGAGGTCCCGAGCCAGGTGCCCGCGGCATCGGGGCCGCGCGGGGCCAGGGTGGCGGTCATGGCGTCCAGCACGGGCGCGAGGGCGTTGGCGTCCCGGTGGTGGGAGGCCCAGCCGGTGATTCCACACATGGGTGCTCCTTTCGGTCAGGAACGGGTCGCTGTCGCAGTGGCTGCGGCAGGGCGGAACGCGAGCAGGGGGACCGCCGCGCAGGCGGCGACGGCGGCGAGGACGAGCCCGGGCAGGACGTTCGCCCCGTAGCCGCTGAGTGCCCACCCGGTCGTGGCCAGGGCCGGGCCGAGCGTGAAGCCGAGGCTGCGGCCGAGCTGGACGACCGCGCCGGCGGTGTTCATCCGCTCCGGGGCGGCCGAGGTGAGCGCGAGCAGCTGGGCCGGGCCGCCGTAGAGACCCATTCCGGCGCCCGCGAGGGCCAGCCGCCACGCGACGTCGGCGGGATGCCAGCCGGTGCCCAACGGGAGCAACAGGAGCAGACCGGCCGCCGTCAGCGCGGCGCCGGTGACCGTGGTGCGGCGCGCACCCCAGTGGTCGGCCAGCTTCCCTCCGACCGGCCCGAACACGGCCATCGCCGCCGAGAAGGCCAGCATGGTCAGCCCGGTCGCGGCAGCGCTGATCCCGTCGCTGCGTTGCAGGTGCAGTGCGACGAGGTAGTTCATCGCGCCGAACGCGGCGGCCAGCGCCAGCACCGCGAGCGTGACCCGGCCCGGACCGCGGTCCCGCAGCAGGCCACGCACCGGTTCGGCGCCCGATCCCTTGAGCCACAAAGTGAACGGCACGGCCGCGGCGGCGAGCAGGAGTAGCCAGCGCGGGTCGTTCCCGCCGAAGGTCAGGGCCAGCAGCACCGAGGTGAGCGCGGCGGCGGCCAGGCCGCCGTCCAGCGCGGCCCGGCGATCGGGGCCGCGCAGTGCACCGCCGGCCGGCGCGTGCCGCCGCGCGAGCGCGAACGCCACAACGCAGAACGGGATCTTGACCAGGAAGATCGCGCGCCAGCCGAACGCGTCCAGCAGGAGGCCACCCGCGGCCGGGCCGACCACGGCACCGAGCGGACCGAGCGTCGCGGGCACGCTCATCGCGCGGCCACGCGCCTGGGGGCGCACGGACCTGGCGGCGATCGCCGGCATCAGTACGAACAGCACCGCGCCGAAGATCCCTTGCCCCGCGCGGGAAACGAAGAGCCACGCGGGCCACGGCGACAGTGCGGAGGACAGGCTGAACATCGTGAACCCCGCCAGTGCGGCCAGCAGCGCGGGGCGCAGCCCGACCTGGTCCAGCCATTTCCCGGCAGGCACCAGCAACGCGACCACCGGCAACTGGTAAGCCAGCGCGGCCCACTGTGCGGCACCCGGCGAGATCCCGAAGTCACGGGAGATCGGGGCCAGCCCGACGTTGACGATGTTCATGTCGAGCATGGCGACGAAGGAAACGAGCCCACCGGCCGCGACCAGCGGCCAGCGGTCCACCTCGGGCGGTCCGGGCGAATGCGAGCGTGACGACATCGCGAAAAGTCCTCCCAGCGCGGCCCGGAACTTCGGGCTCGAACGCAGAAGTCGGCCACTCGATCGTGTGAGTTCCGGACAGGTTCCTGTGAGCTGACTCACTGACCTTTCCGGGAACGGCGGGGGAACTTCCTCAGCGATCCCTGCGACGACTGTTCCGACCTACGTCGACAACCGCTCGAGGAGAAACCCGGTGAGAGCACTGCGCTGGACGGTGGCGGCCGTCACTGTCCTTTTCGGACTTTCGGCCTGTGGTGGCGCCGATCCGGCCTCGCCCGCCGCGGCGTCTTCACCGGCCGCTCCCAGCTCCGTGGGCATGGGCGGGCACCCGAAGGCGCCGGCCTGCCCGGAACCGCCGCGGCTGTCCTCCCCGCCCCGGCGAGTGGTCACAATGGACGGTGGCGCGGCGGCGATCCTGGAACGTCTTGGCGTCGCCGACCGGATCGTCGGCACCGCCGCGCCGGACTTCTTCAAGGCCTTCACCGGGGAGGAAGCGGCGAAGCTGGCGAAGATCCCGGTGCTGGACCCGGGGCAGGGCAACGCCGAGGCGGTGATCGCGGCCAAGCCGGACCTCGTGGTCGGCATCTCGGGCTACAGCTTCGGTGGCTTCGACGGCACGCCGACGGTCGCCCAGCTGGCCAAGGCAGGGGCCGAGTCCCTGGTCGCCTGCGACGCCGCCAAGGGCTCCGCGGTGAAGGACCTGTCCTCGACGACCGCGTTCATCCTGCAGGCGGCGAAGGTCTTCGGTGTCGAGCAGCGCGGCGCCGAACTGGTCGCCCAGATCACCGCATCGATCGACGCGGCGAAGCGCACCTCGGGCACGCCGATGCGGGTCCTGGCCCTGTCCGCCCCGCCGGCCGCCGGGCGGCCGGTGATGGTCCAGGGCGGCACCGGTCTGGCCAACGGCGTCATCGCCCTGGCCGGCGGCAGGAACATCGCCGAGGACGCCCTTCAGGACTTCGCCAGTCTGAGCGCTGAAGAGGTCGTCAGGCGTGACCCGCAGGCGATCGTCGTGATCTCCGGGTTCTCACCCGGCGGCGACGACGACCTGCTGAACTCGATCCGCAGCAGCCCCGTGCTCGCCGGCACCACGGCGGTACGCGAAGGCCGGTTCGCCGTGGTGCCGCAGAGCATCCTGCTCTCGCCGAGCGTGCTCAACGGCGAGGCCGTGGCCAAGATCGCCGAGGCACTCCACAAGTGACGATGGCGCGTGGGTACCGGCCTCGCGGCAGCGGCCTGCTCGGCGGGATTCCGCTCGTTGCGGTGCTGGTCGTGCTGGCGGCCGCCCTTGTCGTGTCCTCCTTGGCCGCCGTCGGCCTCGGGCCGGTGTCCATCCCGCCCGGTGAAGTGACGTCCATCGTGGGCGCGCACCTCGCCGGAGGCGGCGCGCCGGGACCGTTCGATTTCATCGTGTGGAACCTGCGCGTGCCGCGTGTGCTGCAGGGTGTTTTCGTCGGCGCCGGGCTGGCCGTGGCCGGGTTGCTGACCCAGGCGATGGTGCGCAATCCGCTGGGTGAGCCCTTTGTCCTTGGGCTCACCTCCGGCGCCGGCGTCGGGGCGGTGCTCGTGCTGACCACTTTCGGCGTCGGCGTCGCCGGGCTGCTCACCCTGCCGCTGGCCGCGTTCGGTGGTGCGGTGGTCACCGCGCTGGTCGTGTTCGGCATCTCGCGCACCGCGGGCCGGATCCAGGCGGGCCGGATGGTGATGAGCGGCATCGCCGTCGGCCAACTGCTGGCAGGCGTCATCTCGTTCCTTTTGCTGCGCACCAAGGATGTCGACGCACAGCAGCAGATCCTGTTCTGGATCCTCGGCAGCCTGGCCGGCGCCCAGTGGCCGCTCGCGCTGACCTGTGCGGCCGTGGTTCTGGTGCTGGTCGTGCTGGCGGCGGCGGGCGCGGGGCGCCTGAACCTGCTGGTGCTCGGCGATGACGGCGCCGCCGCACTCGGCCTCGACGCCGCGCGTGCCCGTGCGATGCTGTTGGTCGTGGTCACGCTGTTGACCGGGACCGTGGTCGCGGTGTCCGGCAGCATCGGGTTCATCGGGCTGATCGTGCCCAACCTGACCCGGCTGCTCGTCGGCGCGGACCATCGCCGCGCGCTGCCGGTCACCGCCCTGCTCGGCGCGCTCGTGATCGTCTGGTCCGACACCGCGGCGCGCCTGCTGCTGGCCCCGACCGAGCTGCCGATCGGCATCCTCACCGCCGCGGTCGGGGTGCCGCTGTTCCTGGTCGTCCTGCGCCGCAGCGCGGCCGGAACGGTGGGCCTGTCGTGAAACTGGTCTTCGACGGCGTCGCCGCCGGCTACACCGAACTGCCCGCCGTCCACCACGCGACGCTGACCATCGCCCAGGGCGAGTTCGTCGCCGTGATCGGCCCGAACGGCAGCGGGAAGTCCACTTTGCTCAAAACCGTCTACCGGGCGCTGCGGCCCCGTGCGGGGACCGTGCTACTCGGGGACGAGGACGTGTGGGCGGCCCGGCACCGCGATGTCGCGCGCCGGGTCGGGGTGCTCGGCCAGGACCCGCCGGGCGGCTACGACTTCACCGCGCGCGAAGCGGTCCGGCTCGGCCGCTACCCGCACCTCGGTGCCTTCGACCGGCTCGGCGCCACCGACGAGGCGATCGTCGCGCAGGCACTGGAGCGCACCGGCGCCACCGGTATCGCCGACCGGCCACTGTCCACTCTGTCCGGTGGTGAGCGGCAGCGCGTACTGCTGGCCAGGGCATTGGCCCAGAGACCGGAACTGCTGGTGCTGGACGAACCGACCAACCACCTCGACCCGGCGCACCAGATGTCCACGCTGAGCCTCGTCGCTTCGCTCGGCGTGACCGTCCTGGCGGCGCTGCACACCTTGGACCTCGCGGCCCGGTACGCCACCACGATCGTCGCGATCAAGGCGGGCACCATCGCCGCCGCGGGGCCGCCTGCCGAGGTGCTCACCCCGGCGGTCTTCCGTGACGTGTTCGCGGTGGACGGAAGCCTCGTTTCCGACCCGGTCGACGGGCGGCCTCGCGTGCTGCTGCGGGAACTGCGCGGCTGAGAAGTACCAGGAGTATCACACGGCGCTGTCGCGCTGGTCTCGTGCGGCGAGGAGGTCTTCACGGGCGCGGGCGACGCGGGAGCGGATGGTGCCGACCGGGCAGTCGCAGACTTCGGCGGCTTCGGCGTAGGAGTAGCCGAGGATCTGGGTGAGGACGATGGCTTCGCGGCGTTCGGGGTCGAGCCCCTCCAGGAGCAGCCCCAGCTCGACGAGGTCCTCGAAGCCGCGGCGGGCGCGGCGAGCGAATTCGGCTTCGACGACGGTTTCCCAGTCCTGGTCCGTGGTCTGGGGCCGCGCGGAGCGGGCGCGGAAGTGGTCGACGACGACGTGGCGCGCGATGGACAGCAACCAGGTGCGCACCGAGGAGCGGCCGGCGAACCGGGTCAGCGCCGTGACCGCGCGGGCGTAGGTTTCCTGGGTGAGGTCGTCCGCGACGGTCGTGTCGGTGAGGTGGGCCACGAACCGCCACACGTCGGCCTGGGTCGCGCGAACCCACTCCTCGAAGGCGTGCTGGTCGCCGCGGGCCGCGGCCAGCGCGAGGGTGGTGGTCCGCTCGTCGTCGCGGTCCCTTCCGAAGGTCACGAAGGGACACGGTAGCCGAAGCCCATCGGAATCGGGACCGCCCGGTGGACGATTATGGGAATATGAGCTGCTCCGAAATGCGCGAGTCGATTTCGGCCCGGATCGACGGCGAGCGGCCGGCGGTGCCGGACGCGATTCTCGATCGGCACCTGGCCGTCTGCCCGGCGTGCCGGGCGTGGCAGGAACGGGCGTCCGCCCTGCGGCGGGCGACCGTGGTCCGGGAAGCACCCCGGGTGCCGGACCTGACCGCGCGGATCCTGGCCGAGGTGCCGGCGCCGCGGCCGCAGCGGTGGGGCCTGCGGCTGGCGCTGGGTCTGGTCGCGCTCGTGCAGAGCGGGCTCGGTCTGGCCGAGCTGCTGGGCACGGACGTCGGCCACGTCGGGCTCGCCGCCGCGGTCCACCTCGGCAACGAGAGCGCGGCGTGGAACGTCGCCATCGGAATCGGGTTGCTGTGGGCCGCGTTGCGTCCCGCGACGGCCGCGGGGCTGCTGCCCGCGCTCGCCGGGTTCGTGCTGGTGCTCGGCATCGTCTCCGGTGTCGACCTGTCGGCCGGGCACGTCGCGTTCGACCGGGTGGGCTCACACGGGCTGGTCGTCGTGGGAGTCGCCCTGCTCTTCGCGGTGCGCAGGCAACACGCCCGCTCGCCCGCGCCGCCGTCGGCCGACCGCCTGACCACTCCGGACGCTCCGGGCGGTTCGGACGGTTCGGACACGACCGCGCCCGGCGCGCCGGCGGCCGCGACAGGGGACCGGCCGCACCGGCGGCGGTTCCCGCAGCGGCCGACCGGCCGCCGTGCGGCCTGAACCCGGACCGGCCGGTCACCGGGCGAGGTCGCCGGGAACCGGCCGGGCGTCCCGTCCGACTCCTCCGATGTGGACTGTCAAGGCTGCTGGGAGACGGTGTCGGCCATAGTGGACGGTCAGGCATCGCCAGCCGAGGAGGTCGCCGCCGAGCGCCACCTCGCGCTGTGCCCGGCGTGCCGGGATGCCGCGGCTCGGACGGTCGCGGTGACCCGCCTGCTGCGGATTCGCCACGCCGTGCCCTGCCCCGACCTCGCGCCCTCACTGCTCGAGGCCTTCGACAGACAAGTCCGGGGCGCGGTGGCTGAGACGGCGCGAGCCGTACCCGCAGGGGCCCGCCCAGCGTGCGTTCCGGAGCCCAACGTCCTCTGGGGCGTGGGTTCCGCGCCGTGCGGCTGTCCTTCCGGTTGCCGCTGCGGCTGCCAGGAAGGCGACTCGTGCCGATGCCGTCCCACCGTCCTCAAAGGATAGTGACCGGCGGGACGGGGCATCGCGGCCGCCCGACGTCTTTCGGCCTGTGATGTATCTCATGCCCCGGAACCCGGGCCGGGTGCGGTCCGACCCCTGGGGGGTGAAGACGTCCCGGTTCCGCGCCGTGGTCGTGACGGCGGTGGTGGCCGGGCTGGCCCTGCTGTTGCTCGTCGTCGCGACCGCGGGCGACGTTTACGCGCCCCTGGGCAACTCCGATCCGGGCCCACTGACAACCTACGGGTTCGCCGTCGTCCGGTTCGCGGCCGACGCGGCCGCCGCGGGGTGCTTCGGTGGTCTGGTGTTCGCCGCGTTCGTCGCGCCCGGGCGGCGCGGTGGTGCTCTGTCGGCCGACGCGTACGCGGCGTGCCGGTTCGCCGCGGGCAGCGCGGCCTGCTGGCTGTCCGCCGCGCTCGCCGCCGTGCCGTTCTCGGCGGCGGCCGCCGCGGGCCTGCCGGTGTCCCGGATGCTGCGGCCCGAGGTCTTCCTGCCGACTTTGAGCGCCGCCGAAGAGCCCAAAGCCTGGCTCTGTGTCGTGGTCGCGGCGGCCGTGGCGACGGCGCTGGCCTGGTCGGCGATGGCCTGGCGGACGGTGGTCGCCGCGGCGGTGGCCGCCGGGGCGGGATTGCTGCCGCTGGTGGCCGCCGGGCACGCGTCCGTCGGCGCCGGGCACGACCTGGCGACCAATGCGATGTTCTGGCACGTGCCTGCGGCGAGCGCCTGGCTGGGCGCGCTGGTGGCATTGCTGGCGAGGCTGCGGCGCGCGCCCGCCGTGCCCGGCCTCGTTCTGCACCGCTACCACCGGCTGTCGATGACCTGTTTCGTGGTGACCGCCGTGTCGGGCGCGATGGCCGGGTTCGTGCTGGTACGGCCGGACGGGCTGGTCAGTCGATACGGTCTCGTCCTCGCCGTCGAGACCGCGCTGCTGCTCGCCGCCGGATTCGGTGTCGCCGCGTGGCGGCGCCGCCGGTCCGGCCTCCGGCTGGTCGTGGCGGAGCTGCTCCTGCTGGCGCTGGGCACCGGGGGATCGGCGGCGCTGACCGTGCTCGTCCCGCCCGCGTTCGTCAACCATCCGGCCACGGTTCAGGAAACTCTGCTCGGCTACGGCCTCGACGCGCCTCAGACGCTTTCCCGTCTCGTTCTCGCCTGGCGTCCCGACCTGGTGTTCCTGCCTGCCGCCGTGTTCGCGGTGACCGCCTACCTGCTCGGGGTCCGGCGGCTGCGGCGCCGTGGTGACCACTGGCCGCCGGGCCGGGTGGCCGCCTGGCTCGCCGGCTGGGCGATCGTCCTGGTCGTCACCTCGTCCGGGCTCGGTGTGTACGCGCCGGGAACATTCAGCCTGCACATGGTCACGCACATGGCGCTGAACATGTTCGCGCCGGTGCTGCTGGTACTCGGCGGGCCCGTCACTCTCGCCCTGCGCGCCCTGCCTGCGGGCGCGCATGGCGACGTCCCTGGCGTCCGCGAATGGATTGTCTCGCTGCTGCACGCCCCGGTGACGCGGTTCTACGCGCACCCCGCGGTGGCGGCGGTCCTGTTCGCGGGATCGTTCTACGCGCTCTATTTCTCGCCTCTCTTCGGCGAGGCCATGCTGTTCCACTGGGCGCACCAGCTGATGAAGGTCCATTTCCTGGTGTCGGGCTACCTGTTCGCCTGGGTCGTGGTCGGCGCCGACCGGACGCCGCGGCGGTTGCCGCACCTGGCACGGCTGGGAATGCTCTTCGCGGTGATGCCGTTCCACGCCTTCTTCGGCGTGATCCTGATGAGCAGGCAGACGGTGATCGCCTACACCTACTACCACTACCTCGCCCTGCCGTGGGCCGGTGACCTGGTCGCCGACCAGCGGCTCGGCGGCGGCATCGCCTGGGCCAGCGGGGAGATCCCGATGGTCGTCATGGTGGTCGCCCTGCTGGTGCAGTGGGCGCGGGTCGACGAACGGCACGCGCGCCAAGCCGATCACAGGGGCGACGGCGAACTCGAGGCGTACAACGCGATGCTCGCGCAACTGGCGTCACGACGAGATTGACGAGTTGCCCGGCCCCACCACCAACCCCGGCCCTGGTTCATCCATGGAGAAACGCATGACAATCGCCGACCCGGTCACCGGAGAGGTTCGCACGGTCGAGCTGGCCGTGACCGGAATGACCTGCGCCGCCTGCTCGGCGCGGGTCGAGCGCAGCCTCAACAAGCTCGACGGCGTCCGCGCCTCGGTCAACTACGCGACCGAGCGCGCCACCGTGCAGGTCCCCGCCGGGTTCGGCGACGACCTGCTGGTCGAACGGATCCGCAAGGCCGGCTACGGCGCCCGGGTCCGCGGCGAGGACGACGACGAAGACCTGACCCTGACGCGGGTACGCGACCTGCGCCGCCGCCTGATCGTCGCCGCCTTGCTGGCGGTGCCGCTGGGCGACCTGTCCATCACGCTCGCACTGGTGCCGTCACTGCGGTTCTCCGGCTGGCAGTTGCTGTGCCTGGCGCTCGCGGTGCCGGTGGTGTTCTGGGCGGCACTGCCGTTCCACCGCGCGGCACTGCGGAACCTGCGGCACCGTTCGTCCAGTATGGACACTCTGGTGTCATTGGGGGTGCTGGCGTCGTTCTCCTGGTCGGCCTGGGTCACGCTGTTCGGCGGCCACGAGCCTGGTTACTGGGTCGGGTTCGGGCCGACCGCGGCCGGCGCGGACGCGATCTACCTCGACGTCGCAGCCGGCGTGACGACCTTCCTGCTGGCCGGTCGTTACTTCGAGAGCCGGTCCCGGCGCAACGCCGCGGGCCTGCTGGCCGCCCTGGACGCGCTCGCCGCGAAGGAAGTGCGCGTCCTGCGCGACGGTGCCGAGCGGATGGTTCCGGTGGGGGAGCTGGCCGTGGACGATCTGTTCGTCGTCAAGCCAGGTGAGGCGTTCGCCGCGGACGGCATGGTCCAGAGCGGACGGTCCACCGTGGACGTCAGTGCGGTCACCGGCGAGCCCGTACCCGCGGAGGCGGGACCGGGCGACCGGGTGATCGGCGCCTCGGTGAACCGCGAAGGCCGGCTGGTGGTGCGCGCCACCGCCGTGGGCACCCACACCCAGCTCGCCCAGATGACCGCGCTCGCCGAGCAGGCACAGGCGCGGAAGGCCTCGGTGCAGCGGCTGGTCGACCGGATCTCCGCGGTGTTCGTCCCGGTCGTGCTCGTGCTCGCCCTGCTCACGCTCGGCGGGTGGCTGCTGACCGGGCACCCGGTGCGGGACGCCTTCACCGCCGCCGTGTCGGTGCTGATCATCGCCTGCCCCTGCGCGCTCGGCCTGGCCACTCCCACCGCACTGATGGCCGGGGTCGGCCGCGGCGCCCAGCTGGGCATTCTGATCAAGGGACCGGACGCACTGGAGGCGAGCCGGCGACTGGACACGGTCGTGCTCGACAAGACCGGCACCGTGACCACCGGCCGGATGACCGTCCTCGGCTGCCACCCGGCGGCCGGGCGCAGCCGCGGCGACCTGCTCCGGTTCGCCGGCGCCGCGGAGTCCGGCTCCGAGCACGCGATCGCCGCGGCGGTGGTCGAGGCGGCACGGGCAGAACTGCCCGAACTGCCCGAGGTCTCGGCGTTCACCGCGCTGCCCGGCCTCGGCGCGGAGGCCACTGTGGATGGTCACGTCGTCCTCGTCGGCAGTCCCCGCCTGTTCGGCGAACGCTCGATAGCACTCTCGGAGGAGATCGCCGGGCACGTCGGCACCACCCAGGCGGCCGGGGCCGTGCCGGTACTGGTCGCGGTCGACGGAGAGGTCGCGGGGATGCTCGAGGTCCGTGACCTGGTCAAGCCCTCCGCCGCCGCG
This sequence comes from Amycolatopsis rhizosphaerae, assembly GCF_007713715.1. GTDB lineage: Bacteria > Actinomycetota > Actinomycetes > Mycobacteriales > Pseudonocardiaceae > Amycolatopsis_E > Amycolatopsis_E rhizosphaerae. The sequence goes on from NZ_VJWX01000023.1 coordinate 30,468, forward strand.
GCCGTGGCCGCGCTGCGCGCGCAGGGACTGCGGACGGTGCTGCTCACCGGCGATCACGAGGTCGCGGCTCGGGCCGTCGCCGCCGAGATCGGTGTCGACGAGGTCCGCGCCGGGGTGCTGCCCGCGGACAAGGCCAGGGAGATCGAGGCGCTGCGGGCCACCGGTGCCCGGGTCGCGATGGTCGGCGACGGCATCAACGACGGGCCGGCACTGGCCACCGCCGACCTCGGCATGGCCGTGGCCCACGGCAGCGACATCGCGCTGCGCTCGGCCGACCTGGTGCTCGTCCGCGACGACCTGCGCGTCGTCCCGGACGCCATCCGCCTCGCCGACCGCACGTTGCGGATCATCCGCGGCAACTTGGCATGGGCATTCGGTTACAACGTGGCAGCGTTGCCGCTCGCGGCTTCCGGCCTGCTCAACCCCCTCATCGCGGGCGCGGCCATGTCGCTGTCCTCGGTACTGGTGGTCTCGAACAGCCTGCGGCTTCGGTCCTTCGACGGTTCCGGCGAGAAGGAGAAGCACGACTGAAGTGCCGCTGAACCTTACCGATGATCGAGCATGGGGGCGAGCTCGTCGTGGTGCGCGGTTGCCGGCCGTTGCTGCTTGGCCGGCAAC
>NZ_VJWX01000240.1 GCF_007713715.1 Amycolatopsis rhizosphaerae
CAGAAGTCCAGCGGTACCTGGCTCCGGGCGCGGCCGGTCTCGTCCAGGACGCGGCCCATGAGCTTGACGCTGCGCAGCGTCACCGCTCGGTCGACGATGTCCAGCCAGGGCAGCCTGGTCACGAGTGAGCTTTCCAGGGGCACGGCATCGGCGGGCACCCGCAGCCAGGCGACCACCAGGAGGTTCGCCGCACCGCTGATCGCCGCGCACATCCGCACCTCGGGCAGGCTCGCCAGCGAGCGGGCGGTGGATTCCAGCCGGTCGGGTGGAACCCGGACCCAGAGCATCATGGTGACCGGGGCGGGCGACATCGAACGCGCGATTTCGCAGCGGAGCCGGATCGAACCGCTGCCCAGCGCGATCTCGACGCGGCGACGGGCGGTGCTCGCGCTGACGCCGAGACGGGCGCCGATGGCCGAATAGGAGGCCCGGCCGTCTTCCCCCAGCGCGAGCATGAGTTGCCGGTCGAGCTCGTCGAACCGGGGAGCGCCGATCGCCTGCTTGGCCCGGGTGGCCAGGGCGTCGCGCTGCTCCGGTGAGATCGCCCGCACCTGCCACCGGCTGCCTTCGCTGAACAGTTTCGCGGAGACCAGCGTGCGGGTGCTGGCCACGCCGGGCAGGCGCGACAACCGGTGTGCGATGTACTCGGTGACGGAGGCGAGGTCGGCGGCCACGACGTGGACGAGAAGATCGCACGGTCCCGCGACGTACTCGATGGTCGGCACGTGCGGATCGCGGGCCAGCGCGGCGGCCACGGCGAGCGGTTCGCCCGGGGCGCAGTCGATCTGCACGAAGGCCAGCGCCAGCCGCCCGGCCAGAGCCCCGGTGGGGTAGGCGGACATCCACACCCGGCCGTCGCCGGCCAGTTGCTGCCATCGTCGCGCGGCGGTGACCGCGCCGATGCCGATCGTCCGGCCGATGAGCGACCACGGCGCGCGGGGGTCGACCTGGAGTGCGTTCACCAAAGTGAGGTCGGTTTCGCTCAGCACGGTGGATTCCTTGTTCAGGGAGCCCGATGGTGACGGATTCTTCCGATGACCCGGCCGACGGTGCCCGGTTGTCGCAATATCGATCATCAAAGTACAGCTGGCTTCGACTGGGAGGGAAGCGATGAACCTGCTCGAGGACGCGGCGGCGCTCAGTGACGATCTGGTGGCCCTGCGGCGGGATCTGCACCGGATTCCGGAGGTGGGCCTTGCTCTGCCGAAGACTCAGGAGAAGGTGCTGGCGGCGCTGGACGGCCTGCCGTTGGAGATCTCCACCGGGACCGGGTTGTCCTCGGTGACGGCGGTCCTGCGGGGCGGAGCCGGTGATGGCGAGGTCGTGCTGCTGCGCGGGGACATGGACGCCCTCCCGGTCGCCGAGAAGACCGGGGTGGACTACACCTCCCGCCACGACGGCACGATGCACGCCTGCGGCCACGACCTGCACACCGCGGGCCTGGTCGGTGCGGCGCGGTTGCTTTCGGCGCACCGGGACCGGCTGGCCGGGGACGTGGTGTTCATGTTCCAGCCGGGCGAGGAGGGATTCGACGGCGCCGGCCACATGATCGCCGAGGGGGTCCTGGAGGCGGCCGGGCGGCCCGCCGATGCCGCCTTCGGACTGCACGTGACGTCCTCGGCGATTCCCCGCGGGCTGTTCACCTCCCGTCCAGGGCCGCTGATGGCGGCCTCGGACGGGCTTTTCGTCCGGGTGGTGGGTGAAGGCGGGCACGGCTCGCGGCCGTCGCAGGCGTTGGACCCGGTCCCGGTGGCCTGCGAAATGGTGACCGCGCTGCAGACGATGGTGACGCGGCGGTTCGACCTGTTCGATCCGGTGGTGCTCACGGTCGGGACCTTCCACGCCGGGACGAAACGCAACATCATCCCCGACGACGTGACGTTCGAGGCCACCATCCGCAGCTTCTCCCGCGAGGCCCGGCAGCGGATCGCGGAGCTGTCCGTGAAGCTGTGCGAGGAAATCGCCGCCTCGCACGGCCTGCGCGCCGAGGTCCGCTACGAGGAGGAGTACCCGGTCACCGCCAACCACGAGTCCGGGCACGAGTTCGTCGCCGAAACCGTGCGCGAGGTCTTCGGTGAGGAACGCTTCGCGTTCCTGCCCAATCCCATGACCGGCTCGGAGGACTTCTCGCGCGTGCTGGAGCGCGTGCCCGGCGCGTTCGCCTTCCTCGGGGCCACCGTCGGCGACAACCCCGAGGAGGCGCCCTTCAACCACTCTCCCCGTGCGGCATTCGACGACAGTGTCGTCGCCGACGGTGCCGCACTGCTCGCCGAGCTCGCGGCGCGGCGGCTCAGGCCCTGACTGAAAAGGAGACAGACTTGCGCGCGTACTACCTGGTCCCCCTGATCCCCGCGCTGGCGCTGGCGATCATGCCGTTTCTCCCGTTCGTGAACAGTGCCGGGCTGTGGTTCGGCCTGCCGAAGATGATGGTCTGGGGCGCGGTGTGGTGTGTGCTGTGCACCCCCGCTCTCCTCATCGCCGAGCGCATGATGGCGCGGCGCGGGGAGGATCGATGACGACCATACTGATCTTCACCTTCGCCGGGATCGTGCTCATCGGCGTGCTCGGTTTCCTCGGCCGCCGCACCCCGGCGGCGGATCTGGCCGAATGGGCGGTCGGCGGCCGCCGCTTCGGCGCGATCACCATGTGGTTCCTGCAGGCGGGGGAGGTCTTCACCACCTTCACCTTCCTCGGCATGGCGGGGCTGGCCTTCAGCGGCGGGGTCGCGGCGATGTATTCGCTGCCGTACGTGCCGATCGGCTACATGGTGCTGTTCTTCCTCGCCAAGCGCTTGTGGTCGCTCGGCAAGGAGCGCGGGTACCTCACCCAGGGCGATTTCCTGACCGACCGCTTCGGCAGCCGCACCCTGGGCACGCTTTCGGCCGTGCTGGGCGTGCTGTTCGTGCTGCCCTACCTGCAGCTTCAGATCACCGGCCTCGGGCTGATCGTCAAACTGGTGACCGGGGACGCGGCCTCCTCCACGCTGTCGATGGTGGTCGGCTGCCTGCTGGTGGTGGGGTTCGTGCTGTGGGCGGGACTGCGCGGGGTCGCGGCGACCTCGTACTTCAAGGACGTGATCATGCTGATCGTCCTGGTGGTGCTGCTGATCGCGGTGCCGACGCATTTCGCGGGCGGGATCTCGGGGGTGTTCCACCGGATCGACCAGTTGCACCCGCAGGTGCTGACGGTGCATGCCGGGGCGAACGACCACGTGTGGTTCATCACGAGCATGCTGGTCAGCGCGATCGGGGTCGGCCTGATGTGCCTGCCGCACTCGTGGCCCGCGGTGATGTCGGCGCGGGATCCGAAGGTGCTGCGCCGCAACTACACCTGGATGCCGCTGTACGAGCTGTGCCTGCTGCTGCCGATGATCATCGGTTTCGCCGCGATCCTCGTACTGCCGAAGGGCAGCAACTCCAACGGGGTGCTGCTGAGCCTGAGCAAGGACGTGCTGCCGGGCTGGGCCACCGGGCTGGTGGTGGTGGCCGCGATCGCCACCGCGATGGTACCCGCCGCGGGCATTCTCATCGGCATTTCCTCGTTGGTGGCCCGCAACATCGTGCGGGTCAGGAGCACCAGGACCCAGTTCTGGGTCAACCACGGCACGGTGGTGGTGGCGTGTGCGCTGGCCCTGCTGCTCGGGATCTTCCGGCCCGACCTGCTGGCGAACCTGCTGCTGCTCACCTACAGTGGTTCGGTCCAACTGGCCCCGGCGAACGTCCTGGGCTTCACCAAGCGCGTCGCGGTGGGCAAGGTCCCGGTGCTGGCCGGGCTGATCGTCGGTGAACTGGTGGTGGTCTGGCTCACCTTCGTCAGTCCGGGGCTGGTCGGGCATGTGAACGTGGGGCTGGTGGGCCTCGCGGCGAACCTGGTCGTACTGCTGGGCGCGGCGGCGGCCGAACGGGTGGCCGGGCGCGGCGGGCAACCGGCGGAGCAGGCGATCGTGGCGCCAGTGCGGTCCACAGTGGAGTAAAGGGGTCCCCGGGCGCGCCGAGCTGGGGGAGGAGGGCGCGGCCCGGGGCCTTTGTCCCGGCGCCCGAGGGGGAGGAGTGCGCCGGGACGCGACCGGCGGGTGAACCCCCGGCCGCTTTGCCCAGGGTACCTTCCGGCGGGGAGGTTTGGTGGCGTTTCGCCAATTACGTCCGGGACTCCGGTGTTGGGGCTAGAGCACCAGGTCCGTGAGCAGGTCGGCCAGCGCTTCCCCGAACCCGGTGGCGTGCCGCTGCGGGGCGAGATGCGCGCCCGGCGTCTCGACGAAGGGCAGGCCCAGTTCGAGGGCGAGCAGACGGGCCGGGCGGTAGTGGTAGTAGCCGCGGCTTGCCTCCCCGGCGGCGAGCACGATCGGCAGCCGCGCGCGGCGCAGCGCGGCCACGTCGGGAAGGTACCCGTAGAACCCGGCCAGTTCGCGGGTGAAAAGCGCCTTCCATTCCGCCTCGTGGGGGATCCGGATCGTCTTCAGATCGGGCAGCCCGGCTCCCGCGATCGAGCCGAGGAATTCCTTGAACGCGGTCATCACATCGCCGGACGCGGCATGGGCGACCTGTTCGGCGGCGAAGTCCAGCCAGTCCTCGGCGTCGGGCAGCACGCGGACCGCGGGTGGTTCGTGCGCGACCAGGCCGGTGACGGCGTCGGGATGGCGGGTCGCCAGTGCCAGTCCGATCTGCGCCCCGGCGCTGCTGCCGAAGACGAGCGCCTTGCCGTAGCCGAAGTGCTCGATCACGGCGCGGGCGTCGTCGGCGTGCCGCTCGACGGTGAGGGGCCCGTCGCTCCGGTCGGCGCTGCGGAAGTGGCCGCGGCGGGCATAGGTCAGCACCGTGTAGGTCTCGCCGAGCCGCGCCGCCAGTGCCTGGTAGGTCTCGATGGCGCCGATTCCCCCGGCGATCATCAGCAGCGGGGGACCGTCCCCGAGGCGCCGGACGTGCAGGTCGGCGTCCTCGACGGGACAGGTGCCGTCCTCGGAGGTCATGGCGGCAGTCAAGCACAGGCCGCGGCCGCCCGGGCACCGTGCCCGCCGTTCCTCTGCTTCCTAACCTAGCGATTGCTTGGTAGATTGGCGGGGGAACCGGAAACGCGGCAGGGACGGAAGGTTCGCCGGTGACGTTGGACCTGCGACTGGCGGATGCGGTCGTGCTGATAACCGGCGGTATGCGCGGGGTCGGCGCCGGGAGACCTGCGGCCGGACCGAACCGGAGAACCCGTTGCCCGGCGCCGAGTTCCTGCGCTGCGACGTGCGCGAACCCGAGCAGGTGGCGCACCTGGTGGCCGAGATGGCCGCCCGGCACGGCAGGCTCGACGTCCTGGTCGACAACGCGGGCGGGGCCCCGCACGAGGAGGCCGCGAAGGCGGGTGTGGACAACCTCACCGCGAGCCTCGCGGTGGAGTGTGCCCCGAAGGGCCGGGTGAATGCATCCGTGTGATCGACACGAGCTCCGGCGCGGGTCTGCTGGGCAGCGTCGGGCAGGGCAACTACTCGGCCGCCAAGGCCGGGATCGCCGGCCTCACCCTGGTGGCGGCGGCCGAGTTCGAGCGCTACGGGGTCACCGTGAACGCGATCGCGCCCGCCGCGCGCACCCGGATGACCGAACAGGCCTTCGCCGAGGACATGGCCGCACCCGAGTCCGGTTTCGACGCCATGGCTCCGGAAAACGTCTCGCCGCTGGTGGTCTGGCTCGGCCGCACCGAATCCGCGAAGGTCACCGGCCGGGTGTTCGAAGTGGACGGTGGGCGGGTTTCGCCGGCCCAGGGCTGGCGGCACGGTCCGGTGATCGACAAGGGGGCCCGGTGGGAGCCTGCCGAGCTCGGGCCGGTGGTGACCCAGCTGATCGCCGGGTCCCCCGAACCCGAGCCCGTCTACGGCTCGCAGTGACGAGCGGGCCGATTCAGAGGGAGCGCACGGTCTCCCCGACGAACGCGGCAAGCGGAGTGGCGGGGCGCCCGATCAGCGAGCGCAGGTCCGTGCCGGTCTCGCCCAGCAGGCCCTGCTTGATGTCGGCGTCGAGCGCGACGACGAACCCGACGGCACCCTCGGGCAGCCCGGCGCCGGTCAGCGCGGCTCGGTGCTGCTCCGGGCTCAGATCCGTGTAGGCCACGGGCTTTCCGGCGGCCTTGGCGATTTCCGCGGCGAGCTCTTCGTAGGTCCACGCGGTGTCACCGGTGAGTTCGTAGACCTTGTTTTCGTGCCCTTCTCCGGTGAGCACGGCAGCCGCGGCGGCCGCGTAGTCGGCCCGGGCCGCACTGGCGACGCGCCCGTCTCCCGCGCTGCCGGCGAAGGAGCCGTTCCGCACCGCCTGCTCGATCGTCGCGACGTAGTTCTCGTGGTACCAGTTGTTACGCAGGAAGGTGAAGGGCAGCCCGGACGCGCGGATCAATGCCTCGGTCGCCTTGTGCTCGGGGTTGACGGTGAGCGGGCTGCTGTCGGCCTTCGGCGCGCTGGTGTAGACCAGATGTGCGACTCCGGCCTTCTGCGCGGCTTCGAGGACGGCCTGGTGCTGCGGTACCCGTTTGCCGACCTCGCTGCCCGAGATCAACAGGACCTTGTCCGCTCCCTCCAGTGCCCAGGCCAGCGTTTCCGGCCGGTCGTAGTCGGCCTTGCGCACCGCGACGCCCAGATCGGCCGCCTTCTCGGGGGAGCGGACCGCGGCGACGACCTGTTCGGCGGGCAGCCGGTCCAGCAGGGCCTTCACGACGTGGCGGCCGAGCTGTCCGGTGGCCCCGGTGATGACGATCATTGCGGTACTTCCTCTCGACGGGGTTCTGCCGCACAGTTTGTACTAACTATCAGAAAGTGCAAACTACAGGTAAGTAGGATCACATCCGATCGTTCCCGGAATGCGGAACCGGTACCTTGACAGCATGAGCAGCCGTGTGACCGAGAGCGCCGACCGCGCACACGACCGGCTGGTCGCGGACGTCTTCGCCCGGGCCTGTGAGTCGCGCGGGATCCTGGAGCACATCACCGGCCGCTGGGGCACGCTCGCCCTCGCCGCCCTCGCCGAAGCGCCGCTGCGCTTCAACGCACTGCGCCGGCGTGTGGACGGCGTGAGCGAAAAGATGCTGGCGCAGACGCTGCAGGCGCTGGAACGCGACGGGTTCGTGCACCGCGAGGCGCAGCAGACGATCCCGCCGCGCGTCGAATACAGCCTGACGCCCATGGGGCGGACGGCGGCCGAGAAGCTGCTCGACCTGATCGCCTTCGTCGAGGCCCGAGTGCCCGACGTCGGCGCCGCCCGCGCTCGCTACGACGAGGCCAAGGCGGCTCAGCAGTAGCCGCGGCGCCCCGATGAACGAAGGGCGGCCGTGAGGGGTCCCCTCACGGGAAGCGTTGACGAGCGATCGGCGGCGTTCGCGCCCAGCCCGGCCGCGGCGCCCCGGCCCCGGACAGCAGTGAAGGCGACCCGCACCGGCCCGTGGTGGTCGCCTTCACTGTCCAGGGGCACTCGGGCCCCGGTCCCGATCAGATCCGTTCGATGATGGTGGCGGTGGACAGCGCGCCACCGCAGCACATCGCGATCAGCGCGCTGCTCGCGTCGCGCCGTTCGAGTTCGTGGAGGGCGGTGGTGATCAGCCGGGTGCCGGTGTTGCCGACCGGGTGGCCGAGCGCGATCGCCCCGCCGTTGACGTTGACCTTCTCCGGATCGGGCCGGTGCACCTGCTGCCAGGACAGCACCACCGAAGCGAACGCCTCGTTGACCTCGAACAGGTCCAGGTCGCCGATCTTCATCCCGGCGCGCTGGAGCACCCGCTCGGTGGACTGGACCGGGCCGTCGAGGTGGTAGTGCGGCTCGGCGCCGACGAGGGCCTGTGCGCGGATCCGGGCCCGGGGCTTGAGCCCGAGTGCGCGGGCGCGGGTTTCGTCCATGACCAGGACGGCGGAGGCTCCGTCGGAGATCTGGGACGAGGTGCCCGCCGTGTGCACACCGCCTTCGAGCACGGGCTTGAGCCTGGCCAGTCCTTCCATGGTGGTCTCGCGCAGCCCCTGGTCCCGGTTGACCAGGCGGGTTTCTCCGGTGGGTGCGCCGTTCTCGTCGAGCACCGGGGCCTTGACCGGGACGACCTCGCGGTCGAAGCGGCCCTGGGCCCAGGCGGTCGCGGCCTTGGTCTGGGAGGCGACGCCGAAGCGGTCCACGTCCTCGCGGGTCAGGCCCCGCCGCACGGCGATGCGCTCCGCGGCGCCGTACTGGTTGGGCATGTCGATCGACCACGAATCCGGTTTGGGCTGCCCGGCGTCGGTGCCCCGGTTCGCGCCGAGCGGGATCCGGCTCATCGCCTCCACTCCGCACGAGATGCCGACGTCGATCGCCCCGGCCGCGATCAGGCCTGCCACCAGGTGGGTGGCCTGCTGCGCCGAGCCGCACTGGGCGTCGATCGTGGTCGCGCCGGTCGCCTCCGGGAGACCGGCGTGCAGCCAGGCCGTGCGGGTCACGTTCCCGGCCTGTTCGCCTGCCTGGGTGACGCAGCCGCCGATCACCTGTTCCACCAGCGCCGGATCGAGCCCCGCGCGTTCGAGCAGGGCGGACTGGGCGGCGCCGAGCAGCTCGGCGGCGTGCAGGCCGGACAGCCAGCCGCGCCGCTTGCCGATCGGGGTCCGCACGGCCTCGACGATGACGGGGTCGCCCACCGTGGTCTCCTTTGTCCGTTGTGCTGTCCACTGCCGCTGTCTGGGATCAAAAGTAGAACAAGTTCCAATAATGAGCAAGTGTGATGCAGGTCAACCGGCATTTGGCTACCGCTGGTGACGATGGGTTTCACCTGGAGTTTCAAGATCCTAATCGAAAAAGTAAACAGGTATCACTCAAGGTCTTTCCTGAGTTAACACCGTATGCTTCAATCTGGGTTAGAACGTGTTCCACGAGGTTGTGGCACTCACGGAGGTAGGCGTGGCAACACCGATGATCCCCGCCGGTTTCGACTTCACAGACCCCGATCTGTACGCGAAACGGCTCCCCCTCGAAGAGTTCGCCGAGCTGCGGCGCACCGCGCCCGTGTGGTGGAACGCGCAGCCGCACAACCGCGCGGGCTTCGGCGACGACGGCTTCTGGGTGGTGACGCGGCTGGAGGACGTCAAGGCGGTTTCCCGGGACAGCACGCTGTTCTCCTCCCAGGAGAAGCTCGCGATCATCCGGTTCGACGAGACGATGACGCCGGAGGCCATGGACGCCAACCGGCTGGTGCTGCTCAACATGGACGCGCCGCAGCACACCAAGCTGCGCCGCATCGTCTCGAAGGGCTTCACCCCGCGCGCCATCGCCAAGCTGGAGGACACACTGCGCGAGCGCGCCGCGCGCATCGTGCACGACGCGCGGAAGAAGGGCTCGGGCGACTTCGTCCAGGACGTCGCGTGCGAACTCCCGCTGCAGGCCATCGCCGAGCTGATCGGCATCCCGCAGGAGGACCGCGGCAAGATCTTCGACTGGTCCAACCAGATGATCGGCTACGACGACCCCGAGTACGAAGTCGACCCGCTGGCGGCCTCCGCCCAGCTCGTGGGCTACGCGTGGAACATGGCCGAGGAGCGCCGCAAGTGCCCGATGGACGACATCGTCACCAAGCTCATCAACGCCGACCTCGACGGTGAGTCGCTGAACTCCGAGGAGTTCGGGTTCTTCGTCATCCTGCTGTCCGTGGCGGGCAACGAGACCACACGCAACGCCATCACCCACGGCATGAAGGCCTTCCTCGACCACCCGGACCAGTGGGAGCTGTACAAGGAGCAGCGGCCCAAGACCGCGGCCGACGAGATCGTCCGCTGGGCCACCCCGGTGGTGGCGTTCCAGCGCACCGCGACGGCCGACACCGAACTCGGCGGCAGGCAGATCCGCAAGGGCGACCGGGTGGGCATGTTCTACAGCTCCGCCAACTTCGATCCCGAGTGGTTCGAGGAGCCCGAGAAGTTCAACATCCTGCGGGACCCGAACCCGCACGTCGGCTTCGGCGGCACCGGTTCGCACTACTGCATCGGCGCGAACCTCGCCCGCCTGGAAATCGACCTGATCTTCAACGCGATCGCCGACGAGATGCCCGGCATCCGTGAGGTGTCCCAGCCGGACCGGTTGCGGTCCGGCTGGCTCAACGGGATCAAGCACTACCAGGTCGCCTACGAATAAGCGATGTCCTCCGCGAAAGCGCCCTCTCGGGAAAAGAGAGGGCGCTTTCGTGTTGAAGTGCCTAGGGTGGCGGGGCATGACGCTGTTTACTCGCTCATGGCAGGCGTTGCGGTCGGCGGTGGACATGCTGGACGGCGGGCAGTGGGTCCAGCCGTCCGGTTGTCCCGGCTGGCAGGTCCAGGACCTGGTGTTCCACCTGGTCATCGACGCCCAGGACGTGCTCATCACGCTGGCGAGCACCACCGACGCTGAGGCGACGGTGGACGCGGTGGGGTACTGGGACCTGGGGGAGCCTTCGACCGGGGACGAGCCGGAAGCGTTGTTCGTCCGCCGGTCGGCCCTGGCCTACCGCGACTACGGCGGGCTGCTGCACCACTTCACCGATCTCGCGGTGGCGGCGGAGCGGGCGGCGGCCGCGGCGGATCCTCGGCGGCGCGTGGAAACCCGTGACCGGGTGCTGACGGTGGCCGACTACCTCGACACCTACGTCGTCGAGTGGACGCTGCACCATCTCGACCTGGTGGCGCACCTGCCGGACCTGCCCGGACCGCCTGCCGAAGCGCTCGCGGTGACCCGCCGGGTACTGGAAAAGCTGGGCCGGGCCCCGATTCCGGACACACTGGACGATCG
>NZ_VJWX01000241.1 GCF_007713715.1 Amycolatopsis rhizosphaerae
TCTCCGACAACGACCTGCACACCATCGTCACCAACGGCAGCCGCCCCACCAACTCATCCCCCCAGCGCACCCGTCGCTCCCCGCGGCGCAGACACCCACACTCCCGCTGACACCAACCGATCGACGACGGAGGACGAAGTTTTTCGTAGCAACCACTGGCCCTTTGGACCTGACGGAGCGTTCATGGACGCCGGCATCAACGTGACCCCCACACCACAGCGAAGGAGTTCACCATGCCCTGGGCCGAACAAACCGGCGACACCACCTGGAGAGTCCGCTACCGCCGCGACGACGGCACCATCGGCTCCCTGCCCGGCTTCCCCGACGAAACCGCCGCCAACACCTACATCGCCGACATGGAAGCCGACCAACGCAAAGGCACCTGGATCGACCCCACCGCCGGACAAATCACCATCGCCGCCTGGGCACCCGACTGGCTGGAATCCCTCGACATCGACCAACGCACCGAAGAGAACTACCGCAGCTTCCTCAACAAACACATCCGCCCCCGATGGGGCGGCACCGCCCTCGCCGACATCACCAACCTCACCGTCCGCACCTGGGAAAAGAAACTCCGCACCACCGGACTCGCCAAAACCACCGTCGACAGCATCATCAAATGCTTCTCCCTCATGCTCGCCGACGCCGCCGCCGAAAAACTCATCGCCGCCAACCCCATCCAGGCCCGCCGACGCGGACGACGCCGCCGCACCCAACGCACACCCCGCAAAATCTGGGCCGAACCCGCCGAAGTACTCCAAATCGCCGACCAAATCGCCCTCAAATACGGCCCAGGCGGTGCAGTGCTCGTCGTCACCGCCGCCTGGACCGGAGCCCGCTGGGGCGAACTCGTCGGCCTCCAACGCCACAACCTGCACCTCTACAACGATGACACCGGCCACCTCATCGTCGACCCCGACCTCGGCGCACTCCACGAACCCAACAAAGGCGCCCCGTTCCTCGGCCCGCCCAAAACCGAAGAATCCGCCCGCACCATCACCCTGCCGCCGTTCCTCGTCCGCCTGCTCCGCGCACACCTGGACACCCACGACCATCCGCATGTGTTCATCACCCCGCACAAAGAACTCCACCGGCGCAGCAACTTCGGCCGCCGCGCCTTCCGCCCCGCCGCCGACGGCAACGCCACCATCACCAACCCCCAGGTCCGGCTCCGTCCGATCAAACCAGGGCTGAAGTTCCACGGACTTCGACACAGCCACAAAACCTGGATGATCGACGACGGCGTCCCCGAAATCGCCCAAGCACTCCGCCTCGGCCACGTCCTCGCCGACAAAGTCCAAGAAACCTACTCCCACGTCGCCCGCACCGTCGAACAACGCCTCCTCGACGCACTCCAAACCCGCTGGGACAAAGCCACCGCCGACAACACCACACCACCCGAACAGACCACCTGGCGAGATGCCGCATGATCTCCACCTCGGTTGACACGCTGATCGAGCTCAACCGCGGGTCCAGCAGCAGCCATTTTTCGCGCTGACGGAGGCGGCACGAGACGGGTGTCGACATCGGCGTAGCCGCCGGGATGCTGGCATTGGCCACGATCGCGGTCTTCCCGTTCGAAATGGACACCGTCGTCCACCTGTCGGGCGGGCGGCTGGTGGCCACGTAAGACTTCTACAACACCATCGTCGGCCTGGGCATCCTGCAGGGAAACCTCGGCACCGGCACGGTGTTCGACCTGGCGAACGGCCGGATGGCGGAGATCCCGTGGCTTGGGCTGGCCTTACTCAGCAGCCTCTGCGCACTGACTGCGACCTGGCCGCGGCCGCCGGCTGGCGGCCGACCCCACAAGTCGTCTATTAGGTTAACCCACTGGCCTACCCAGGTTAGGGCCAAAGGCGGCCATGAACACCGCCCCAGGACGTACCACTGTGGTCAGTCGTATGCAGCGTCCAGAAAAGCAGGCCAGGTGAAGTAGGCCAAACAGACTGTCACCTTCTTGTCACTTCAGGTGCCGCCCGCTTGCTTACCGTGTTCCTGGCACCACTGCTACGGGTCTTTTCCCCCGACCGGTCGCGTGGCGTGGCGCCCAGTGAACGCCGACGTCGGCTCCACCCCAGGCCCTCGCCGCGTTCAATGCAGGCAGGGGCGGCGGTCACGGATGCGCATCCCGTTGTCACGGAGGTCTGAGCCGCTACCGAACGGCCGTCCCTGTCTGCCCTCATGTTGAGTACGGCATCGTCGAGACGGCGTGTCGCCCGTGCTCACCGGCCGGAAAGACGGAGGCAGGTCATGGCGGTACGTCTGATAGAGCGTGCGAGGCGGTTGGTTCCCACGTGCTGGCAACGGGGACAGAACGCGTTGGCGCAACCGGAGCAGCGAGTGCCTGAACCGGCACAGCTCTACAGCTTGGTTGTCCTCTACCTGCTGTTGCACGCACCCCGCCCTGGCACCTCGCAGTGCACTGCTTGTGGGCAGGGGTGGCCGTGTGATCCGGTGCGATTGGCGTATCGCTTGCGGGAAGGCTTTTAGGCCATGGCCGGGGGCGCGTTCACGTCTCGCTTGGCTGCGGGTGCCGAGCTGGCGGTGTTGCTGTCGTGAATCCTTTCGTGCTGATGGGCTTGGTCGTGTTCGGGCCGCCGTCGGCCTATGGTCTGCTGAGCCTGGTGCGCGCACGGTGGCTTCGGCGGCAGCCAGAACCGGGCGAGATGAAGATTACGGTTGCGCAATTGGCTGCGCGGCTGGCTCAAGAGCGAACCGGCGTGTATGAGGCCACCGATCAGTTGCGTCAGCGCGAGCGGGGCTTACTGCCGGGATGGCACTGGCCCAGTCGCGATCCCGACTTCAACCGCGCCGTGAGCACGTCGCTCCGGGCTCGGCCGTACGTCCAGCAGGCAGCACTTGGTGACCGGCAAGGCAAGAAGATCGAGCTCTCAATCGCCTCGCACGACGTGTACCGGCGGTCTGCTCGAGAAGGAACGGACTGAAAACCCTACGGACTGCCAGGTTGCGGTAACACACGACAAACACGTGTGCTCACCCCAGAACCGCATCCTGGTAACGGAAACGGCGGGGCAAGCGCGGCCCCGCCGTTTCTCTTTCTCCTAAAACTAGTCGAGGTCACGGAGCTTGACTCGCACGCTCCAGCCCTCCGGGTCGGGGGTGAATACAGGCTGCAGCCTTTCGTGGTGGGGTTTGCCCAATTCGATCCATTCGGTCAGCAGAGCGTGGAGTTCGTCGTGTGCCTGACGGGATCCCGCGACGAGAAGACCCCCATCGGGCAGTACAACAGCGACGCTGTCGGCCACGGCCACGCCGATGCCCCAGCCGTGAGCCCCGCCGACACTGGCAGGGTGAGGCGATCGGGCCAGCACGTAGGTCGTGAACGCCTCCCAGGCGACGCGACCATCGACGAAAAACCCAGGCCGGGGTGCGGCCTCGTGCGCCTGGTCGAGCAGTGCGCGAGCCACAGTGTCGGGCTGACCGTGCAGGGCCTGTGCGCTGATCCACCACGACGGCTGGTTGTCGGCGATGCGGGTGGCGTCGACGAAACGGATGGGTACTGCGAGGTCAGTGACGACCTCTGGCGCCATCTCGATGAAGCTGCCGGGGTAGACGCTCCCGTCTTCGATGTCGCCGCGGACGGTGCAGCGGATCGTGGCGTTGGCGCACGCGATGTCGGCGATCTTCACCGGCGTCACGATCACGCCGCCTTGGGTGGCTTGTTGCACCCAGGGCTGTGGCAGGACGTGGGGTGTTGTCCAGGCCAGAATACGGTCGAAGGGTGCTGCTGCTTCCCAGCCGGCGAACCCGTCCGCTGGATGAACCTCGATGTTGTGGTGGCCGGCCTGGCTATGCAGGAGAGCGGCTCGGTCGGTCAGCGAGGAATCGACATCGATCGACACGACGCGCCCGTGGTCGCGGACCAGGTGTGACAGGAGTGCACCGGAATACCCGGATCCTGTCCCGATTTCCAGCACGTTCATGCCCGGCTGGATGTCCGCGGTTTCCAGGATGGCGCTGATCCTCTTCGCCGCGGAACTTTGCGGGATTGTGCCGCCATCCTCAGTTTTGACCCAGGAGTCGTAGTCGGTGGCGGCTGCCGCGGCGGCGACGGTTTCAGACACGTGCTTCTCCGGTTTGTTGTCGCGGGGAGATCTTCAATATTGTTCGGTACTGCATTGTGCTGGAGGCCTCGCCGATCGGCTCGCCGTCGGGGTCGCTGAGCCAGGCGTGAGAGGCCAGCGGGGGTGTGCGAATGCCCATCTGCCAGGTGACGCCCCGACGCCGGGCGGCGAGTAGCAGGACACCGGCCAGCGACCGCTCCAGGCAGGCCACCCGGACGGGTACCAGGCGTGCTCCCGCATCGATCCCGCGCAGGGTTCGCGCGATCTCGGAAGGGCTCGCATGCCGCGGTCGGGCGTTGATCAGCCACCGGACGATCGCGGTGATGCGATCGAAACGCAGTGCGCGAAGCACGAGCCAGGCCACCAGCCCGGCCGCGGCCCCCGCCAGCTCGGCTATCAACATCGGCCGCTCCCGGGCATTGCCGGTGGCCATCGGCATGCTCATTGTCCGACCATCACCAGGCCAGCCCTGCTCAGGCTGGTGAGCAAGGCACCGAGATCGGCCCGCACCCGAGCGAGGTCCGTCCCGAACCGCTGGGCGACGGCGACCGCGGCTGGCTCAGAGTGCCCGTCATGGTCGAGGAGGGCCGTCCACATCGCGGCCGCCGTCGGGTTGCAGCGATGCAGTCGGCCAGTTCGCTCGGACAGCAGCACCAGCCCGGCATCGTCCATCGAGCATGCCGAGACGTCGGGCTCAATCGAGACATGCATGGCGGTTCCTTTCCTGGCCACGTAGCCACAACTCCGTGCCGACCACGGCGTCAAATGCGCCGAGCGGAATCGGCACCCCAGCCGCCGCCCTGTCGATCGCGGTCTGGATCGCTCGGTCATTGATGATTCCCAACTCGGCAAGCCGGGAGCGGGTGAGCACTTCGCGCAGCATGGGCGCGTTCTCGCGGAGCCCGCGGTAGACCAGCGCGGTGTAGTCACCCTTGGTACGGCGCCCGATCAACTGGGGCGGCACCAGCTCACCCATGGCATAGCGCAGCAGCGGTTTGGCACGGTCAGGGGTCGTCCTCAGTGATGCGGCCACCGACCAGCAGGCCCGGACCACCGTGTCGTCGAGATAGGGGGCGTGGTGATCCACTCCCATCGTTGCCGCCAGGTCCGTGTAGAGCCGTTGCGCCCGCCCGAAGGTGGCCAGGGAAAGCCACGAGAGGGCGTCGCCGATACCGAGCTCACCGGGCACAACCGGTGACGGGTGGGCATCGGCATGCTCGTCAAGCCGTTGGGCGACAGCGTTCCGCGCCGTGGGTGTCATCCACTCGGCGACCCGGCTGTGCTCGACCCACGCCACCAGGCGGGCCCAGCCAGATGCGCTCGGTGCGACACCTCTCAGCCGCTTCGCCTCGGCCTGCAACGCCGCCCGATAGCTGGTTCGCCGCACTGCTGAAGCGGCGCGAACGAGCGCGTGTGGTGCCTGATGCCGCAGCCGGGCCCAGCCTGCGACATGGCGCCACAGCTCCGGAAGACGACGCGGACACGCGAGATCGGCCAAATATGCCGGGAGCGCGATCAAGACCGCGTCGCCGCCATCACCGCTGAGATGCAGGTCCGAGCCGAACTCCGCGAGCAGCCGTAGCCACCAACGGGAACGGGCCAGGGTGGCTACGTTGGAATCCGGCTCATCCACGACCGGAACAGCGTCCAGGCCGGAATACGGCAGCACCGCATCCGGTATCGGCCATTGCTCATGAGCAAGCCCCGGCACGGCACGGGCAACAGCTGCCGCGATCTCGACGTCCTCAACGCCGTCAGCAGTCAGCGTGATCGCCGGTACCTGCTCCATCGCCGCACCGGCTGCCAGCACGGCGACGGTCGACGAGTCCAGGCCGCCCGACAAATCGACCGTCGGCCGACTTGCGGCGGCAACCCGGTTGCGCACCGACTCGGTCAAAGCTGTCCGCAGCTCCGTGCCTGCCTTCCTGAGTCGCCCGTGTGGCTGCGGAAACGAGTCCAAGCACGTCGTCGTCGCCTGGCCCTCGCGAGTGAGGCGCAAGGCCCAACCGGGCCGTACCGCACGCACACCGCGCCATGGGGAACCTGTCCACCACACATCCGAGGCGTTGGGCACCAGCAGTCGCGCGGCCAGCCACGAAGGATCCAGCGACCGATCGGTGTGGTGTGCGAGTT
Source organism: Amycolatopsis rhizosphaerae (assembly GCF_007713715.1). GTDB lineage: Bacteria > Actinomycetota > Actinomycetes > Mycobacteriales > Pseudonocardiaceae > Amycolatopsis_E > Amycolatopsis_E rhizosphaerae. The sequence continues at coordinate 6,222 of NZ_VJWX01000241.1, forward strand.
CGCTGGCGTGCGAGCCGAGCACGACTTCACCGTCATCGGTGCGCGCGAAGAACACCACATGCTGACCAGCAAGGTCACCCATCACCAGAAGGTCATCTCGCCGTACCGCGATCACCACACGACTACCACGCACCCGCGCCAGGGCCGAGCCATCGCCGCCCGCAACGCGCGCGGCGATACCCGACAGCTCCCCGGAAGGTGTGACGCAGAAGCCAATCACCAGCAGACAGCAACCGGCTACGTCAACTCGACGCAGACCGGCCGAAGGCCCGAACTGGCCGTGTCGCAGCCGCAACCATCCGGCGTCGACAACGGTCCAGTTCGGACGCTCGTCAGCTGGTGGTGTGGGGAAGACACCACGGTCGGCGGAACTTGCCGACCACCACATCGTTCGTGGCGATCAGTAGTAGTACTGCTTCATGTCGGCAGTGTCGTCATCGGAGTTGCCATTGGTCAACTCCACCACACCACCGAGTTCGATCACGGCCGGCGCCTGGTACTCCAGTTGGCCACGCTCGTCATTCGACCGGGTTGCGGTTTCCATGCCGTTGATCACGGCTCTACCTCTCCCGTGTGCTCACCCGCCGAAGATCATGCTCACCTTTCAGTGATCGCGCAAGCGGTTTCCCGAGAGAGCACCCACTCAGCCGATTGGTTGGCACTCTGCCAAACTCAGGTTCATCCCTCTCGCGGGGTGACATAGGTGCCTTTGGACCTGATCGTGACCACGAGTCCACGGCTGCGCAACAGGCGGGTGGCATGCCTGGCGGTGCCAAGGGAAACGCCATACAGGTCGGCGAGATCCCGTTCCGAAGGAAACGCAGTACGAGGCGGGAGTGAGCCGTCAGCGATGAGGCTCTCGATGTGCGAGGCGACCCATTCGTAGGCGTAGCCGACGATGTCGTCGGGCACCTGCATGCGCTGGAACCCTCGGGGTGCCCGAACGTTGTCGGGCGATGCCGTCTTCAACACGGTGATTCTCCTCCTGATAGTCCGTGTTCTCGTGATGGATGCAGGCAAGGAAGGCCAAGGTGACCGCTGCAACGAACTGGTGCCCCCGGGCGGAACGCCGGGCACGGGCAGCGCCAAGGGCGTTGACCACCTCCGCCAGCCCGCCTGCGAACCGCCACAGGACGGCCCCGTCCCGCCGTACGCGAATACCCCCGGCGTTGCGGTCGTCGTAGATGCGGATCGCATCCGCGTAGCCGGATGGCCAGCCGTACACACCGTCGATCAGCACCACCACGCCGTTCTCGCAGTGGTGCACGAACCGCCAACCCGCGTCCCGCAAGGCCCCCGACCGCTCCAGCGCGGCGGCCTCCGCCACGGTCGTACTCAACGCTCACCTCCCCGTCTCGCCGCGGGTGAAACTACGAACGCGACAAGTGAACGTTGGGTACGTTTTGTACCCTCACTCGGATGGTCTAGGCCGCCAGCCCAACACGCCGGCAGAGGTCATGAACGTCCTCATGCAGTCCGGTCGGAGGCCGCCGACGCAGATCAAGCAGCATCTCCCGGGCGAACCCGTTGTAGCGGATGGTTTCCGGTGCGGTGCGCTCGGAGCTGTTCAGCAATGCCCACACTGCTGGCCTTTCGTCCCGCAGATGATGGGCCCGGGCAACCTCGATCAAATGTCGAGCGCGCCGCGCGAGCGACGGAATCGAGTCCGCTTCGAATCCGTCCGCGGCCCGCAGAGCCTCACCAGACCGGCGGAGCTCGACGCCAAGCGTGGTCGCATGTGCTCCTATGACCGACATCGAGAACGAGCTCTGAATGTGCCGGTAACCGGGGCCAAGTTGACGGGCGATGGCATCGGCGCGTTCCAGGTGCGCCCACGCCTCGCCGTGCCGGCCCCGACGCGCCTGGACGTACGCGATCTCGGCTTCGAGAGCACCGACGATCCCGCGCCAATCGTCCGGAGCCCGGCCCAGGTGGGGCTCAAGCTGGCGAATCGCATCCTTGGCGAGCTGAATCGCTTCGTCCCAGCGGTCGGCGTCGCGCAATGCCTGAACCATCGCCCATGCTCCGCCCGCGATGGCGTATGGGTCGTCAGCCTCCTGTGCTTCGCTGAGCGCCCGGTCGGCGACCATCCACACGAGTTCGGGCGCGGGCTGGTACGCGACATAGAAGTCGGCGAGCCGGTAGACGCCGGCCAAGACCCGCCGGGCGTCGCGCCGATTCTCGTGAGCGCCGGACCGGACGGCCAGTTGCGCGTCCCGGATCAGCCCTGGCAGGAGGAAGCCAAGCTGCGTGCGGTGGTCTGGGCTCGTGTGGCGGACATGCCAGGCCTGCTGGAGCCGGATCGCGAGATGCTCGACGTTCGGAGGCTGGGCGGTCGGGGCAATGCGGTATTCGGTGAGCGCGGCCTGTACCGCGGACAGCGCAGCGTGCCGCTCGCCGGCGAACACCTGCACGGGCACCGCGAACCCGTTCCCGGTGAGCGTGGCGAGGTCGTCGAGGCCGAGCGCTTGCGCGATCTTGAGCAACATCCCGAGTCGCGGAACCTGGAGGCGGCCGGTCTCGACGGCCTTGAGCCACTCGGCGGACCGGCCGACCAGGCCTGCCAACACCGGCCGGGACATGCCGACACGCTGACGTTCGTGCTGAATACGTCGGCCAACAGGCAGGTCCAAGTCCGGCTGCGAGCTCATCGCATCACCCTCCGCGGCGGTGTTCTCTTCGCAGAGATCCCCAGCCCGTCGACCGAGGGCACAACCTCCGCGAGGAGGTACGAACCAGGGTAACAGCGGTCTCGGCAAGCATCCTGGAAGACGGAGGCGACCCTGGCGAAGTCCGCAGCAGGGCCACCACCGCTTCTCAGTCGTTCGGGCCGAGCGGCGACCGGAAGGAGTGTCTTCAGCGCGAAGTGACAAAGCAGTGACAAGAAGCGGGTGAACGTCCTGGTCGCGCCGAGTCGGTTCCGTAGCATTGAGTCCGGGACGCCACTGACGGATGGAGGGGCAACCTCATGGACGAGGCGGAAAGCGGTGTCGCGCAACGAGTTGCCGAATGGCGCAAGCTGGTTGGTCTGACGCAGAACCAGTTGGCCAGCAAGGCCAACGTGTCCGCATCGCTGGTGCGCAAGGTCGAGCAAGGCCGCGCGCCCGCCTCCCCGGCCTTCGTCGCCGCCGTGGCACGTGCGCTCAATACCGGTGTCGCGGATTTACTGGGGCAACCATTCGCGCAACGCACTCGTATGGAACACCGGCTTCATGCCACGATCCCGCCGTTGAGGAGGGAACTCGCCGCGTACAACGTCGCACCCGACGAGGGCGTGCAACCACGCTCGCTGGACGATCTAGCGAAAGCGGTTGCCCTGGCATCACACCATCGTCACGCGGTCAACCTCGATGCTCTGGGTAGCGAGCTTCCGGGTTTGCTCGCCGAGCTGCGCGCCCAAGTGTGGAGTACGACCGGGGCCGAGCAGGAGCGGGCCTACTGGCTGCTGACCGAGGCTTACTACGCGGCCAGCCAGGCTGCCTACAAGCTCGGATACATCGACCTGGCCTCTTTGGCTGTGGACCGTTACGAGTGGGCCGCCGAACGCAGTGGCGACGAACTGGCAGTCCTGGTCGGCGACTATCAACGCGCGGGCGAGATGATCGGCGCGGCCGACTGGAACGGCGCTCTCCGACTGCTCGAACAGAGCCGCGCCCGCATCGCCGACCAGATCTCGAGCAACGACGCGCCCACCCTCGCCGTGTGGGGCAGCCTCCACCTCAAGTCCGGCTTGGCCTCCGCCCGGGCCGGCAACCTGGCCACCGCCGACGCTCACTGGAACGAGGCCAACGAAGCGGCCCAGAGACTCGGCGCTGACCGGGACGACTACCGCCTCTGCTTCGGCCCGACCAACGTCAACATCTGGTCCGTCGGTCTCGCGGTCGAGGCAATGGACGGCACCGAGGCGGTCAAGCGCGCCCAGCGGTTCGACATCCCACCCCAGACCCAACGCGAACGTGCCGGCCACCACTGGATCGATGTCGCGCGTGGTTTCCTGCTGCACGGTGACCTCGACAAGGCCACCCGCAGCCTCTACAGGGCCAAGGAAATCTCGCCGCAGCAGACGAAGTACCACCCGATGGTCCACGAGACCATCCGGACGCTGGCACGGGCTCGCCGGCGGACGGATCCGGTCGCGCGCCTCGCCGCATGGGCCGGCGTCCAGAACTCTTGACAAGCCCTCCGGGCCGAGGTGAAAACGCATGCCGTCACTGGGCGAGGTGATCGCGCAGCTTCATGTGGCGCTCCAGCTGATCGGCAACGCGCGGGCCCATCTCACCGACGCCAACAGTCTGCTCGACGAATCCAGCCAGCTGTTCACGCAGGTCTGGCAGACTTCTCCCAACCCGCTGGCCGCCCAAACCCTGGCAGCGGTTTCCGAGGCCCAACAGGCCATCGCCGATCGGCACCAAGGCCTGGAAAGCGCGACGAATGCCGTGCAGGGCTACCTGCAGGGTCTTGGCGCGGACAGCACTGCCGCAAGCCCACCCCAAGGAAACC
>NZ_VJWX01000242.1 GCF_007713715.1 Amycolatopsis rhizosphaerae
GCCTTCGCTGCCCCGCGCCCGCCGCGGGCCCCGCGGTGCTCCCGTATCCGGCGGGCGGCCGGTTGGGCGGCCCCGCCGGGAAGGCGGGCCGGGGGGCGGCCGGGCCACGCACGATCTTCGTCTGCTGCTCGCCGATCCGCGGCGGGGCGGGCGTCCGTGCCGGCGGACCGGGCGGCGCGGGACGCTCCCGCTCGCCCCGCACGGCCAGCAGGGCACCACGCGCGACCACCGTTTCCGGCTGGTCCAAAGTGGTCGGAACCACGCCGGTGCGCTCGTGCACCAGCCGCGAAATCATCGGGATCCGGCTCGACCCGCCGACGAGGAAGATCGCGCTCAGCTGCGCGGGCCGCAGTCCGGCCTCCTCGATGGCGGCACGGGTGAGTTCGACCGCGCGACTCAACGGCGCCGCGATCAGCTTCTCCAGATCCTCCCGGGTCACATGGGCGTCGGCGAACGGCGGCGGCATCGGCACATCCGTGTAGGCGTGGCGGGACAGCGTCTCCTTGGCGCCCCGCACATCCTGCCGCAACACCCGCCGACGGCGGCGGTCGGCAAGTTCCCTGCCCTCCACCAGTTCCCGCCACGCGGCCGGATCCGCCGAGGACACCAGGCCCCCGACGTGTTCCAGCAACGCCTGATCCACGTCCGCCCCGCCGAAACTCGGGTCGCCGAGGGTGGCCAGGACCTGGAAACCGCGGCGGCCTCCGCCCGCCCGGCTCACCACGCTCACGTCGACGGTGCCACCCCCGAGGTCCAGCACCGCCAGCGACTCGCCCGGCCGATTGCTCAGCTCGACCGTGCGCTCCTGGTTGAGCTGGGCCGGTGCGAACGTCGCCGCGTGGAACACCGCCGCGGCCACCGGTTCCGGCACCAGTGTCACCTCGCGGGCCAGACCACCCGCGGCCTGGCGCAGCAACCGCGTCCGCACCGCGCCCCAGTCCGCGGGATGGGTCAGCACCAGCAGGTCGACCTCGGCATTCCCGGCGAGCCGTCGCGCCTCCGAAACCGCACGGGCCAGCACCGCGTGCACGACGTCCGTCACGCGCAACACGCTGTCGCCCAGCAGCAGTTCGCCCTCGTCGATCCGCCGCTTCGGATTCGGCTCGTAGCGCGAAGGGTCCATCGCCGCCTGCCGTTCGGCCTCCTGGCCCACGAACAGGGTGCCGTCCGCCGCCGCGTACACCGCCGACGACATCAACGGCTGGCCGTCGATCACCACCACCTGTGGATCACGGCCGTGGATGGACACCACCACACAAGTGCTGGACGTCCCGAAGTCCACCGCCACCTGCACCGTCACCGGCGGCACTCCCCTCGCCCCGGCCTGCCCGGGGTCCTGCTGCGCTCACCCGAACAGCGGAACGCGCCGCGGGGCGTCTCGTGCCCCGCGGCGCGCTGCCGTGCCGGCGTCATTCGGGTTGGATCCACGACACCTGCATGAGTTGCCTGCTGACCTTGCGGCTGACCATGATGCCGCGCCCGGGCGGCATGGGGCCGGGCTTGACGGTGCCGAGCAGGGTGCCTTCGTCCTTGCTGCCGTTCATCACCATGCCGGGGGCCGCGATTTCCTTGAGCTTGCCGATGATCGGGTCGTAGGAGGAGCGTGAGGCGCCACCGGTGCGGCGCACGACCACCAGGTGCAGACCCACGTCCTTGGCCTGGGCCAAGAACTCCGACAGCGGCTTGAGCGGGTTGCTGGTCTGGGTCGCGACCAGGTCGTAGTCGTCCACCAGCACGAACAGCTCCGGCCCCTTCCACCAGGAGCGGTTACGCAGCTGTTCCTGGGTGACGTCCGGCCCGGGCAGACGCCGGGTCATCGACCCGGCGATGTCCTTGATCATGCCGTCCAACTGGTTGGCCGACACCGCGTACCCGAGCAGGTGCGCCCCCTCCACGAAGCCGAGCATCGTGCGCCGGTAGTCGACCAGCACGATGACCGCTTCCTTGGCGGTGTAGCGCTCGGTGATCCCCCGCGCGATCTGGCGCAGCAGGTTCGTCTTGCCCGACTCGCCGTCGGCGAAGGCCAGGAAGTGGGAATCCGCTTCGAAGTCCAGGTAGACCGGCGCTAGTTCGTCCTCGTTGATACCGATGGGGACGAGCTTGGTGTGCCGCTGCTTGTCCATCGCGAGGACTTCGTCGTAGGTCACCATCTCCGGCAGCAACCGAACCTGTGGGGCGATCCGGCCCGTCCAGGCGGCCTTGATCTTGGCGACCGCGTCCGCCACCCCGGCACCCACCGTCGACGGGTCGCTGTCCCCGTCGATCCGCGGCAGGCCGGTCAGCATGTGCAGGCGATCCCTGGTCAGGCCGCGGCCCGGCCGGCCCTCCGGCACGTTCACCGCGACACGGCGGTCGATGTCGGACTCGCTCGGGTCACCCAGGCGCAACTCGAAACGCGTACCGAGCATGTCCTTGATCGCCGGGCGGATGTCGGCCCACCGGTTCGCGGAGATGATCACGTGGATGCCGTAGGCCAGACCACGCTGCGCGAGCGCGGTGATCTGCGGTTCGAGTTCCTCGAAATCGTCCCGGATGGCGCGCCAGCCGTCCACGATCAGGAACGCGTCGCCGAACGGATCCTGCTCGGCGCTGATCTCCCCGCGCTTCTTGCGGTTGCGGAAATCGGCCATCGAGTCGATGCCCATCGCCCCGAACCGGCCTTCACGCTCGTTGGCCAGCGTGTTCAACTCGGCAATGATGCGGCGGGCCTTGTCCGGCTCGCGCCGGGCCACCGCGACGCCACCGACGTGCGGCAACCCGGCCAGCCCGGCCAGGGTGCCACCACCGAGGTCGACACAGTAGAACTGCACTTCCTCCGGGGTGTTCGCCAGCGCCATCGACATGATCAGAGTGCGCAGCATGGTCGACTTGCCCGACTGCGGACCACCCACGACCACACCGTGACCGGCCGCACCGGAGAAGTCCGCCCACAACGGGTCACGCCGCTGTTCGAAGGGCCGGTCCACGATCCCGATCGGCACCTGCAACTTCCCGTTGCCGAAGAAACCCACCGGCGACAGGCCACGGTCCTCGGTCGGGTTCAGGTTGGGCAGCAGGGTGTCCAGCGAGTTCGGCTCGTCCAGCGGGGGCAGCCACACCTCGTGCGCGGGCGGGCCCTGCCCGACCAGCCTGCCGACGATCACCTCGAGTTCGCTGGGCTCGGTGGCCTCGTCGGACTCCGGCTCCGGGGCCGCGGCAACGGGCACCGGCTCGGGTTCCGGCTCCGGCGGCAGTTCCACGAAGTCCGGGACGAACAACTGCGGCCGCTTGTCCGCGCGGACCACGTTCGACACCGGCCCGGCGCTCTTGATCCCCGCGGGCCGGTACGGGCCGGACACATAGGACGCCTTGAACCGGACCAGCCCGGCCCCCTGCGTCGACAGATACCCCGAACCCGGGATCGGCGGCAGCTCGAACGCATCCGGCACACCGATCGCCGCCCGGGACTCCGCGGCGGAGAACGTCTTCAGACCAATGCGGTAGGACAGGAAGGTGTCCAGACCACGCAGCTTGCCCTCTTCCAGTCGCTGCGAGGCGAGCAGCATGTGCATCTGCAGCGACCGGCCCACACGACCGATCTGCAGGAAGATGTCGATGAAGTCGGGTTTGGCGGTCAGCATCTCCGAGAACTCGTCGATGCAGATGAACAACGCGGGCAGCGGGTCGAGGTCGGCACCGTTCTCCCGGGCCTTCTCGTAGTCCCAGACGTTCTTGTAGTTGCCCTTCGCGAGCACTTCCTGCCGCCGCGCGACCTCACCGGCGATGGCGTCCTTCATCCGGTCGACCAGGGTGAGGTCGCCGGCGAGGTTGGTGATCGTCGCCGCGACGTGCGGGGACTTGTCCAGACCGAGGAAGGTCGCACCACCCTTGAAGTCCACCAGGATCATGTTCAACGCGGTGCTGGAGTGCGTGGCGAGCAGGCCCAGCACCAGGGTGCGCAGGAACTCCGACTTACCGGAACCGGTCGCCCCGATGCACAGGCCGTGCGGGCCCATGCCCTCCATCGCGGCTTCCTTGATGTCCAACTCGACCTGCTGACCGAACTCGCCAACGCCGAAGGGCACGCGATACCGGTCACGCACCGGACGCGGCCGCCAGGCCTGCTGCACATCGAACGTCATCGGATCGCCCGGGATGCCCAGCAGCTCCAGCAACGTCGGGTTGGACAGCAACGGCTCGTCCTCGGTGGCCTCCTGCGCCGCCGACCCCATCCGGTAAGGCGAAAGCCGCCGTGCCAGCGCCTCCGACTCCACCACGGACAGGAAGTCCGGCTTGCCGAACCACTCCACCCCACCCGCGCTGCGGGCGCCGACCCGGGTTTCCTCCACCACCAGGCGCAGACCACGGCGAGCGGCGAGATTGCCCAGCGAGTCCGACAGGTCGATCAGGGTGACACCGACCAGGCCCTCCTCCAGGATGATCTGCTCTTCCCTGGTCACCTCGCCGTCGTCGACGACGATCACCACATGCGGCTGGTCCGGGTTCGGCGTGGCGTTGCGCGAGAACCGCGGCCGGTCACGAAGCTCGGCATCCAACCACGACTCGATCTGCGCCAGCGAACCCGCCATCATGCGCAGCTGCCCGATGCCGTCGGACAATTCGGGGTGCTGCACGTGCGGCAGCCACTTCGCCCACTCCCACTCGGCCTTGGCGCGACCCGCCGTGACGAACGCGATCAGTACGTCGTCGCAGCTGTGGAAGGTGACCAACTGGGCCAGCATCGCGCGGGTGAGCCCGCGGGTGAGCTCATGATCGCCCTGCAGGCTGACCGCGGCGAACCCGCGCAACGTGATCTGGGTGGGCAGGTCCGGCACGATCGAATGCGCGCGGACGAACCGGCGCAACGCCAGCGTGGCGATCGGCTCCAACTCGTCCACCGGGCCGGTCTGCGGAGGCACCAGCCGGGTCGCGAGCCGGTGGGAACTGCGGCCGACGCGCAGGTGCAGGAAGTCCTGGTCGTTCTGGCGGCGCTCCCACATCCGGCGGCTGGCGGCAAGCGACCACAGCGCCTGGGGATCGGGGTGCACCCACTCCAGCGCGGCCCGCTGGTCCGCCATCGCCTCGCGGGCACGCTCCCGCATCTGCCCGAGGTACCGCAGGTAGTCCTTGCGGTCCTCGTTCATTTCGGCCTTCTTGGCCCCGCCGCCCTTGCCACCGCCGGCGAACATGCCCCCCATCGACATGATCATCATCAGCGGGAACATCAGGGTGACCGGGCTGCGCGCGGCGGCCCCGCCGGTGGTGAACATGACCACGACCATGCCGAGTGTGGCCACGATCATGACCACGGGCATCATCTTCTGCACCACGTTGCCGGGAATCGTCCTCGGCACTTCCGGCGGCGGCTCCAGATGCACCTCGCCCCCGGGTGGGCGCGGCGCCGCCAGGCGTGGCGTTTTCTTGAACTGCAGCGTGCTCACCGAAGGACCCCTCTTCAACTCGACGCCCGGACTCCCGGCCCAGGGCCGCTCACACGGTAGCGAACAACGCGCGCCGCAGGGGGCAAGACTGCCCAAGCGGGCCTCGTTCTCGCCGAAACCGCCCCACGACGACCCCTGGTGCGCTAATACTAGGACCGCCCACCGACGATCCGGAGCGTTTCGGTGAGCCCGGGCGGGCACACACGGGCGGCCGATGCCGCGAAGGCACCAGTTGGGTATAAGTAGCCCGCAGCATTCTCTTTCTTAGGGGGCACGTAGGTGGCAACGGGCACGACGGTTTTCAGCAGGGTCACGGTGATCGCGCCGCGCACCCGGATCGACGTGGCCCTCCCGGCCGACGTCGCGGTCGCGGATCTGCTGCCCATGCTGTTGGACATGGCCAAGGAAGCCTCGCCGGACGGCGGCGCGCGGCACGGCGGGTGGGCACTGGCCAAGCTCGGCGACGCGCCGCTCGACCCCAGCCGCACGCTTGCTTCGCTCGGGATCGTCGACGGTGAGCTCCTGCAACTGCGCCGCCGCAACGAGAACCCGCCACCTCCCCTCTACGACGACGTCGTGGACGCCATCGCGGACGCCGACCCCGACAGCTTCCGCCCGTGGACGAAGGAAACCGCGCGTCGCATCGGTCACGTCGCGGGCGGGCTGGCCCTGTTCGTCGCCGCTGCGGCCCTGTTCATGAGCGGCCCCCTCTTCGGCGGGAACGCGATCGCGGTGGCGATCACCGCGGGTGTGGCCGCCATCGCCTGCGTCGCTCTCGGCGCCACACTGGCCAAGGCATACCAGGCCGAGGGGACCGGCGTGGTGATCGCCGCCGCGGGCGGACTGCCGTTCGCCTTCGTGGCCGGATTCTCCGCCGTCCCCGGGCTGACGGTCCGGGCGAACCTGCTGCTCGGCAGCGGGCTGGTGGTGATCGTCGCGGCGGTCTCGATCATGATCATGGGCGCGGGGATCACCACGTTCATCGCCGCGGCCACGGCAGGCGTCATCGGCGTGCTGGCCTTCACCGTCGCGACCCTCATCGCGCACCCGGCGCCGGGCATCGCGGCAGGCACCGCGGCGGTCTCCCTCGCCGCGATCTCCATGCTTCCCCGTGCCACCATCTGGCTGGCCAAACTCCCGCTGCCCCACGTGCCCAGCACGGCCGAGGAACTGAAGGAAGACGACGCCTACCCGGACTACACGGCGATCGAGCGCCGCACCGCGGTGGCGCACAACTACATGACCGGTCTGCTGATCGGCTGCGGGAGCGCGACCGCGATCGCGGCGATCATCACCGCCACCGCCCCCGGGGTGTTCGGCATCCTGACCGCGGTGGTCGCCACGCTGGTGCTCCTGCTGCGGGCGCGGTCCTACGCCAACGGCGCACAGGCGGTCGCCCTGCTCACCACCGGCATCGTGGCCGGCACCGGCATCATGATCGGCTGGCTCGGTTCGCAGACCAGCACCGGAAGGCTGCTGTGGGTGTTCGGCACGCTGGTGATCGTGGCCGCCGCCGCGCTCGTGACCGGCGTGGTCTTCCCGAACCAGCGGTTTTCGCCGCCGCTGCGCCGAAGCGTGGAGATCTTCGAAGCGATCTGCATCGCGACCGTGCTCCCGCTCGCGCTGGCGGTCATGGACCTCTACACCACGCTCCGGCACGTTTCGTTCAGCTGACCGTGGTTTCGGCACGCAGGAGAGGGGTTGCGCGCGTGCGCACACTGGGGGTTCCCGGCCGGACGGCCACTGTGCTGCTCGTGGCCGCCATGGGTGCCTTGAGCCCGTTGACGGCGGAGGCGCAGGGGGAATCCTGGGCCCCGCCGGCAATCAGCGCCAGCCCGCCGGACGACGGCGGCGGCCAATCCGGCATCAACTACACGCCGAAGGTGCAGTGCGTGTCGCGGGATCTGAACAACGACGTGAAGTTGCAGGAAAAGCCGTGGGGCCAGCAGTACCTGCAAATCGAACAGGCCCAGAAACTCGTCAGGGCGGCGACCGGCAGCGTCGGCGGCGGCATCAAGGTCGCGGTGATCGACACCGGGGTCACCCAGCACCCGTACTTCCAGTTCGGGGTCGAGTCGGGCGGCGACTACGTGGACCCGTCCAAGCACGGCCTGGAGGACTGTGACGGCCACGGCACCGAGGTCGCCGGGATCATCGCCGCGAAAACCCCCGATGACATCGGCTTCAAGGGGGTCGCACCCGACGCGAAGATCGTGTCGATCCGGCAGTCCAGCCAGAACTACTCGCTGGACAACCAGTCCGGCGGCCAGGACAGCAACGGGAGCCGCCAGCAGGGCCAGGGCGCGGGTAACACGACCACGCTGGCCCAGGCGGTCATGCGCGCGGCCAACATCCCGGTCGACGTGATCAACATGTCGGTGGACAACTGTCGCCCCGCGGACGGGAAGATCAACAACGGCGAGGCCCAGCTGCAGGCGGCCATCCACTACGCGGTTACGGTCAAGAACATCGTGGTGGTCGCGGCGGCGGGCAACGTCTCGAACACCTGCCCGCAGAACGACCAGGCCGACCCCAACAAGCCCCGCTCGATCGTCAGCCCGCCCTGGTTCTCCGACGACGTGCTCTCCGTCGCCGCGATCGACGAGACCGGTGGCGTCGCCCCGTTCAGCATGCACGGGCCGTGGGTGAGCGTGGCCGCACCCGGCACGAAGATCACCTCCCTGGATCCCTCCAAGGGCACCGACCAGCTGGCCAACCAGGTGTTCGACGGCGGTCAGCTCCAGCCCATCCAGGGCACCAGCTTCGCGGCGCCCTATGTCGCCGGAGTGGCGGCGCTGGTGCGCGCGCAGTTCCCGAAGCTGACCGCGCACCAGGTGATGGACCGGCTCAAGGCCACCGCGCAGCACCCGGGTGCACCGGGTGGCCGGGACAACTACATCGGCTACGGCGTGGTGAACCCGATCGCGGCGCTCACCGCGATCGTGCCGGCCGAGGAAGGTGTTCCGGCCGCAAAGGCCAAGCAGCTTCCCTCCGGCCTGCCGCCCGCCTCGCACAAGAACTGGACGCCGATGATCGTCGCACTGGCGGGCACCGGTGGTGGCCTCCTGGTGCTGTTGATCACGCTGTTCGTGGTCCACACCATCCGGCGCAAGCGCCCGGCGTAACGCCCGGCCCGTTGAGTCCGGCGCTCCGCCGGTTGGATTTGGCCTCAGGCGCTACCTAGGCCCGACGCCGATCGTCAGGGACGCCCGGCTACGGAGCCCCTCTCGTCATGAAGCAAGGGATGTTTACTACGGAACGAACCCGTAGCAAACATCCCTTGCTCCGCTTCAGGACAGCAAGACGATCTCTGCCGCAGAGACCGCTCTCTCAATGACAAAGGGCCGTGAGGGAAGCTCCCTCACGGCCCTTTCACGGGGAAACCGTCAGTTACCGCCCGGCGTGCTGCTCGTCTGTTGTTGTTGCTGTTGCTGCTGTTGCTGGCTCGGGTAGCTACCCGCCGACGGCGCAACCGGGATGTCGTCGTAGCTCTTCTGCGCGTCGGTGACGTTCAGCGAAGTCCCGGTCGGCAGCAGCGCGATGATCGCCTCGGGCGCCGGCCTCGCACCGTCCAGCCCCAGTGCCTTCGCCGTGTTCTCGTCCGGAATGCCGTACCGGAGGCCGGTGTCGGTGACCAGGCTGATCGGGCCGCGGTTGAAGGTCGCCGCGCCGGTGGCCGACTGCACCACGGCGCCGTGTCCCGGCGACATGTAGAAGTGGTCGATCCGCTGGCCCTCCGGGTTGGACTTGCCGATGTCGATCAGCTTCCCGTCCTTGGGCACCGGCAGGGTCGAGCCGACCGAAACCACGGTGTGCGGCTGGTTGTTCACGATGTTCCAGCCGAGGCAGGTCACCGGCGACGTGATCGGGTCGAGAATGGTCGGGACCACCGACGGCATCGTGCTCACCGGCAGGAAGTCCCGATCGGTCTGCTGGATCTGACGAACCTCGCTGATCTTGTCCGGGCTGACTTGCGGCACCTGATTGCTGCCCGCCTGCGCGGCGCGGACCAAGTCTCCCACCGCCTGCGAAACCTGCTGGATGCCGTTCTGCAGCAGGACGTACACGTCACGGCTACCGCTGACGCTGTTGACGGCGAAGACACTGCCGACGTGCAGGCCGGCGCTCTTGAGGGTCGGGAAGGCACTGCTGCCGCCGACACCGGGGATCTGCGGCGGCGCCAGCGGCGGCACCAGCGGGATCGAGTTGAGCAGCCCGATCGAGATGTGCCGGATCCTGCCCGGGTTGAGCTTGAAGGTGGACACCACCGCGGCCTGGTTGGGGTCGACCTCCGCCCGCACCGTGTTGGCGTTGGGGTCGTTGGGATTGTTCGGCAACCGGTAGATCAGGTAGTACTTGCCGTTGTCGGCCTGAACCAGCACCGCCGCGTCGACGTTCAGTTCGTCGCCGAGTTTCGACTGTCCGGCGAACACCGTGGTCTGCAGCGTCGCCTTCTGCAACTGCGACGACTCCGGCAACTGCCTGTTGATCATCAGTTCGTCGCAGATGCCCCAGTCGTCGCTGATCCGCTGGCCGCTGGTGGGCAGCAGTTGCGGGCCGTCCACGATGCCGGTGCGCCGGTTGTGCGGGATGCCCTTGAGGGAATCGTCCGGCACCACCGTGGGGGGCGAGACCTGCGTGTTGCCCCCCTTCTGCAGCGACATCAGCAGAAGACGCGCGGAGGCGAGGTTGAACGTCGGTGTGAGGGACTTGGGACTGCCCGACACGACGTAGATCGTGCCGGACTCCTTGCCGATCACGATGCCCGAGTCGGGCACCGAGGGCGAAGGATTGATCAGCCCGAAGATCACGAAGCCGACCACGCCGAGCAGGCCGAGGATGAACCCGACGAGCGTGGCGCGGCCGTGCGTGCGCATCGGATCGTGCAGCATGACCGAATCGCGCCGGACCAGCGCGGACTGCATGCGCCGCAAGACGAACTGATACGCATGAACCTGAGACTTTGTTGTCGGTGTTGACGGCATTCTCGACCTACAGCTCCCCGAGTCGCGGTACGGTTCCGCAGGATAACCGTACGAGAACCGTACTGGTGCGGGTTTCGATGAACTCGGGCTAGTGTCAGGGCCTCGCAACCGGCTTTCGGTACGCAGCACTACGAGGGGAAGAGAAAGCGCGGATGTCCGTCACCACGCCTCCACGTCCTCCCGGGCCGCCCGGCTCGCCGCCGCCACGGCGTCCCGCGGGCCCACCACCGCGACAGGGCCGGCCCGGAGGACCCGTCGGCGGTCCGGGCGCCCCGATGCCACCACGTGCTCCCATTCCGGGC
>NZ_VJWX01000243.1 GCF_007713715.1 Amycolatopsis rhizosphaerae
GTCCTGGAGTACCGCGAGTTGCCCGGATCGAAACCGCCCGCGCGCCTTTTGTTGCCTTGGAAACAGCGGAGCCGGACGGGGAACGGCAAAAAAAGGGGCCGCGAGGAAATTCCTCGCGGCCCCTTTTTTCACAGTGTGAGTCAGAACGCGGCTTCGGGAACCTCCATCAGGTCGTTGTCGGCGGCTTCGACGATCGCGCGGCGCGCGGTCAGTTCCGGCAGCACGCTCTTGGCGAAGAACGACGCGACGGCGATCTTGCCCTGGTAGAACGGCTGGTCCTTGGCCGAGGCGCTGTCGACCTTGGCCAGCGCGATCTCCGCCTGGCGCAGCAGCTGCCAGCCGATGAGCAGGTCACCGGCGGACAGCAGCAGCCGGACGGTGTGCTGACCGACCTTGTACAGGTTCTTCGGGTCGTTCTGCGACGCGGTCAGGTAGCCGATCAGCGCGCCCAGCATGCCCTGGAAGTCCTCGAGGGCCTGCTTCAGCAGCTGGCGCTCGTTCTTGAGCTGGCCCTCGGCCTCCGACGAGGTGTCCTCGATGAACTTGGTGATCTCACCCGCGAGGTAGCCGAGCGCCTGCCCCTTGTCCCGGACGATCTTCCGGAAGAAGAAGTCCTGGGACTGGATGGCTGTGGTGCCCTCGTACAGCGAGTCGATCTTGGAGTCGCGGATGTACTGCTCGATCGGGTAGTCCTGCAGGAAGCCCGAACCGCCCAGCGTCTGCAGCGACTGCACGAGCTGCTCGGTGGCGCGCTCGGAGCCGACACCCTTGACGATCGGCAGCAGCAGGTCGTTGATCCGCTCGGCCAGCTTCAGCGAAGCCTCATCGCCTTCCTGCGTCCACACCTGGTCCTGGAAGGACGCGGTGTAGAGGTATACCGCGCGCAGGCCCTCGGCGTAGGCCTTCTGCAGCATCAGCGAACGCCGCACGTCGGGGTGGTGCGTGATGGTCACCCGGGGCGCGGCCTTGTCCAGCATCTGGGTCAGGTCGGCGCCCTGGACGCGCTCCTTGGCGTACTCGAGCGCGTTGAGGTAACCGGTGGACAGGGTGGCGATGGCCTTGGTGCCCACCATCATCCGGGCGTACTCGATGACCTGGAACATCTGCGCGATGCCGTCGTGCACCTCGCCCAGCAGCCAGCCCTTGGCCGGAACGCCGTGCTGGCCGAAGGTCAGCTCGCAGGTGGTGGAGACCTTGAGGCCCATCTTGTGCTCGACGTTGGTCACGAAGGCGCCGTTGCGCTCGCCCAGCTCGCCGGTGTTGGTGTCGAAGTGGAACTTCGGCACCAGGAACAGCGACAGGCCCTTGGTGCCCGGCTTGGTCTCGATGCCGGGACCCTCGGGACGGGCGAGCACCAGGTGCATGATGTTCTCGGTCATGTCCTGGTCGGCGGAGGTGATGAACCGCTTCACGCCGTCGATGTGCCAGGAGCCGTCCTCCTGCTTGATCGCCTTGGTGCGGCCGGCGCCGACGTCCGAACCTGCGTCCGGCTCGGTGAGCACCATGGTGGCGCCCCAGGCGCGCTCGATCATGATCCGCGCCCAGCGCTTCTGCTCCTCGGTGCCGTTGCGGTCGAGGATCATCGCGAAGTTCGGGCCCGCGAGGTACATGAACAGGGCGGGGTTCGCGCCGAGGATGAGCTCGGCGGCGGCCCACTGCACGGTCGGGGGCAGGCCGAGGCCGCCCAGCTCGTTGGTGAGGCCGAGGCGCCACCACTCGCCGTCCCAGAGCTGCTGGTAGCTCTTCTTGAAGGACTCGGGCAGCGTGGCCGAGAAGGTCTTGGGGTCGTAGACCGGCGGGTTGCGGTCGGCGTCGGCGAAGGACTCCGCCAGCGGGCCCACAGCGAGGTTGTTCAGCTCGGACAGTGCACCGCGCGCGGTTTCCTCGTCGGACTCCGCCAGCACGCCCTTGCCGAGGCGGTTCTGGACGCCGAGCACCTCGAACAGGTTGAACTCAAGGTCTCGGACATTGCTCTTGTAATGGCCCATGTCGTCGCTCCGTCGTGTATCGGGTATCCGGCTGGGCGCATGCTGGTCCCCTACTGGCCGGTAACTTCAGGATATTACCTGCTGGTAACCGGGGCAAGGGGGGCCGGTGGTGTGTGACCCAGAAGGCGCCTCAGCGGGCTCGGTGCTCGGCCAGTCCGGGCTGGTTGACGCGCGTGCGAGCAGGGGAAACCCGCTCCGCGGCCTCGGTGCTGTCGGTCGGCTGGGCGACGAGGATGCCGTTGCGGAAGGCGATCGCCACGGCATGTGTCCGATCGCGCGCGGACAGTTTGCGAAGGATGCTCTTCACATGGGTGCGCACCGTTTCCACGGAGAGGTAGAGCAGCTTGGCGATCGCGGCGTTCTCCAGTCCGTCCGCGACGAGCTGCAGCACCTGGTACTCCCGGCGGGACAGGGGCATCCGCACCCGGTGCGCCGCCTCGCCCTGGTGCAGGGCCTGGCGGGGAGCGGTGGTGAGCTGCGCCAGCGCGGGGTCGAGGTAGCGGCGGTCGAGATGGGTGCGACGGATGGCCTCGACGAGCCGCCGGGGCTCGGCGATCCGCGGCAGCGCGCCGTGCACCCCGGCCACCAGCGCGGACTGCAGGAACACCGGGTTCCGGTGCGCCTCACGGAGCAGCATGATCACCAGGACCGCGGGATCGCCGTGCACCAGCAGTTTCGTCAGGTGGCCGTGGGGGTCCAGCCCGGAGTCGATCAGGATCACGTCCGGCCGTACCTGCTCGGCCAGCTGCAGTGCGGAGTGGGGCGTTCCGACACCCCCGGCCCAGTGCAGCCCGGGGGCGCGCTGCACGATCGCGGACAGGCCCTCCCGGCAGATCGGCACCGGGTCGACGGCCGCGACACCGAGACTGCGGGCGGGGCCGGGGCCCTGCGATGCCCGGGGTGGCTCGTTACTGCGTGTCATCACGACCTCGTCTCGGCACGGTCATGGCCGGCGCGAGGCCTTACCCGGCGAGGCCGCCCCCCTCGGTGGCCTCGCCGGGCACTCTTGCTACCGCGACCCGATCCCCCCTGCTTGGGATCGGCCGGACATGACTCTGTCCTCTGAGGGAGTAACCAGAATGGCCTACATGACGCGGGTTCACCCCGCCGAGTTTCGCGCTACTCTGAGTAGACCTCGCGACGGAGTTCGGCGAAGGCCTGGGCCAGCGTCGCCGCCGTCCAGTGGGCGTTGAGGCCACTGGGATTGGGCA
The DNA here is from genome assembly GCF_007713715.1 of Amycolatopsis rhizosphaerae. Classification (GTDB taxonomy): domain Bacteria; phylum Actinomycetota; class Actinomycetes; order Mycobacteriales; family Pseudonocardiaceae; genus Amycolatopsis_E; species Amycolatopsis_E rhizosphaerae. The sequence continues at coordinate 3,200 of NZ_VJWX01000243.1, forward strand.
GTACCCAAACCGGTGTTCCGGCAACCTTTTCCGGCCGAGGGCCGAGCGCGGCCTTGGGGTGGCCGAACGCCGTGCGGTAGGCGGTGATCCCGACCACGGCCAGGCAGCGCGGCCGGTACCGTTCGACCTTCCGGGTCAAGGTGACCGCGCCCTCACGCAGTTCCGCCTCGGTCAGCTCGTCCGCCCGCGCCGTCGCCCTGCCCACCAGGTTCGTGATCCCCAGCCCGTACCGCGGCAACTCGTCCTGCTCACTCGGGTCCAGCTGGCGCGGGGTGAAACCGCCGCCGTGCAACGCGCCCCAGAAGCGGTTGCCGGGCCGGGCGAAGTGGTACCCGGTGGCGCCCGAGTAGAGGCTCGGGTTGATCCCGCAGAACAGCACGGCCAGCCCGGGCGCGATGACGTCGGGAATCGTGCTGCCGTATGCCTCGGCCAGCTGCTTCTTCGTGGGACGGAAGGAGGACATGCGGGCTCATTCTGCCGTCAGACTCCAGCGAAGGGACCACATGACCCGGTGAGCCGTACCTACGATGTCGGACGCGGCGTCCCGCGTTTCTTCGCCTCATCCGTCAGATGGCAGCCAGTCCGGAAAGAAAGGATCGTGTTCACAGCCGAGCCGAACGTGAGCTTCCCGCCGTACGGATCGTTCAGTTCGAGGCCCATGTTGTCTGGCTTGTCGATTACCAGCGTCACCGTGCTGAATCCATAGCTGCCGGCAATTTCCGAAACCAACGATTTGGCCTGCGGCCACTGTGGGTAGGTGATGGGAGTCTTGCTGTACAGAGCCTGCGCGTAATATGTACGCCCATCCCAGGAGTCAACCGAGTAATCCGAGCCGCATCCGTCGGTTTCCGGCTGGCCTTCCCTCTTGCCCCAGGTGGAGATCCCGAAACTTCCTTTGAGTGAATCGGTGATCTTCTGTCGCATCTCTTCGTAGCGCGAGGTTATTTCCTCGAGGCTGGGTCGTTGCATGAGTTGGTCGAACTGCTGCTGAACCGACATGGCGCTGGTAGTTCCGCTCGGGTGAGTGTTGTCGAGGTATGGACTCGGGCTGTCGTTGCATCCTGCAAGCGTGAGAGCCAGTAGTGAGAAGCCGGTAACGGCCTTGACGAGTTTCATTCTCGGCGTCCGGCGATGGCGTACTGGGGCATTCCGGCAACTATGGCTGAGAGGTTGTATTCGCTCGTGGTTTGCACCCGCTGAGTACCGCTGGTGTCTACCTTGGTGTATTCGCTGTGGCCGTGGGAAGCGGTCAGTTGTTGTCCGTCTGGAGTGACGGCGGCGTCGGTGGAGAGGCGGTTCATGCCATCGAGGGTCTGCGGAGCTGGGCCGAAGCGTCCGATCAGGGGGACGTCGTGGGCGATGGGGTCGCCGTCGGCGGCGAGGTCGTAGGCATGGCCGGTGGGGACCTGGAGGTCGTGCAGTGGGTTGCCGCTGACGGGGATGGGGCCAAGGGCTGGTTTGCCGGTGATGCCGGGTGATCCGAAGAACACAGTGTCGTCTACCCCGGTGTTCTGCTGGAGCGCTATGCCGGTGGTCAACGAGCCGTAGGAGTGCCCGAGCGCGGTCATGTGGGGCTCGTTCGTGCGGGAGGCATTGATGCCCTGATCGAACTGGGCCAACTTGTTCGCCCCGCCAACAGCCGCGTCGCCACCCACGAGGTCGGTGATGCTCTTGCCTGCCTCGAAGATCTTGCCGCCGACCGGGACAGCAGGTGGCTCGTAACCCAACCAGGTCACCGTCGCCACGCTGCTTCCATCCCCATAACGCAACAGCAGGTTTTGGGCATCGTCGCGGACGTTCTTCATGTCGTGCACATAGCCTGCCATGTTCTCGTTGACGGCGGAGTTCATGCCGGGGGTGAAGACGGCGACGTGCTGGGCGGTGTCGACGTTGCCATTGGCGATGGCGGCCCTGGCCGCACGCCCGCTCACATCCAGCGTGAGCAGTTGCTTATTTGGGTCAACCTCGCCGGTCGGCAAGCGCATGATCTTGTCGACCGCATTGAGCGAGTCCAGCTTGTGCCGGATGTCCTTCAGCGCAAGGATCGCGGGCAGATTCGGGCCGGTGTCGCGACACTGGGCAACGAGCGCGTCGTACTGCTGCTGCAACTGCGCCCGCAGCTTCGGGACCATCGCGAGGTTGGCTTGGTTGCGCGCCCAGGCTTCCACCCCGTCGCGGTTGCCCACGAGCTCGGGATGATCACGCATGAGTACCTGCTTCTGGTTCTGCGACAGCGTGGCCCACCAGGCGGCATTGGCCGCCGGGGTCGCCCCGGGTGGAGGCGGCGCTGGGATGCTCAGCGCGCCCAACGCCGCGCCGGAGTTCCCAGCAGCCGCGAGGTCCGTACGGCCGTTGCCGGAGTCGATCACCTGGTTGGACAGGATGCGATCAAGCACGGCGCAGAAGTCGCTGTCCACGTCCTCGGCCGAGGACAGCACCTCCTGGATGCGGTCCTGAAGTTCGACCGCGATCCGCTGTCGATCCCGCGTCGCCTGTGATCCGTCCGGATCAGCCTCGGTGCACACCGGAGGTGGCGCATGGCTGGTGATGCTGCCGTCCTCGCCGATGCGGAACTCGTGCGCGGCGGCCATGCTCTCGACTTCCTTTACCCCGTGGAGCACACCAGTGATGGCGTCGGAGACGTCCCCGGCGGCGCGGCGCAGCGTGGCCCCTTCGGCGGCCAACTCCTCGGCGGCGTTGGCGAGCTGGTTGGCGCGGGCTGCGGCTGCGTCCGCAGCTGGGCCGGACCACCCCTCCGGCATCGCCGTCGCGCGCAGCCCGTCGGCGCACCCGAGCAGTTGGTTGTAGCGGTTGTTCAAGACCCCGACCAGGTCGGCCAGCGGCTCGGGACGCCAGCGGGTGACGTCGCCCCACGTGATCCCCCAGAAGCGCAAGGTCAGCTCATTCCCTTCGGCATCTGGAACTGCCGCAGGTCGCGCTGGGCGGCGTCTTCGTGGTTGCGGTAGTAGTTGGCCGCGTTCGCCATGTCGCGTGCGTAGTCGGTGAACCCGGTCGCGGTCGGCTTTACCTTCCCGGCCCAGTCCTGCTTCACCGCCGCCAGCTTGGCGACGGCCCGTGCCCCGGGCATCCCCGCGTCCCCATCCGGGATCGCTCCCGCGAAGTCCAGGGGTGCGATCACGTCCGCGACCCGCTGCGCCGCCTGGCCGGCCGCTGCGATCTTGTCGATGATGATCTCGTACCCACCCACGCGCGCCTCTCCCCGCCACCGGATGTCCTGAGCGTGTTCGTCTTGTGACACTACGGAAGCGGTCCAAGTAGGCTCAACCGATTCGGGCAAACTTGCGTAGGACTACTCACTTACCTTCGCGCCTGGCCGAAGCCGGGCTCACCTTCGAGGGCTGGCGCGATCCAGAGCGCACCTGGTTCGGTGTTGTGTCCGTTTGACGGTGGCCAAGTCGACTTCGAGGGCGTACCGTTTGTGATCTACCACACAAGGACGGCGCCAAAGGAGGCGGTGTGGAAATCGCGATCGTCTTCGGGCTCGTGCTGCTGATCTTTATGGCCGCCGCGGCGACCGTGGCGTGGGAGAACCGCCGGGCAGCGCGTCGTGCGGCCCTGCGCAGGGCCGCACGCCTAGCGAGTCTGGGTGAGGTGGATCCCCTCGCGCCGAGCCGTCTGCGCTGGGACCGCTGAGGCCCGCAGGGCGAGCAGCATCGCACCGGCGATCCAGCCGAGCGCAGCGCCCGTGGTGTTGGTGATCAGGTCGTCCACGTCGAAGATCCGGTACTGGAACGGCGCGGTCCCCCAGTTCGCGGTCAGCTGGGTCAGTTCGATCGCGAACGAGCAGGCGAAGCCGAGCAGGGTGGTGCCCACCAGCCCGCGCCGCCACAGCATCCGCGCGAAGATCCCGAGCGGGACGAAGAGCAGCACGTTCAGCGCCATCTGCTCGAAGGCGGTGGTCGTGATCGAGTGCCACAGCCCGGGGGCGACCCGGTCGGTGCGCACGTCGGTGATCCACTGGAACGGCACCAGCTGGATGGTCTGCACCAGCCGGTGCGCGTTCGGTCCGGGCAGCGGCAGCAGCACCACCGCGACGGTGAGGCAGGCGTAGCACAGCAGGGCCGCCGTCGTCGCGATCCGCCCCGGCAGAAACCGGCCGAACCGGGCCCGCTGGACGATCAGCTGGGGGACGAGCACCGTCCCCCAGAGGGCGAGGAAGGCGAGTAGGCCGGTTCCGAGGGCGTTGACCTGGGCTGATGTCATGATCCGACGGTAGGGTCGGCCAGGGGGTGGCCGGATCGGTCGAAGGGCCGGTGGTCCGAACCGGGGTCGGCCGAATGGCCGATCATGCGGGTTTTACCTGACATCAACCTTTCTACGCTGGTGGTGATCGCTCTCCGCAGGCAAGATCCCCTCCGATATGCCCCCTATCGGAGGAAAAATGACTCTTTCACCTCGCGTGCTGCGACGTGTCGTAGCGGCTACCGCCGCCGCGCTCGCGGCCGTGACCGTCGGCGCGACGCCCGCGTCCGCGCATCCGCTGGACCAGACCACGGACGTCCGGCTGATCACCTTCAACGACTTCCACGGCAACCTCGAGCCGCCCTCGGGGTCTTCCGGCCGCGTGAAGCTGGCGGACGGCAGCACGGTCGACGCGGGCGGTGCCGCCTATCTGGCCACGCACGTCAAGCAACTCGAAGCGCAGGTGCGCAATTCGCTGGTGCTGTCGGCGGGCGACAACATCGGCGCCTCACCGCTCACCTCGGCGCTGTTCCACGACGAACCCACCATCGACTTCCTGAACGAGATCGGCGTGCAGGCCTCGGTCGTCGGCAACCACGAGTTCGACGAGGGATACCAGGAACTGCGGCGGATGCAGACCGGCGGCTGCCACCCGACCGACGGCTGCCAGTTCGAGGACTCCTTCCAGGGGGCGGACTTCCCGTTCCTCGGCGCCAACGTCACCTTCGACAACGGCAGGCCCGCCCTGCTGCCGTTCACCATCCGGGTTTCCGGTGGCGTGCCGATCGGCATCATCGGCGCGACGCTGAAGGACCTCCCCACCGTCGTCACCCCGAGCGCGATCAAGGGGCTCCACTTCGGCGACGAGGTCGAGGCGATCAACCGCACCTCCGGCTGGCTGGACCGTCTCGGCATCCGCTCGCAGGTCGTGCTGCTGCACCAGGGGGACAACACCGGCGGCGGTGGTCCGAACGACTGCACCGTCACGCCGGGGCCTGCCACCCAGATCGCCAAGCAGGTCTCGCCGAGTGTGGACGCGATCTTCACCGGACACAGCCACCAGCAGTACAACTGCCTGATCAACGATCCGGCGGGCAACCCCCGACCGGTGATCCAGGGTGCCTCGTTCGGGCGACTGCTCTCGGTGGTCGACCTCAAGATCGACCGGAGGACCCGCGACGTGGTGCGCTCGGCGACCGTGGCCCGCAACGAGATCGTCACCCGGGACGTGCCCGCGGACCCGGCCGTGCAGAAGCTGGTCGACCAGGCGAAGACGGAGTCGGCGCCGATCGCGAACAAGAAGGTCGGGACCATCACCGCGGATCTGAAGGCGGCGGGTGGGCCGTCCGGCGAATCGGCGCTGGGTGACGTCATCGCCGACGCCCAGTTGGCGGCGACTACCGGTAACGGGGCCCAGGTCGCGATCACCAATCCGGGTGGAATCCGCGCCGACCTCACTTACACCTCGTCCCCGGCAGGCGAAGGCGACGGTGTGGTGACCTACGGCGAGGCGTTCACGGTGCAGCCGTTCTCCAACATCATGCAGACGATCACGCTGACCGGCGCGAACCTGAAGAACGTGCTGGAGCAGCAGTGGACCGCGAGCAGCACGCGGATCCTGCAGATCTCCTCGACCCTGCACTACACCTACTCGGCCTCGGCGCCGATCGGTGCGAAGATCTCGAACATCACGATCAACGGCGTCCCGCTCGACCCGGCGGGCACGTACCGGGTTTCGGTGAACAACTTCCTCGCCGCGGGCGGCGATGGTTTCACCGAGTTCACCAAGGGTACCGGTCTCACCGGTGGACCGGTCGATCTCGACGCGCTGGTCGCCTACCTCGGCGCCCACCCCGGGATCGCGCCGCCCGCGGCCGACCGGATCGCCATGGTCGCGTAGTCCCGCCGGAAACGGGTTCCCGGCCGACTCGGTTCACTCGGCCGGGAACCCGTTTCCGACACGGAGCGCGACCACGCTCGTCCAAGTGAGCGGAGTTCATGTTCGGCTGTCCCGATCGCTCAAGCCGCGCCTCTCTGTAGACGACAGAACATGCGGGGACGGAGGTGAAGGCCGTGTCGACCGAGCAGGCGATGTCGGACGCGGTGAGCCTGCACGAGTCGATCGCGGGGGCGTTCGCCTCGCAGGGCGACTGGGAGCGCGCTTACCAGCATCTCCGGGCGGCACTCGAGTTGTCCCGCGCGTGTCCGCCGGTGATTCCCGAGCAACTGCGCCGCGAGGTGGACCGCCTGCGCCGGGAGCGCGCGCAGGCGCGGGAAGAAAGTCTGCGCGACGCGCTGACCGCGGTGTACAACCGCCGGTACCTTGACCGGAAACTGGCCGATCTGCCCGCCCCGCTCGCGGTCGCGCTGGTGGACATCGACCTGTTCAAGAACGTGAACGACACCTTCGGGCACTTCACCGGCGACCAGGTGCTGCGGCGGGTCGCCGCGCTGCTCGGCGAAGGCCTGCCGCCCCGGGGTTTCTGCGCCCGTTACGGCGGCGAAGAGTTCGTGCTCGTCCTGCCCGCCGTCGCGGCCGACGACGCGATCCTGCTCGCGGAACAGGTCCGGACCAAAGTGGCCGAACACCCGTGGCCGGAGTTGTGCCCCGGACTGGCGGTGACGGTCAGTGTCGGGCTCGCCTGCGGCGCCGGGGGCGGAACCTGGGCGCAGGTGCTCGACGCCGACCGGTTGCTCTATGCCGCGAAGCGGGCCGGCCGCAATCGGGTCGCTTATCGAGACAGCGAAGACGGGTACGTTATCCAATACAGACCGTAGTTGGCGTCCGGTCATTACTCTTTTCGTCGCCGCCTCGGTTCACCCGGTTTGTCGCACCCGGCACCCGTTCTCCCACTCTGCGTAAAAAAATTCGTGGGAGGGTGTCGTCAGGAACGGCGAGTATCCGTACGATAACGATGCTCGCCACGCCGACGATCAAACCATCGACGGGGTTCCGCCGATCAGAGCTTCGAGAGGAGACCGGGTGCCCGACGATCATGCTGCCGGCCCCGGCTCCCGAGACACCGGCAGCCCTTCCCGGGCAGGACGACGGCGCCGCTCCGTCGACACACCAGGCGGAATCAGCGTTTCGGATGTGCTCGCCCAGCACACCGGGATCCGCCCGGTGTTCGACACGGCGGGCGCGACGGCGGCCAAGAACGAAGCGACCCGGTCGTCCGAGCGCAGGCCGCGCGAGCCGCACCCGTCACTGCCGCCGGTGGCCCGGCGTGCCGCGCCGGCCGTGCCC
>NZ_VJWX01000244.1 GCF_007713715.1 Amycolatopsis rhizosphaerae
ACGGCGGCCAGCCCCACCGGGCCGAGCACGCCGAGAGACAGCGTCTCGGCCTCGGTCGCGGCCTTCGACGTCTCGGCCGCCGCCGCGACTCCGGTTCCGGTGGCCAGTACCGCCACCAGGGTCACGCTCATCCGCATCAGGAACCTGAGCAAGGTGCTTCGGCTGTGCACCGGGATGCCTCCCGCGACGAGTTTCTCGCCCTAGAACGACTGTCACACTAATGGGTGGGTATTTCCTTGTGAAAACTACCGAGCGTGTCAAGCCCCGGGGTTTTCCGTCGTTGCGCGGCAGAGATTAGCGCCCATCCGAGTCTCCCGCACAGGGGGTCCACCCAAAATCGTGTCGCCGGAGTTCGACGAGCGGAGAATGCGGGTCATGTGCCGCAGCATCAAAACCCTCCGGCCCCCGTTCGCCGAGCAGGTGACCAGCGAGGACGTCCGCGCCGCCGCCCTGCAGTACGTCCGCAAGATCTCCGGCTTCCGGCAGCCGGCCGCCCACAACGCCGAAGCCTTCGAGCGAGCCGTGGACGCCGTCGAGCAGGCGACCGCGGAGCTCCTCGCGACTCTCCGAGTGCGGGGCGGCCAACCGAAAGTTTGAGCTGTCTTGACAGGATTATTTTTCGGTGCGACCGTGATCCCATGCTCGAAGTCACCGTGATCGACGATCCGGCCGCCGCCGAGGTCTCGCTCGACCCCGTCCGGTCGAAACTGCTGGCCGCGCTCGCCGTGCCGGGATCGGCCACCACACTCGCCACGCAGGTCGGACTGTCCCGGCAGAAGGTCAACTACCACCTGCGGGCGCTCGAACGACACGGCCTGATCGAGCTCGTCGAGGAGCGCCGGAAGGGCAACGTCACCGAACGGGTCATGCAGGCCACCGCCGCCTCGTACGTCATCTCGCCGACCGCACTCGCCGACGTGGCCCCCGATCCGGGCCGCGCGCCCGATCAGCTCTCGGCGCGCTGGCTGCTGGCGCTGGCCGCCCGGCTGGTCCGGGAGGTCGGCGACCTCATCGCCGGGGCCGCCGCCGCCCGGCAGCGCCTGGCGACCTACGCGATCGACTCGGAGATCCGCTTCGCCACCGCCGCGGACCGGGCCGCCTTCGCCGAGGAACTCGGCACGGCGGTCAAGGCACTCGTCGCGAAATACCACGCCGAAAACGCGCCGGGCGGCCGCGGACACCGCCTTGTCGTCGCCTTGCATCCCACACTGAAGAAAGCCACCGGAAAGGAAGGGTGAACACATGTCCAAGGAATTCGAAATCAAGCGGGAAATCGTGCTGGAGGCCACTCCGGAAGCGGTTTTCGAAGCCGTCACCGCGGGCACCGCAAACTGGATGTTCCCGGTCGAGATGGACGCCGCCATCGGCGGGGTCACCGACGATCCGAAGGTCCGCGCCTGGGAGCCGCCGAACCGGTTCGCGGTCCGCGTCGAGGGCGAAAACGGCTGGTTCAACGCGTTGGAGTACGTCGTCGAAGCCCGCGACGGCGGCACCGCGGTCCTCCGGTACGTCCACAGTGGCGTGTTCACCGACGACTGGGACAACCAGTACGACGGCACCGCCAAGCACACCGACTTCTACCTCCACACCCTCGGCCAGTACCTCAAGTACTTCCCCGGCCGCACCGCCGCCTACGCCGCCGTTTCCGGCCCCGCCGCCTCCTCCGGTGAAAAGGCCATGGAATCGGTCAAGCAAGTGCTCGGCGTCACCCGGGAAGGCGAGACAATCCGGCTCGCACTGCCCGGCCTCGCCCCGGTCGACGCGGTCGTCGACTACCTGAATCCCTACTTTCTCGGCCTCCGCACCACCGACGCGCTGTACCGGGTCTTCGGCCGCAACCACTTCGGGGGCACCGTGGACGCGGCCCACCATCTGTTCGGCGGCGCGGGCAAGGACGAGACCGAGCAGGCCTGGCGCACCCTGCTGGACGAGGCGTTCGCCGCGTGAGCGGCCGCCAGAGCGCGGGAATCCTGCTGTACCGCAAGGGAAGTGGCGGCCTGGAAGTCCTGCTGGGGCATATGGGCGGGCCGTTCTGGGCGCGCCGGGACGCCGGCGGGTGGACGCTGCCCAAGGGCGAGTACGACCCGGGCGAGGAAGCGGAGGCGGCCGCCCGCCGCGAGTTCCGGGAGGAACTGGGCCTGCCGGTTCCGTCCGGGGAGCTGACCGCCCTCGGCAGCATCCGCCAGTCCGGGGGCAAGGTCGTCACCGCGTGGGCGCTTCAGGCCGATCTCGACCCGGCACTGGTGGTGCCCGGCACGTTCAGCATGGAATGGCCCCGGGGTTCGGGCCGGTTCCAGGATTTCCCGGAGCTCGACCGCGTCGCCTGGTTCGGGATCGACCAGGCGCGGGAGAAGATCCTCGCCAGTCAGCAACCGTTTCTGGACCGGCTCGCCGAACTGGTGCCCCGCCCGCCGCGATGAGCGCGACGAGGGGGACCGTAGTAAACATCCCTTGCTCCACCCGCGGTGCTACGTCAGAGTGCCGTTCTGCGGAGCGGGCGGGAGCCAGCCGCGTCGCACGCTTTCCTCGATCATCGACTCCGCGGCCTCACCGAGGCGCGCCGAACCGTCGGTGATCAGGTCGCGGCGCTTCCGGACGCGGTCGGCGGTGACGCCGGGCGTGCGCCAGGTACCGCCCCCGGCCATCCAGTTGAGCAGGAACGGCTGCAGCCGGTCCATGGCCTTGGCGAACCGGGCCTCCGGCGTGACGCGGGCCTCGAACTCGTCCCACAGGGCGCGGTACGACGCGGCCTGATCCGGCGGCAGCAGCGCGAAAAGCCGCTCGGCCGCGGCCTGCTCGCGCTGCGCCTGGGATTTGCGGGCCTGCACGTCGTACACGGGGGTGTCGCCCGCGTAGATCTCGACGAGGTCGTGCACCACCACGAGTTGCACGGTGTGCCCGACGTCGATCGGCTCGTCGGCGTACTCGGCGAGGACGCTCACCATCAGCGCGAGATGCCACGAGTGCTCCGCGTCGTTCTCGCGCCGGTCCGCGGCCGCGAGCGGCGACTGCCGGAGCACCGTCTTGAGCCGATCGGCTTCGATCAGGAAGGTCAGTTGGGCGCCGAGGCGATCACCAAGGAACGGCAGCGGGTTGCGGTCGGCCAGCAGTGGTTCCGCCTGCCCGTCCGGGGTTTCGTCGGACACCCGCAGCCCGTCGGCCCCGATCGGGGCCGCGCCATCGTCACCCATGAAGCCTCCTCGTTCCGAAGTGGCGGAGCCGCTTGCCGCGGACCGCCACGCGAACCACGCGCACCCAGTCCTATGCCCGCAGGTCGTAGTCGTAGGTCGCGGTGACCGGGGCGTGGTCGGACCAGCGCAGCTCGTAACTCGGCGCCCGCTCCACCACGACCGACGTGCACCGCTGGGCCAGTCCGGGCGTGGTGACCTGGAGGTCGATCCGCCAGCCCGAGTCGTTGTCGAACGCCTTGCCGCGGTAGGACCACCAGGTGTAAGGCCCGGGGCCCGCCGGGTCGAGCCTGCGCTGCACGTCGACATACCCCCCCTCGTCGTAGACGCGGCTCAGCCAGGCCCGTTCCTCCGGCAGGAAACCCGAGTTCTTCCGGTTGCTCTTCCAGTTCTTCAGGTCGATCTCGGCGTGCGCGATGTTCCAGTCCCCGGCCACGATCACCTCGGCACCCGCGGCCTCGGTCTTCGCCCGCAGTTCCCGCAGATACGGCAGGAAGGCCGCCATGAAGCGCTCCTTCTCCGTCTGCCGCTCGGTGCCGGCCTCACCGCTGGGGAGGTACAGGCTGGCCACCACGAGGCCGGGGAGATGCACCTCCAGATACCGGCCGCTGTCCTCGAACTCCGGCTCGCCGAACCCGACCCGCACCTCGACCGGCTCGATCCGGCTGTACACCGAAACCCCGTTGCGCCCCTTGGTGGCACACGGCGCGTGGTGCGCATGCCAGCCCGCCGGAGCCACCACGTCCTGAGGCAGCTGGCTCGTCTCGGCCCGTACCTCCTGGCACGCGATCACGTCGGCCCCGCTGGCGGCGAGCCACTCGACGAAGCCCTTTTTGACGGCGGCACGCATGCCGTTGACGTTGACGCTGGAGACGGTGACCACGACGCGGAGACTACCCGCGCCCACCGACAAAAGCTGGGACACTGCGGCCATGACGCGAGTGACCGTGCTGGGCAGTTGCGGCGCGTGGCCGGAACCGGGCCGGGCCTGCAGCGGATTCCTGGTGACCTGCAACGGCTTCCGCCTCGTCCTCGACCTCGGATACGGGACCGCCTCACGCCTGGACGGCGACGTGGACGCGGTGGTCGTCACGCACGAGCACCCCGACCACTGCGTGGACGTCAGCGCGCTGGGCAGGCTCCGCCAGTTCACCGAGGGGGCGCCGAGACTCCCGTTGTACTGCCCGCCGGGCGTGCTGCGGGTCCTGGAGGCGCTGGAGCCCCGGCCCCACCCGACCACCGTGTTCGACCCGCACGACCTCGCCGAACCGGCGACCGTCGGCCCGTTCCGGCTCGAATCGCGGCTCCTGCCACACCATGTGCCGAACTACGGGGTGCGCCTGTCGGCACCCGGCGTCACGATCGCCTACACCGGGGACGGCGGGCCGAGCCCGGAACTGGCCGAACTCGCCCGGGACGCGGACCTGTTCATCGCCGAAGCCACGCTCCGGGACGCTCCACCGGACACCGAGCCGCGGTACCTGATGACCGCCGGCGAGGCGGCGGACTGGGCCGCCAGGGCGGGCGCCCGGCGCCTGCTGCTCACCCACTTCTGGCCCGGCAGCGATCGGGAAGTGCCGGTACGCCAAGCTCGCGCCCGGTTCGGCGGGGAGGTCCTCGCGGCGACCGAAGGTCTGGTCCTCACCCTCTGACCGCGCGCTCCCCGGCGCCTCAGCCGCAGTTGCCCTGGGCGGGCTTGAGGAACTCGGCCGCGGCCCACTTGTTGTCGCCGAGCTTGCGGAAGCCGTTCTGGACGTCGAGTTCGGCGCCGGTCTGGGCGTCCTTCTTGAACTTCCCGACGATCCCGGCGTTCGGGTCGGGCGCGGACCGCACGTTGAGCACATCCGCCGTCACCGCCATCACGCAGCCGGTCGAACCAGGGGTGGCGCCCGAGGAGGTGCGCTTGTCCGCACCCAGCACGTAGATGAGCCCGACCCCCACCAGCACCGCGATGATGGTCAGGGTGCGCTTCGGAATTCCCAGTATCACGGGGGGCTCCTCGACGATGATCAAGAACACTCCCGGTCAGGGTAGCCATCCCGCGGTCACGGGGACCAGACGACCGGGCGGAAACCACCCGGAGGCGCCAATGCCGGTCACTCCCCTGTCACGACCGGTGATGGTTCCGTCTGCCAACCGGTGTGCTCGACGACCTCCGCCCGCGCCCCGGCCAGCAGGCGCGCCACCTCGGGTTCACGGACCGGATCGAACGGCCAAGACGCCTTCGATCGGGTTTCGCCCAGCGCCCGCACCAGGTGTCCCGCGTTGCCGTAGCCGGGAACGAGGATCCTGGTCAGTGAGGCGATCCGCTCGCCACCGCCGACCACGTCGATCCGGGTGCGCGCCAGTCCGGTCGCCCGCGCCAGCCACAGCACCCCGCCCACGACGAACCGAAGCAGTAGTTCCACCAGGTAGAACGGGAGCACGACCAGCCAGATCAGGAACTGCACGAGGTACACGAAGGCCTCGACGGCCTGGCCCACGGCACCGACCGCGAACGCGGCGACCAACAGCAGCGGGAGCAGGTACAGCCACTGCCAGCCGCTGATCTCACGCTCGTCCCGGCGGCTTTCCCGCTCGGCCTTGCGCTTTTCCCGTCGCTGCTTGGCGTTCGCGAGCGCGTTCCGCTGCTTCTCGCTGGGCTGCTCGACGCGGTAACGCAAGTACGTGCCCGACGCCAGGTTCACCGGCTGGAACACCCGGTGCCAGGGCGTGAACTTCCGCCTGATCGACCAGCGCTCGCCGCCGGCATCCTTGACCCGCACCGGTGCACCATACGCAAAGGGCGCGCCCGGCGGGAGGCCGAACGCGCCCTTTACCAGTGTGACGTCAGCCCTGGTTGATCTTCTTGGCCAGGTTCTCGTCCAGCGTCGCGAGGAACTCCTCGGTGGTCTGGTACGGCTGGTCCTTACCGATCAGCAGCGCGAGGTCCTTGGTCATCTTGCCGCTCTCGACGGTCTCGATGACGACCTGCTCCAGCTTGCCCGCGAAGCCGACCAGCTCCGAGTTGCCGTCGAGCTTGCCGCGGTGCTCCAGGCCCCGGGTCCACGCGAAGATCGACGCGATCGGGTTGGTGGAGGTCGGCTTGCCCTGCTGGTGCTGGCGGTAGTGCCGGGTCACCGTGCCGTGCGCGGCCTCGGCCTCGACGGTCCTGCCGTCCGGGGTGCGCAGCACCGAGGTCATCAGGCCGAGCGAGCCGAAGCCCTGCGCGACCGTGTCCGACTGCACGTCACCGTCGTAGTTCTTGGTGGCCCAGACGTAGCCGCCCTCCCACTTCAGCGACGCGGCGACCATGTCGTCGATCAGCCGGTGCTCGTAGGTCAGGCCCTTGGCGTCGAAGTCGGCCTTGAACTCGTTCTCGAAGATCTCCGCGAACACGTCCTTGAACATGCCGTCGTAGGCCTTGAGGATGGTGTTCTTGGTCGAGAGGTAGACCGGGAAGCCGCGGTCGAGGCCGTACTGCAGCGAAGCGCGCGCGAAGTCCTCGATCGACTTGCGGTAGTTGTACATGCCCATCGCGACACCGCCACCCTCGGGGTAGCGGGCGACCTCGAACTCCATCGGCTCGGAGCCGTCGTCCGGGGTGTAGGTGATGGTCACGGTGCCGGGGCCGGGGACCTTGAAGTCGGTGGCCTTGTACTGGTCGCCGTGGGCGTGGCGGCCGATGATGATCGGCTTGGTCCAGCCGGGCACCAGCCGCGGGATGTTCCGGATGATGATGGGCTCACGGAAAACGACACCACCGAGAATGTTCCGGATGGTGCCGTTCGGGCTCCGCCACATCTTCTTGAGGCCGAATTCCTCGACGCGCGCCTCGTCCGGGGTGATGGTGGCGCACTTCACGCCGACCCCGTGCTTCTTGATCGCGTTGGCGGCGTCGATGGTGATCTGGTCGTCGGTGCGGTCCCGCTCCTCGATACCCAGGTCGTAGTACTCGAGGTTGAGGTCCAGGTAGGGGTGGACCAGCTTGTCCTTGATGAACTGCCAGATGATGCGGGTCATCTCATCGCCGTCGAGTTCGACGACGGTGCCCTCGACCTTGATTTTGGCCATGAGCAGCAATGCTCCTCTCGCGGATCCTCGCGTCTGGTTCTCAGCACTGTGTATGCGGTACAAGCGTACTGCTTGGGAGCGGGCCGGCGCCCTCAGTGGTGACGAACGCCAGTCTCCCAGTTTCCGCGGGGCCCTCCGGCCCGGGTCGCCGCGCCGCCGTCGTTTCCGGTCACGCATGGTCCGGCGTAACTTCCTTTGCGGAACCACGACCGCGTGGGAGGAGCGAGATGCGTTTCGCCATCAAGTCCGTACCTGAACACCAGACCTGGGCCGAGATCCGGGACGTCTGGATCGCCGCGGACGACATCGCACTGTTCGAGTCGGCCTGGAACTGGGACCATTTCTACCCGCTGACCGGCGACACGAACGGCCCGAACCTGGAGGGCTGGACGATGCTCGCCGCGCTCGCGCAGGCGACCCGGCGCATCCGCGTCGGCTGCCAGGTGACGGGCCTGATCTACCGGCATCCGGCGGTACTCGCCAACATGGCCGCGACCCTCGACGTGATCGCCGAAGGACGGCTCGAACTCGGCCTCGGCGCCGGCTGGAACCAACAGGAATGCGACGCCTACGGCATCGAACTGCCTCCGCTGCGTGAGCGTTTCGACCGTTTCGACGAGGGGGTGCAGGTGATCATCGGCCTGCTCACCCAGGAGACGACCACCTTCACCGGCCGCTACTACCGGCTCACCGACGCCCGCTGCGAACCGAAGCCGGTGCAGCGCCCGCACCCGCCGGTCGTCATCGGCGGTCGCGGCCCGAACCGCACCCTGCGCGCCGTGGCGCGATGGGCCCAGCAGTGGAACGCCATCATGGCGACACCGGGGGAATGGCTCGCGCTGAAGGACATCCTCGTGGAGCGGTGCCGGGAAGTGGGCAGGGACCCGGCGGAGATCACCTGCTCGACGAACGTCTTCCTGCGCTCGGAAGACGAGTTGGGCCGGGTCGCGGAGCAGGCGGCGGCCTTCGCCGAAGCCGGGGTCGACCTCCTCGTGGTCAACCTGCCGATCGGCGCGAAGCCCGCCATCCTCGAACCCCTCGCCGAAGCCCTCGCGCCCCTCGCCTGAACTGCCGCGCTTTCACCGGAATTCCGGCAGGATGGCCGGATGACCGTGCACCGCATCGTGCCCGACCTCGCCGGTACCTCGCTCGAAGAAGCCAAGCGCTTCTACACGCGGGTGCTGGGGATGGAGGTCGTCATGGACCACGGCTGGATCGTCACGCTGGCCGAGCCCGGACGCCCCGAAGTCCAGTTGAGCCTGATGACCGACGACGCGACGGCGAGCGTGGTGCCCGTGGCCTCGATCCAGGTCGACGACGTCGATGCGGCCTACCGAGCGGCAACGGCGGCCGGCGCGGAGATCGTGCACGAACTGACCGACGAACCCTGGGGTGTGCGCCGGTTCTTCGTCCGCGACCCGAACGGGAACGTTGTGAACATCCTCAGCCACTGACTGCGGCCCGGGCACGGACGCGGCGCCGCATCGGGACGCGCGAAGAGGCGGCATGTGCTCCGCGCGTGTCAGGATGGCCCCATGACCGCCCCCCTCCGCCTCACCGGCGACGCCGAAGCCGACCGGCTGCTGTCCGAGGACCCGTTCGCCCTGCTCACCGGGATGCTCCTGGACCAGCAGGTGGCGATGGAGACCGCCTTCGCGGGGCCGAAGAAGATCGCGGACCGGATGGGCGGGTTCGGCGTCGCCGCGATCGCGGAATCCGATCTGGACGAGTTCGTGGAACTGTGCGTGCGCAAGCCCGCCATCCACCGCTACGGCGGCTCGATGGCCAGGCGGGTGCACGCGCTCGCGCGGTACGTGATGGAGCGCTACGACGGACGGCCCGAGGCGATCTGGACGGAGGGTGCGCCCGATGGCAAGGAGGTCCTGCGCCGGTTGAAGGATCTGCCGGGATACGGGGACCAGAAGGCACGCATCTTCCTGGCGCTGCTCGGCAAGCAGCGTGGGGTACGCCCGGCGGGCTGGCGCGAGGCCGCCGGGGCCTACGGCGAGGAGGGGTCACGGCGTTCGATCGCGGACGTCACCAGCGCGGAGACCCTCGCCGAGGTCCGCGCCTTCAAGAAGGCCGCCAAGGCGGCCGCCCGCTCGTCGTGAGCCGGGCCGGATCGGGCCGGCTCAGCCCGAGTAGGACCCGACGGTGTCCTTGATCTCGGCGGCTCGCCCGGAGCCGCTCTCCCTCGCGCAGTGCGCACAGCAGAAGAAGCGGCCGTCGACGGCCACGCCGTGACCGAGGATGCGGCAGCCGCAGTATTCGCATTGCGGCGCGAGGCGCTGCGCCGCGCACTCGAAGCTGTCGAAGGTGTAGGTGTCGCCCGTCATCGTGCGCACCTCGAAGGACATGGCGTAATCGTTCCCGCAGACATTGCACTTGGCCATGCCATCAGCGTGCGCGCGACCCCCGGCACCGGCAACCGGAGGAGCGCCCCCATCAGGTGCCGCGACGGCCGCTTCCGGTCCACTGTGGACCACTCGACGGACCGGGGACCCCCCGTTACCCTGGTCGATGGGAGGTCCCGTTTTTCCCGGAGGTACCGGCAATGCACGCAACCGTGGGAGACCGGATCGTGGTGCACGGCCGTACGGTCGGCGCCGGAGAGCAGCACGGCGAGATCGTCGAGGTGCACGGCGAGCAGGGGCAGCCGCCCTACCTGGTCAGGTTCGCGGACGGGCACGAAGGGCTCATCTTCCCCGGCTCGGACTGCGAAGTGGTGGCGCCGCGCGAACCCACCTGACGACGCTGCCAGGCGAATCCGACGGCGAGCAGGCCGAGCACGTCCAGCAGCGAAGAGAACTCGGGCAGGACGCCCGGCCCGCCCGCCGTCAGCACGAATCCGCCGACCACGCCGGCCAGGCCGACCCCGAGGTAGATCGCCGAGGCGTTGAGCGAAAGCAGCAGCCCGGAAGTGTGGGGCGCCAGTTCGATGAGCCGGTGCTGCACGGGAGGGTTGAACGCCCACGTGCTCATGCCCCACAGGAACAGCACGATCGCGGCGCCGGTGACGTTGCGCGCCACCAGCGGGAGCACCGCGAGGACGACGACCGCGAGCGTGATGACGGCCATCAGCGGCGGGCGGGAACCCCAGCGGTCCACCGCGCGCCCGCCGAGCACGTTGCCCGCGGCACCGCCCGCGCCGTAGCAGAACAGCAGCAGGCTCACCGCCGTCCCGTGCAGCCCCGCGGTCGCGGCGAGCACCGGTGAGATGAACGTGTAGACGCTGAACGAGGCCACACAGCAGACGGTGGTCGCGAACAGCACGACGACCACCCTGGGGTCCTGCACCGGGGTGAAGCGGTCGCGGAAGGGCACCGGGGCGGGTG
>NZ_VJWX01000245.1 GCF_007713715.1 Amycolatopsis rhizosphaerae
GACCCTTCACGGCTTGACTGCCGCCGCCCTCGCCTGATCAGCCCAGCGAGACCAGGCGTGCTCCCCCGTCGGCTTCGATGACGGTGCCGGTGGTGCCCGCGTTGGTCGCCGCCAGCACCACGACCTCGGCGATGTCGTCGGCGGTGGACACCTGCCGCGCGGGCAGGGCCCGCGCGGCCTGGGCGAAGTACTCACGGCGCGCGTCCTCGGGCATACCGCTCCACCACGGGGTGTCGACCAGTCCGGGCGACACCCCGTTGACGCGGATCGGCGCGAGTTCCACCGCCAGCGGCTTCACCAGTGCTTCGACCGCGCCGTTCAGCGCGGCGATACCCGCGGTCCCCGGCATGCCCGCCCGTGCCGTGACGGCCCCGACCAGCGTGATCGAACCCGCCGGGGCGAGGTGCGGCAGCGCCGCCTGGATGGTGGTCAGATGGGCCCAGAACTTGGCGTCGAAGGCACGGCGGAGCATGCCGAGGTCCAGCTCCGCGATCGGGCCGACGCCTTCGCTCCCGCTGAGCGTGACGACGAGCCAGTCGATGGTGCCGATGCGCTCGGCGAGGGCCGTGATCGCCGCGCGATCGCCGCCGTCGGCCTGATGTCCGATCAGGCCCGGGTCGGTGGCGGCCAGGCCGTCGAGCCGTTCCTTGCCGCGCCCCGCGATGTGCACGGTGGCGCCCCGCTCGCGCAGGCGGCGCGCGGTGGCCAGCCCGATCCCCGAAGTGCCCCCGACGATCAGGGCGGTCTTCTCGCTCATGGTGTCGCCTCTCCCAGAAAGTAATTCGAACCGAGACGTCTCGGTTCGCTTTACGCTAGCATGGGTCCCGATGAGCGACCAACCAGTTCCCGCGCGCCCCGGGCGCCACCGCAGCGAAGCAAGCCGCATGGCCATCCTCACCGCCGCCTACGAACTCACCGCCGAGCTCGGCTACGCGGGCCTGACCATCGAAGGCATCGCCGCCCGCTCCGGCGCGGGCAAACAGACGATCTACCGCTGGTGGCCGTCGAAGGCCGACGTGCTCCTCGACGCGCTGGCGACCAAGGCGGACCTCTACGTCCCCATTCCCGACACCGGCGTCTACCGCCAGGACCTGCACGACTTCCTCGAGGCGAGCCTGGCCCTCGGCCGCAGGCAGCCGGTGATCGACGCCCTGCGCGCCCTGATGGCACAGGCGCAGCTCGACGAGGACTTCGGGCGACGCTTCCGCGAGAAATTCCTCCAACGGCGCCGCGACGCACTGGCGGTGCTCGTCGAACGCGCCCGCGACCGCGGCGACCTGCCACCCAGCCCCCCGGCGAAGGCCATCCCGGAAATCGTCTTCGGCATGACCTGGTATCGGCTCCTCGCCACGCGGGAACCCCTCGATTCCCACCTCATCGACACCCTCCTCGGCCTGCTCGCCCCGGCAGGCCCCGACACACGGAGCACCCCATGACGATCTTCATCACCGGCGCCACCGACGGCCTCGGCCGCGCACTGGCCGAACGACTCGCCGCCCAAGGCGCACCCCTGATCCTGCACGGCCGCGACCCCGGCAAACTCGACGCGACCGCCGACGCCCTCCGGCACGCGACCGGACAACGGCCGCGAACCGCCGTCGCCGACCTCGCCGACCTGAACCAGGTACGACGGCTCGCCGCACAGGTCCGCGACCTGACCGACCGGCTCGACGTGTTCGTCAGCAACGCCGGGATCGGGTCCGGCCTCCCGGAGAGCCGGACCCGGCAGACCAGCGCCGACGGCCACGAACTCCGGTTCGCGGTCAACTACCTCGCCGGATTCCTGCTGACCCTCGAACTGCTGCCACTGCTACGGCGCTCGACCCCGGCCCGCATCGTCAACGTCGCCTCACTCGGACAGCACCCGGTCGACTTCACCGACCTGATGATCGAGCACGACTACAGCGGCACCCGCGCCTACGGACAAAGCAAACTCGCACAGATCATGTCCGGCTTCGAACTCGCCGGACGCCTGCCCGCCGGTGAAGTCACCGTCAACAGCCTCCACCCCGCGACCTTCATGCCCACCAAGATCGTCCTCTCCGAGATCGGGTACACAATGGACAGTCTCGACGAGGGCGTGGCCACCACCCACCGGCTCGTCACCGACGAAGCGCTCACCGGCACCACCGGCCGGTTCTTCGACCGCACGCGCGAAACCAGGGCCAACACACAGGCCTACGACCCCACCGCCCGCCGGGAACTCTGGCGACGCAGCCTCGACCTCGTCGGCCACGAGGACCCCACACTCTGACAGCCGAGCGCGCGACAGCCCACGCGCCGACGGCTCAGCCGTTGACCAGAGCGCGGTCGAGGAGGGAGAGCAGGCGGTCCCAATGGAGCTGTAGTGCGCCGGGATTGAACGCGTCGGTATCGGACATGGTGAAGCCGTGCACGGTGCCGGGGTAGATCTCGGAGGTGTAGTCGACACCCGCCGTATCCAGGGCCCGGTTGAGCTCGTCGAGAGCCTCGGGCGTGATATCGGTTTCCGCATGGCCGAAGTGGACCTGGGCGGCGAGCCTGGAGAAGCTGCCGGGCCCGTCGGCGCCCACGGGGCCGTGGAACGCGGCGACGGCGGCTACCTGGCCGGGGTGGGCCGCGGCGGTGCGTAGCGCCAGGAGGCCGCCAAAGCAGTAGCCGGTCACCGCGACCGGTCCGGCACTGACCTCGGGCTGGGTGGTGAGGAACCTGAGGTAGGCGTCGGCGTCGCTCACGACGCGTTCGGCGGTGTGCGCCTCGATCAAGGGCATCAGCTGGGCGA
Source organism: Amycolatopsis rhizosphaerae (assembly GCF_007713715.1). Lineage (GTDB taxonomy): Bacteria > Actinomycetota > Actinomycetes > Mycobacteriales > Pseudonocardiaceae > Amycolatopsis_E > Amycolatopsis_E rhizosphaerae. The sequence goes on from NZ_VJWX01000245.1 coordinate 2,762, forward strand.
TGACCGCTGGCCGGACCTCTTCTCCGATGTGCTCGGGAAGTTCGATCACCGGTGCCGGGCCATGCCGGTAGAAGTAGTTGGGGACGAGCACGTAGTACCCGTGCCCGGCCAGTTCGCGGGCCACCTCCCGCAGCACGGGCCGGATGCCGAAGGCGTCCGCGTACATCAGCACCCCCGGGTGCCGCTCGCCTTGGCCGGGGAAGGCAGCGAAGGCATCGGCCTGGCCGCCGGTGGTGGGAATCCGCAGCGTCTTGGTGGGCATGACTTCTCCTGTCGTGGTTGAGGTGTCGAGCCTGTGATCAACACGACGGAGGCGGAGCCCGCGCGGCAGCGCAGGATCCTCGATCGAACAGCGGGCCCGCACCGGCCCGTACGGCGCTCAGAAGAGCACCGGGTCACCGATCCGTGTGTGGCGCAATGCCGTCCCGGTAGTCATCGCCGTACAACCTAGCCCACCCGGGAACCGTTACGCCACCATCGGAACCAGCGCCCACGTCCGAAGTCCCTGTGCGACAACGCCTTCGCATCGCAAAACGCGTCACCCCGGCGAGTGGAGGTACGCTTTCGCGCATGGTTCTCCGCGCTGGTGCGGGGCCTGGACGGTCCCCGGCGGGCACACCTGGCCTGCTGCTGCTCGACGTCGACGGCCCGCTGAGCCCCTACGCGGGCACCGACGCGGCCAAACAGGCGGCCGGATACCGGCAGTACCCGGTGAACCCGCTGTCCGGGAACGGACCGGAACCGCTCTGGCTGCACCAGGACCACGGATCGGACTGCCCGAACTACCGGTGATCCACTTCCGGAACGTCACCTCCTGGAAGTTCGGGGCGGTCGCGCAGTACGCGCGAGGACGCCCGCTGGCCTGGTTCGACGACGACTTCGACCTGTTCCCCCACCAACTGGCCGAGTTCGAAGCGGCCCGGAAAGGTGTGCCGACCCTGCTGCACACCGTGTCGCCGTCCGAGGGCCTGCGCGAGGAAGACTTCGACGCCGTAGCCGAGTGGGCCGCGACGCTCGCCGCCTGACCCCCAAGCTCCGGGTCCGGGGTTCAGCGGCGCAGCATGACCTCGCGCCGCAGACGCGACAGCTTCTGCGGATTCCGCACCGAGTAGATCCCGGTGACGAGGCCGTCGTCGATGCGCACCGCCAGCACGGTGTCGACCTCGCCGCCGAGCCGCAGGATCAGCGCCGGGTAGCCGTTGACCTGCGCCGTCTGCAGCGACCCCGCGGCGAGGTTCGCCAACCCGGCGGCGAGCAGACCGGCCACCGCGTCGGCCCCCGCCACGGGCGCCAGCGCGGCCCGCGCGAGACCCCCACCATCACCCAGGAACACCACATCCGGGGCAAGGACATCGAGCAGATCCCGCAAATCGCCGGTTTCGACCGCCCGCCGGAAAGCCGCGAGCGCATCCCGGGTCTCGGCCGCGGAAACCACCCCGCGCGGCCGTCGCGCGGCCACGTGCGCCCGCGCCCGGTACGCCAGCTGACGAACCGCGGCAGGGCTTTTCCCCACCGCCTCGGCGATCTCCTCATAACCCAGATCGAAGACCTCCCGCAGCACGAACACCGCCCGCTCGACCGGCGCGAGGGTTTCCAGAACCAGCAGCATCGCCAGCGAAACGTGCTCGGCCAGCTCCACATCGGCGGCCACGTCGGGTGCCGTCAACAGGGGTTCCGGCAGCCACGGGCCGACGTAGGACTCCTTGCGGCGGCCGAGCGCGCGCAACCGGTCCAGCGCCTGACGGGTGGTGATCCGGACCAGGTACGCGCGCTGATCCCGCACGCCGGCCAGGTCGACACCGGTCCACCGCAACCAGGTTTCCTGCAGGACGTCCTCGGCATCGGCGGCCGAGCCGAGCATCTCGTAAGCGACGGTGAACAGCAGGTTGCGATGGGCGACGAACGCCTCCGTGGCGGGGTCCGGCCGACCACCGCGATCACCGGAAGTGATCCGCGCCGTGGCGTCCATGGGTAGCTCCTGTTCCCTCTCGGCTGCTTCTCCCACCTGACGCCGGAACCCGCCGCCGCATAACACGCAACGGTAGCGGCGTACGTCACACGAGCCGGTGTTACGCGATCGCGGGCACCGTCGTCTTGTGGTCGCTCAACCGAGCACCACGAGAAAGGACGAGTCATGGAACCCCGTTTCAACCTCAACACCAACGAGCTCGGCGCCAAGATCGGCAAGCGGTTCGCCACCACCAGCGCGGCGATCATGCAGTCGTCGCTGCCGAAGTCCGTGATCGAGATGGTCGAGCTGCGCGCCAGCCAGATCAACGGCTGCGGCTTCTGCGTCGACGCCCACACCAAGGAACTGGCGGCCGCCGGCGAGCCCGCGGTGCGCATCAACCTGGTCGCCGCCTGGCGCGAGTCCACCGTGTTCACCGAGGCCGAGCAGGCCGCGCTGGCACTCGCCGAGGAGGGCACCCGGCTCGCCGACGCCCACCACGGCGTGTCCGACGAGACCTGGGCCCAGGTGCGCAAGCACTACGACGACGACCAGATCGCCGCACTGGTCTACCTGGTCGCCATGATCAACGCCGCCAACCGGCTCCTGGTGATCACCCGGACCAAGGGCGGTTCCTACCAGGCAGGCGCGTTCGACCAGGCGGCGAGCTGACCGGCACGCCCACCCCGGCGCCAGCCGTGAGGGGCCCCCTCACAGTCACTTTCGACCGTGAGGGGGCCCCTCACGGCGCACCGCAGCCCGTCAGGGCCTGGGTTCCGCCATTGCCGCCGCCCGGATCTCGGCCGGACTGGCGTTGCCGCCGGTGCACATCAGCACCACCTTCCGCCCCGCGAACCGGTCCCGGTACCGGTCGAACGCGGCGAGCGGAGCGGCCCCGGCACCTTCCGCGAGGACATGGGCCTCCCGCAGCAGCCTCGCCTGCGCCCGGGCGATCTCCTCGTCGGACACGAGCAGGAAATCGGCCAGCCGGTCCCGCAGCAGCTCCTGGGTCAGGGCGAATCCCGAACCGGTCGCCAGACCCTCCACCACCGTCTCGTTAGGACGGTGCACCGGAGTCCCGGCACGCCACGAATCGTGAGCGGCCGGCGAGGCCGAGGACTGCACCGCGAAGATCTCGCACCCGGGCGCGACCGCCGCCGCCACCAGGCAGGCCGCCGCCGCACCCGATCCGCCGCCCACCGGAACCACGATCGCCTCAACGTCCGGATCCGCCTCGAAAACCTCCAGGTACGCCGTCGCCACGCCGGCGATGAGCGCCGGTTCGTCGGCCGCGCTCACCAGCCGCAGACCGCGGTCCTTCGCGAGGCGCTGGGCATGCTCCCGCGCGTCGTCGAACGTCGCCCCGTACTCGACCAGTTCCGCCCCGAGTGCCCGCACCGCCGCCGCCTTGGCCGGGTTCGGACGCTCCGGCATCACGATCGTGCAGGGCATCCCGTACCGCCCCGCGGCATGGGCCAGCGACTGCGCGTGGTTGCCGGTCGAGTAGCCGACCACGCCCGGTCCGTCGAGCCCGGCGAGCAGGTTGAGACCACCGCGCACCTTGAACGCGCCGGTCGGGTGCAGGTTCTCGTGCTTGATCAGCACACCGGGCCCGAGCGCGGGACAGGCCCGCAGCGGCGTGGGCGTCAGTTCGGTGGCGAGCAATCGTCGTGCCCGCAGCACGTCGGTCATCGTGGGGAGGGAAAGCATGCTCCCAGGCTCACACGCTCGGATTCATCAGTCCAATGCCGGTATTCGAAGATTCCATCGAACCTGTCTATGCTTCGCGCCGTGGATCTGAACCGGCTCCGCGTGCTGGTGGCGGTGGCCCGCACCGGCTCGGTCACGGCCGCGGCCGAAGCGCTGCACTACGCCCAGCCCTCGGTCAGCCATCACCTCGCCCGGCTCGAAGCCGAAGCCGGCCTGCCCCTGCTCCAGCGCGCCGGACGGGGCATCCGCCTCACCGAAGCCGGGCGCCTGCTCGCCACCCGCGCCGAGGAGATCCTCGGCCAGGTCGAATCGGTCCACGCGGAACTGGCCGCACACGCCGGTCTCCGCGCGGGACGCGTACGGCTCGCCGCCTTCCCCTCGGCACTGGCCACCGTCGTGCCGCCCGCGGCGGCCCGCCTGGCGACCGACCACCCCGGCATCGAACTGGCCCTCACCGAGGCCGAACCACCCGAGGCCCTGACCGCCCTGCGCAACGGCGACGTCGACCTCGCCCTGGTCTTCGAACACGGTGAAACCCAGGCCGCGGACCGGCGCGCCATCCGGACGACCACCCTGCTGACCGAACCCCGGTACCTCGTCACACCGCGCGAGCGGAGCTGGGACGGCTCCCGCGAGGCGCTGACCACCTACGCCGGGGAACGCTGGATCGCGGGCTGCCCGCGCTGCCGCGCCCACCTGCTCGACGCCTGCCGCCAAGCCGGGTTCACGCCCGAGATCGCCTTCGAGACCGACGACTACGTCGCGGTCCAGTCCCTGGTCGCGGCGGGACTCGGCGTCAGCACCCTGCCCGGCCTCGCCCTCCTGGCCAGCCGGAACCCACAGGTCCGGCTGGACCGGTTGCCCGGCGACGAGCGCCGGGTCCTGGCCGCCACCTACGGAAACTCGGCCCCTCCGCTTCCGGTGCAGGCTCTTTTGACGGTCTTCGGCCAGACCTGCCGCGGGCAGGTCTGGCCGTAACGACCCGCGCTGTATAGGTCGTTATACACTTTGCCGCCGACGGCCACGCCATGTCTCCGAGCTGGTGATGCCGTCCATCAGCAGGTCGAGCAGTCGCTCGGCTTGCTCGCGCTGAGAGACGGCACCGGTTGCGAGAGTGACGCCCGCCAGAGCCGCGAGGATGTCACCGGAGGGCACGTCCTGCCGGATCACCCCCTGGGCGATTCCGGCGAGACGAAACTCCTCGACCGCACCGGTCAGCTGCTCGCGCGTCCGCGAGCTCAGCTGCTCGTCGCCCCGCAGGAGCGATTTGAGCGTGTCGGCCATGCCGTGCTTGGTGGCAAGGTAGTCCAGCACCTCGGACATCCATGACCTGAGGGCCCGGTCGGCGGGCAGCTCGCCGAGCAGCGCCGAAGTCCGGCCGGCGAGACGGGAGGTCTCGTAGCGGTAGGTGGCGTCGACCAGCTGCTCCCGCGTCGGGAAGCGCCGGTACAGGGTGCCGATCCCGACACCCGCGTCCTTGGCGATCTGCTTCAGGGTCGCAGCCGCGCCGTCCCGGGCGAACGCCTGGGCGGCCGCCGCGAGCAGCTTGTCCTCGTTGGCTCGCGCATCGGCCCTCCTCGGCCGGACGGGCTGATCGGTCATGCGCGCCTCCCTCCCTGCTTGCTATCCGGAGTCGGCTCCGTATATCCTGCGACGACAAGCGGAGCCGACTCCGCTAGCCGGGACGGTACCAGAGTGGCCATCGGCCGTTTCCGTCCCGCTGCCGCACCCACGGAAGGACCGTCCACACCATGCAGTACCGCACGCTGGGAAGCACCGGAGTCCAGATCAGCTCGCTGTGCCTGGGCTCGATGATGTTCGGCAGGTGGGGAAACCCCGACCACGACGAGGCGATCGCCGTCATCCGCACCGCACTCGACGCGGGCGTCAACATCATCGACACGGCCGACGTGTATTCGGACGGCGAGTCCGAAGTCATCGTCGGGAAGGCCATCGCCGGACGGCGCGACGAAGTCGTCCTGGCCACCAAGGTGTCCAGCCCGATGGGCCCCGGCCGCAACGAACGCGGCGCCTCACGGCGCTGGATCGTCCGGGCCTGCGAGGAGAGCCTGCGCCGCCTTGGCACCGACCACATCGACCTCTACCAGGTGCACCGGCCCGATCCGGCCACCGACCTCGACGAGACCCTGGGCGCGCTGACCGACCTCGTCCGCACGGGAAAGATCCGCTACGCGGGCTCCTCGACGTTCTCCCCCTCCACGATCGTGCAGGCGCAGTGGACCGCCGAGCGACGGCAGCGTGAACGCTTCGTCTGCGAACAGCCTCCGTACTCCCTGCTGGCCCGGGGCGTCGAGGCCGACGTACTGCCCACGTGCGAGACATACCGGATGGGAGTGCTCGCCTGGAGCCCGCTGGCCGGGGGCTGGCTGTCCGGCCGCTGGCGGCGGGACGCGGCCGGCCTGTCCAGCCATCGCACCCGGACGATGTCCTTCCCGACCACATTGGCCCACTACGACCTGGACATCCCGGGCAACAAGGCCAAGCTCGACGCCGCCACCGAACTCGCCGGCATCGCCGAGGAAGCCGGCCTGACGCTGGTCCAGCTGGCACTGGCGTTCGTCACCACCCACCCCGCGGTCTCCGCGGCGGTGATCGGCCCCCGCACCGCCGAGCACCTGCAGGGAGCGCTGAGCGCCGCGGACATCACCCTGGAACCCGCGGTACTCGACCGCATCGACAGCGTCGTGGCACCCGGCGTCGACATCAACCCCGAGGACACGGGCTACGGCGCGGCCGTCCTCGCCGATCCGAAGCGGCGACGCCGTGCCGCGTGAGAACCCCGGCCGAGCCCGGCTAGGGCGTGTATCAAAGTGGCTTGGGTGGCGGTGCGGGTGGCGGAACCTCAGGCGGTCCCTGGCTGCGGGATCTCCTCCTCATGAATGCCAATTCATGAGCGCTGGCAGTGCTGTTCTTGCCAGGAACCGCCTGAGAACCCGCGGCGGTGCCAGTTGACAGCGTGGCGCAAACGGCTCACGCCGCTTCAAGACGCGAAACTCGACTTCTGTTGACCAACGCTCGACTTCGATACAGGTCCTAGCGGGAGCGCGAAATGCCGAACAGCAGCTTCCACGGCAGCACCGCGGACTCCAGCTGCACGCCCAGGCTCATCTTCGACTCACCCTCGGTCCGCTCGTCGAAGCGGATCGGGATCTCCGCGATCCGCGTTCCGCAGCGCACCGCGCGGTAGTTCATCTCCACCTGGAAGGCGTACCCGCTGCTCTGGATCGCCGAGAGGTCGATCTTGCGCAGGGTTTCGGCCCGCCAGGCCTTGAAGCCCGCCGTCGCGTCCTTCACCCGCAGCCGGAGGATCGTGTTGACGTAGAGGTTCGCCCACGCCGACAGGGCACGCCGGTGCCAGGGCCACTCCCCCGCCACCGAGCCACCGGGCACGTACCGGGACCCGAGCACGACCCCGGCGTCCGAGGTGGACAGTTCGGCGACCATACGCGGGATCGCCTCGGCCGGATGCGAGAGGTCGGCGTCCATCTGGATGACGATGTCGGCCCCCTCCTCCAGCGCCCGGGTGATACCGGCGACATAGGCCCGGCCGAGACCGTCCTTTTCGGTCCGGTGCAGCACACCGAAGGTCTCCGGCGAATCGGCCGCCAGCTTGTCCGCCACCTCGCCGGTGCCGTCCGGCGAGTTGTCGTCCACGACGAGCACGTGCAGATCGGGCACCTCGAGCGCGGCCAGCATGCCGGCGAGCCGGGGCAGGTTGTCCCGCTCGTTGTAGGTCGGGACGACGACCGTCACCTTTGGGATGCGCTCCCCCATGATCATTCCTCTAGCTCGCCTGCACGGACCGGGTTACCGTATCGGACCGCCCCGCGGCGGCCCTGAGCGGCGCCGTATAGGTCGTTATACACCAGTCTCGGCCGCCGGGTAGAGGCGCCCCATCAGCTCCAGGACCTCGGCGATCATCCTCCGTGCCCGAACCCGCGTCGGCGCGATGGCCACCTCGCGGCCCGCTTCGGTGGCCATCGCCGTCAGGCACAGCACCAGCACCTCGCTCAGCGGCCGCGAAGGACCGTTGAGC
>NZ_VJWX01000246.1 GCF_007713715.1 Amycolatopsis rhizosphaerae
ATCGACATGCGGACCACTATAGAACGTGTTTCAATTTTCCCGGAAGAAGTCCGTTAGGTAAGCTACATACCAAGGATGGAACAAGTTCCGGAGAGGTCGATGGCCGGCAAATCGAAGGCACCCGCCCAGTCCAGGACCGGAATGGGCGCGCTCCCCAGCGACGAGCTGGGTTCCGCGGCACAGCGGGACCGGCGGCGGCGCATCATCGACGCCACGCTCGCGCTGGCTTCGAAGGGCGGCTATGACGCCGTGCAGATGCGGGCGGTGGCCGAGCGCGCCGAGGTCGCGCTGGGCACGCTCTACCGCTACTTCCCCTCCAAGATCCACCTGCTCGTCTCCGGCCTGGCACGCGAGTTCGAACGAGCCAGGGAAAAGCTCGACCGCAGCGCGATCCCGGGCGAAACGCCCAGCGAGCGGCTGATCTTCGTACTCAACCGCAACACCCGGACCATGCAGCGCGACCCGCACCTGACCGAGGCGATGGTGCGCGCGTTCATGTTCGCCGACACCAGCGCCGCCGCCGAGGTCGAACAGGTCGGCAAGCTGATGGAGGACATGTTCGCCAAGGCGATGCGGATCGAGGAGCCGACCGAGCACGACCGCGACGTCTTCCACCTGATCGCCGACGTGTGGATGGCGAACCTGGTCGCCTGGGTGACCCGGCGCGCCTCGGCGGCCGACGTGGCGAACCGCCTCGAACTGTCGGTGCACCTGCTGCTGGACCCGTCCAAAACGGAGTGACACCGCTGGGTCGCGACCCGTGATCGTGGCTGTGTCCGGGCTGTCGGTTACCTGAGCATCCCCTGTGGATCGGGAAAATCCGCAACAGATGCCGGTGAACGTGGCGTTTTCCGGCCATGAAGCGCGCGACGGCCGGCCTGGCCGTGCTCACAGCGGTGGTGGTCGGGGCGGCGGTGACGGCCGTCTTCACGATGACCAAGGAGTCCCGGGAGGTCGTCGGCGTCGCCGTCGTGACCACCTCCCCGGCGGACACGACGGCGCCCGCGACGACGATCCTGACGGTCGACCCGACGGAGCCCGCCGCGGAAAGCGCTGCACCGCCCTCCTCGCCGGACCCGAAGCCGGAGGACGTGGCGGAGCTGGTCCAGCAGGCCGTCCAGCGGAAGGTCTCCAGCGCGAAGGTCGGCATGGAGGTCTACGACCGCCGGGACGGGAAGGTCCTGACCAGTCTCGATTCCGGCGAGCCCTTCGCCAGCATGTCGGTGGTCAAGCTGCTGATCGCGATCGACGTGCTCGCCCGCGGCGACTGGACGCTCCCGGACGCCACGACCCGGCAGCAGCTCACGCAGATGCTCTCCACCAGCGACGACGACCTGGCGAACACGATGTGGGTCGATGGCGGCGGCAGCTCGATCGTCACGCGCGACGCGACGCTGATGGGCCTGTCCGCCACGAAGCCGCCGGACGATCCGGGACAGTGGGGTGACACGCAGATCACCGCGCAGGACATGGTCACCGTCTACCGCTACCTGATGGACCAGATGCCGGCGTCGGCGCGGGACCTGCTGTACAACGCGCTGTACCACGCCACCGAGACCGCCGCCGACGGCACCGACCAGTTCTTCGGCATTCCCAACGGCCTGCCGAACACCACCTGGGCGATCAAGCAGGGCTGGGGCAGCAGCGGTTCCTCCGCCTGCTTCAACACGACCGGGCTGCTCGGGAAGGACTCCCGCTACGTGGTCGTGGTGCTGACCTCGGCGCCGCTGGCCTACTACCGCTCCCTCGACGACGCCCTCACCGCGGGCACTGCGCAGCTGGCGTCCCTCGTCGCCGCTTGACTCACGCGAGCGTGCCGGCGACCGCGGCGAGCTTGTCCAATCGCCGCAGTGTGTCCGCCTCGGATGCGGTAGGCAGCGCGAAGGTCACTCGTTCGGCCCCGGCCTCGGCGTAGGCCGCCACCAGTTCCGGCTCGGGCGGGAGCGAGGCGGCCGTGACCGGCAGCCCCGAATCCCCCAGCATCGCCAGCTGTTCCGCGATCCGCCCGGGTTCGCCGAGCCCGTTGGGCAGCCAGCCGTCGCCGACGCGGACCGCCCTCGCGGCGGCCACCGCGCTGTTGCCACCCACGTACACGGGCGGGACCCGGACCGGCTTGGGCCACTGGCGGACCGGATCGAAGTCGACATGGGAGCCGTGGAACTCCGCTTCCTCCTCGGTCCACAGCACCCGCAGCGCCCGGATCTGCTCGTCCAGCAGGGCGCCGCGGATGCGCGGATCGGTGCCGTGGTTGCGCATCTCCTCGCGGTTCCAGCCGACGCCGACCCCGAAGATCACCCGGCCGCCGGAGAGCAGGTCGAGGCTGGCCACGGACTTCGCGGTGTGGAGGACGTCCCGCTGGATCAGCAGACTGATCCCGGTGCCCAGGAGCAGGTCCGTGGTGGCCACGGCGGCGGCGGTCAGCGCGACGAACGGGTCGGCCGCGCGGTAGTAGGGCCTGGGCAGCTCGCCCCCGAGCGGGTAGGGCGTCTCCCGCCGGACCGGGATGTGCGAGTGCTCGGCGACGAACAGCGCGTCGAAACCCCGGTCCTCGATCGCCTTGGCCAGCGGTCCCGGCGCCATGCTCTCGTCGGTGACGAAGGTGGAGATCCCGATCTTCATCGGCCGCTCACCACCTTCACCAGGTCGTCCAGGTGCGCCAGCGTTTCCGCCTCGCCCAGGGTGGGCAGGAGGAAGGTCACGCGGTCGGCTCCGGCCTCCGCGTAACCGTCGAGGAGGCGCTCGTCGGCGGAGGCCCCGAAGACGGTGAACGGCACGTCCGGCCGTCCCTGCGCGGCCAGCCAGGTGCGCACGCGGCGCAGTTCGGCCGGTTCGGTCCCGGCCCGGGGCAGCCAGGCGTCGCCGTACTTCGCGAGCCGGTTCAACGCGGCCGGGCTCTCTCCGCCGACGTAGACGGGCGGATGGGGGCGTTGCAGCGGCTTCGGCCACAGGTGGATCGGGTCGAAGTCGACGTGCCTGCCGTGGAATTCGGCCTCGTCGCGGGTCCAGATCTCCTTCAGCGCCTGGATCTGCTCGTCCAGCAGGGCACCGCGGGTGCGCGGATCAGTGCCGTGGTTGCGCATCTCCTCGCGGTTCCAGCCGGCGCCCACCCCGAAGAGCACGCGGCCCCCGGAGACCAGGTCGAGGCTGGCGACCTCGTTGGCGGTGTGGATGACGTCCCGCTGGATGAGCAGGGCGACCCCGGTGGCCAGCAGCAGCCGCGACGTGGTGGCCGCGGCGGCGGTGAGCGCGACGAACGGGTCGAGCGTGCGGTAGTAGCGGCGTGGCAGCGCACCGCCGCCCGGAAAGGGCGACTCGCGGCTTATCGGGATGTGGGAATGCTCGGCCAGGAACAGCGAGTCGAAGCCGCGTTCCTCCAGTGCCCGCCCCAGGACGTCCGGCCGGATGCTCTCGTCGGTGACGAAGGTGGCGATTCCGAACTTCATATCGGCGGCCAACTTCTCCCTCGGCCGGACTATTCCCCCTGACGGGCGTTGACACCCGGCCGGGTGCCGGAGAAGGATCGATCTCATCAGCCGTTGAATAATGTCTGGGAGGCACGGATGAGCACACCGGACGCACCGGGGATCGACTTCGACCAGGTCTACCAGGGCAAGCCCGTCGTGGGTGCCGCCGGGCTGGTGCCCTGGGACATCGGGGAGCCACAGCCCGCGCTGGTCGAACTGGAACACGACGGCGAGATCCGCGGCGAGGTCCTCGACGTGGGCTGCGGCCTCGCCGAGAACGCCCTCTTCCTGGCCTCACGCGGCTATCGGGTGACCGGAATCGACTTCGCCCCCACCGCCGTCGAGCGCGCCCGCGAGCGAGCACGAGCCCGCGGCCTCACGGCCGCATTCACGGTGGGCGACGCCACCCGCCTCGACGGCTTCGACAACCGGTTCGACACCGTGCTCGACAGCGCCCTGTACCACTGCCTGAGCGACGAGCAGCAGCCCGGCTACGCCGCCGCACTCCACCGCGCCTGCCGTCCGGGCGCCACCCTGCACCTGTTCTGCCTCAGGGAACAGATGGTGCTGCCGGGCCCCCGCGCTATCGGCGAGGAGAACCTGCGCACGACCTTCGGCCAGGGCTGGCGGATCACGCGGCTGCGACCGGCCTCCTACACCACCGCCTTCACCCGTCGGGTGATGGAGGAGATCAGCGAAGCGCTTCCCGAACCACCGGATCCGGCCGCCCTCGACGAGATCCCCACCGACGACCGCGGGCGGTACCGCATGCCCGTCTGGCAACTGACCGCAACGCGGCTCCCCTGACCCACCGCACCCGCGGCCGCACCTTCGGGGAAGAAGTGCGGCCGCGGGTCCGTGCGGGGTTCAGACGTTGCGGCGGTACTGGCCGCCCACCTCGAAGAACGCCTCGGTGATCTGACCGAGCGAGCACACGCGGGCGGCGTCCATCAGCACGCCGAACAGGTTCTCGCCTCGCGTGGCCGCCTCACGCAGCGTGGCGAGCGCCTCCTCCGCATCCTGACGCTGCCGCTGCTGGAAGTCCGCGAGCCTCGTCAACTGCGACTGCTTCTCCTCCTCGGTCGCCCGCGCGAGCTCCACCTCGACCTCGTCGGCCTCCGGGTGCGGGCTGCGGAAGGTGTTGACGCCCACGATCGGCAGGGACCCATCGTGCTTGCGCCGCTCGTACAGCATCGACTCGTCCTGGATCCTGCCGCGCTGGTACCCGGTCTCCATCGCGCCGAGCACGCCGCCGCGCTCCGAGATCCGGTCGAACTCGGTGAGCACGGCCTCCTCGACCAGATCGGTCAGCTCGTCGATGATGAACGAACCCTGCAGCGGGTTTTCGTTGCCCGACAGGCCCCATTCCTTGTTGATGATCATCTGGATGGCCATCGCGCGGCGCACCGACTGCTCGGTGGGCGTGGTGATCGCCTCGTCATAGGCGTTGGTGTGCAACGAGTTCGCGTTGTCGTACAGCGCGCACAACGCCTGCAGCGTGGTCCGGATGTCGTTGAAGCTCATCTCCTGCGCGTGCAGTGAACGCCCGGAGGTCTGCACGTGGTACTTGAGCTTCTGCGAGCGCTCGTTCGCGCCGTAGCGGTCCCGCATCGTGACCGCCCAGATCCGCCGTGCCACGCGGCCCAGCACCGAGTACTCCGCGTCCATCCCGTTGGAGAAGAAGAACGACAGGTTCGGCGCGAAGTCGTCGATGTGCATGCCGCGCGCCAGATAGGACTCGACGTAGGTGAACCCGTTGGCCAGCGTGAACGCCAGCTGCGAAATCGGGTTCGCCCCGGCCTCGGCGATGTGGTAGCCCGAAATGGACACCGAGTAGAAGTTGCGCACCCCGTGCTCGATGAACCATTCCTGGATGTCGGCCATCATCCGCAGCGAGAACTCGGTGGAGAAGATGCAGGTGTTCTGCCCCTGGTCCTCCTTGAGGATGTCGGCCTGCACCGTGCCGCGCACCGTGCGCAGCGTCCACTCGCGAATCCCGGCGGCCTCCTCCGGCGTCGGCTCGCGGCCGTGCTCGGCGCGGAAGACGTCCAGCCGCTGGTCGATCGCCGTGTTGAGGAAGAACGCCAGTATCGTCGGCGCCGGCCCGTTGATCGTCATGGACACCGAGGTGGTCGGCGCGGTCAGGTCGAAACCTTCGTAGAGCGCCCTCATGTCCTCCAGCGTCGCGATCGACACCCCCGAGGTCCCGATCTTGCCGTAGATGTCGGGCCGGGTGTCGGGGTCGTGCCCGTAGAGCGTGACCGAGTCGAACGCGGTGGACAGCCGCTTGGCCTCCGACTCCGCCGAGAGGTACTTGAAACGGCGGTTGGTGCGGAACGCGTCGCCCTCGCCCGCGAACATCCGCGCCGGGTCCTCACCATCCCGTTTGAACGGGAAAACGCCCGCCGTGTAGGGGAAGTATCCGGGCAGGTTCTCACGGCGCAGGAAGGACAGCAGCTCGCCGGACTCGGTGTAGCGCGGCAGCGCCACCCTCGGCACCCGGTTGCCGGACAGGGTTTCCCGCCACAGCGAGGTGCGCAGCTCCTTGTCGCGCACCCGGAACACCAGTTCCTCACCGCGGTACTGCTCGGCGAGCTCGGCGTACTCCTCCAGCAGGCGCCGGGTTTCGGTGTCCACCCGGGACTCCGCCTCGTCGAGCAGTTCGCTGATGGCCGTGACGTCGGCGTCCGCGCGCTCGAGCGCGGCCTTCGCCGCGGCGAGCTGGTCGCGCTCGCGGACCGCCTCGGCCTGCTCCCGCGTGCGGGCGTGGTAACCCCGCACCGCGTCGGCGATCTCCGACAGGTAGCGCACGCGGGAACCCGGGATGAGGGTGCCGGCGCCGGTGGAGGTCTTGCCCCGCACCGCGGGCAGGGTCCCCGGCGAGACCGGCAGCCCGCGCTCCGCCAGGTTGTCCCGCAGGTGCTGGTACAACGCGGTGACGCCGTCGTCGTTGAACTTCGCGGCGCTGGTACCGAAGACCGGCATGTCCTCCGGGGAGGCGCCGAACGCCTCACGGTTGCGCACCAGCTGACGCGCCACGTCGCGGCGCGCGTCCTCGGCCCCGCGTCGTTCGAACTTGTTGATGGCCACCACGTCGGCGAAGTCGAGCATGTCGATCTTCTCCAGCTGCGAGGCGGCCCCGAACTCGGGTGTCATCACATACAGCGAGTAGTCGACGTGCTCCACGATCCCGGCGTCGCCCTGCCCGATGCCCGGAGTCTCCACGATCACCAGGTCGTAGCCCGCGGCCTTGCAGGCGAGGATCGCCTCGTCCAGGCCGTCCGGGATCTCGCCGCCGGTGGTGCGGGTGGCCAGGGAGCGGAAGTACACCGGCGAACCGTCGAGACAGTTCATGCGGATCCGGTCCCCGAGCAGGGCACCCCCGCCGCGGCGCCGCGTCGGGTCGACCGCGAGCACCGCGATCCGCAGCTTGTCCTGCTGGTCGAGGCGGAACCGCCGGATCAGCTCGTCGGTGAGCGAGGACTTGCCGGAGCCGCCGGTGCCGGTGATGCCGAGGACCGGCACGGACCTGGCCTTCGACGCGTCGGCGATGGCCGGCTTCCAGTCCTCGGGCAGCACGCCGGCCTGCAGCTGGGTGATGGCCCTGGCCAGCGTGGGCACGTCCCCGGACAGGAGCTGCTCCACCGAACCGGGTGAGTCCGCGGCGAGGTCCCGGTCGCACTCGCGGATCATCAGGTTGATCATCCCGGGCAGGCCCATGGCCATGCCGTCCTCCGGGGAGAAGATGCGCGCGACCCCCCGCGAGTGCAGCAGTTCGATCTCCTCGCGGACGATGACGCCGCCGCCACCGCCGTAGACCCGGATGTGCCCGGCCCCGCGCTCGCGCAGCAGCTCGACGAGGTAGCTGAAGTACTCGACGTGACCGCCCTGGTAGGCACTGATCGCCACACCCTGGACGTCCTCGGCGATCGCGGCCGTGGCGACCTCGTCCACCGACCGGTTGTGCCCCAGGTGCACCACCTCGGCACCCTGCGACTGCAGGATCCGGCGCATGATGTTGATCGAGGCGTCGTGCCCGTCGAACAGGCTGGACGCGGTCACGAACCGGACCGGGTGCCGCGCCTGGTAGAGGGCCCCGCCGCGATCGGCGGGGCCCCCCGCCGCCGTCGCGCCGCCGTTGCCGGAAGAGCGCTCCGCGGGCACCTGAGGTGTCACCGCCTCGCGCTTGTGCAGTGGAGCGTTCATGGCTCCAAAATACTCGGACTTCCTACTGTTTTGAACCCGAGCATCGACGTGAGCGCAGCCACACCGTCAGCGGGTGCCGCTGGCCGCCCGCAACGAGATCCACTGCCGCATCGCGTACTCGACCAACGTGATGAGCGTCTGCTTGGTCGACTCCCGGTCACGGGCGTCACAGCGCACGATCGGCACGCTCGGGTCGATCGCCAGCGCCTCACGCACGTCGTTGAGGTCGTGGTGCAGCATCCCGTCGAACGTGTTCACGCCGATGATGTACGGCAGCCTGCGGTCCTCGAAGAAGTCCACCGGCGCGAACGAGTCGGCCAGCCGACGGGTGTCCGCGAGCACCACCGCGCCGATGGCACCCCGCACCAGGTCGTCCCACATGAACCAGAACCGCTGCTGACCCGGTGTACCGAACAGGTACAGGATCAGGTCGCGGTCCAGCGACACCCGGCCGAAGTCCATGGCCACCGTGGTGGTGGCCTTGTTCGGCGTGGCATCGAGATTGTCGATACCCCGGCTGGCGTCGGTCATCATCGCTTCGGTAGTGAGCGGCACGATTTCCGACACCGACCCGACGAAGGTCGTCTTGCCCGCACCGAACCCACCGGCGACCACGATCTTGGCCGAGGTCATGGTCTGCGGCGCGGCCGGCCGCGGTGCCTTAAAGCCGACGGAGTCCACTCAACACCCTTTCCATCAACATGAAATGCGCCTCGGCGTTGTCCTTGCCGGACACGGTCTTGTGCACGGTGATCAAACCCGCATCCGCCGCATCACTGATCAGCACCCTGGCCACGCCGATCGGGACTCGCAGCAGTGCCGCGACCTCCGCGACCGAACGCGGTGTCCGACATTCTTCCATGATCGAGCGATGCTCGATCTGCACCACCTCGCCCGCGTCGACGCGGGCGGCGGCGGCGTTGTTCACGGAGATCAAAGTCTCCAGTTCGAGCGCGTAGTTCGCCCTCGTGCGCCCGCCGGTCAGGGCGTACGGGCGCACGACGGAGGCCGCGTCGTCGAAGAGCTCGGGTTCCGGTCGTTCCGGCAGCATCGGCCCGCTGTTGGACACGGCGGGCTCGAAGAACCCCGTTTCCCGGCCTGGCTCGGCGAAACCGGGCGGTCCGGGTGGCGGGGCGTACTCCGGCGAGGGCAGCATCCGGTCGTAGTCGACCGAACCGTACCCCACCGTGCCGTACTCACCGGTGCCGTACTCGCCACTGGCGTACTCACCAGTGGCGTACTCACCGGTGCCGTATCCACCACTGCCGTATCCCGCCGCACTGTACTCACCCGTGGCGTAGCCGGTCTGCGGGTGGTCCCCCGCCTGCTCCGGCCGCGGGGCGGCCGGGGACTCGGATTCGGCCCCCTTGTCCCGCTTCCGTTTCCGGCGGCTGCGCCTCGAATCCAGTGTGAAGCCGTTGAGAACGTCCGCGAAGGTGGCGTCGTCCCCGTCTTCCGGCGGAGAGCCGCTCCCGGAATCCGTGCTCATCGCGGCATCATCCCACCGGTTCGCCGATCAGGGCACCCCCGGAGCCCTGCAGCTGGGCCCGCAGTTCGGGGGTGAGGATCTGGCCGACCCGGTCCACGAGCATGGTCATCTCGTAGGCGACCTGACCGATGTCGCAGTTCGGTGCGGCCAGCACGGCCAGGCAGGAACCGTCGCTGATGGACATCAGGACCATGATCCCCAGTTCCATCTCGACCACGGTCTCGTTGACCGCTCCGGCCTCGAAGCACCGCGCGGCGCCCTGGGTGAGGCTGATGATGCCGGAAGCCACCGCGGCGAGCTGGTCGGCCCGGTCCAGTGGCAGCCGGTTCGACGCGGTCAGCAGGAGGCCGTCGGCGGACACGACCACCGCGTGTGCCACGCCCGGCACACGCTCGGCGAATTCATTGACCAGCCATCCGAACTGGTTCTGTTGGGGCTGCGGCGAGGTCATTCACCCTCCATGGTTTCGTGTTCGGAGTCGGCAGCCTGAGCAGTCTGGTGCCGTCCACGCCGGACACCCTGCTGGAAACTGTTCAGCCTACCGCGCACATCCTGCGGGTCACGCTGGGTTCGGGGCCCCGGCGTGCCCGGGGAGGACGCACTCCCTGGCAAGAGCTGCTCACCACGCCGGCGGCGTGGCAGGCCCGCCGGCGTAAGTCCCGACGGGGCCGACTGCGACACCGCCTGTACGGTTCGCCAGCTGTCGTCGGTGGCGAACGACCACGACGACCCCGTGGCGGTGGCCGGATTCTCCGGCTCCCGCTCCACCGGCTCGTCCAGCTGCGGCTTCTGCCACAGGAAGGCGCCCGAGGACTCCGCGGGGCCTTCCACCGGTGCGGGCCGTTGCCGGTCGGCAAGCGGCTGCCGCTGCGGCAACGGGTTCTCCGCACCGGGCTGGTACTGCGGCACGGCCGTTTCGGCGACGGGTTCCCGCTGCGGCAGGGCGTTCTCGCCCGACGGCCGCGGCTGCCGCTGCGGCAACGGATTCTCGTTCACCGGCCGCGGTTGCCGCTGCGGTAGGGGGTTTTCGTTCACCGGGCGCGGCTGCCGCTGCGGCAGGCCGTTCCCGGAGCCTGGGGTGCGCTGGGGCAGACCACCCTCGGCGGCCGGCTGGGCCGTCGGTTCTTCGGGGGCGCTCCAGCGCGGCATTCCGCTCGCACCGCTGGGGGTGCGGCGGGGCAGACCGCCCGGGGCCGGAGCCTCCTCGGCGGCTTCCCGTGGTGAGGTTCCGGGCAGGCCCGGCAGTGCCGGCTGGCCGCTCGCCGAAACCGGCGTCCGCTGCGGCAGTCCACCCGGGAC
>NZ_VJWX01000247.1 GCF_007713715.1 Amycolatopsis rhizosphaerae
GGGCTGCCCGGCGGGAGCACCACCGGGGCGCTGGAACTGCCCGGCGGCGGCACCAGGGTGACCGTGGTCCTGCCGTCCTTGCCGACGTGGACGACGGCGGTCGGCGTGGTGGAGGCGGTGGTACCGGGCAGGGGGGTGCCGGTGACCGTCGTCTGGCCGGGGACCGCGCTGCCCGGGATCATCTCCGGGCCCGAGGAGGTGCTGTTGCCGCTGGTGATCCCACCGTTGGCGGATTGGGTCGTGGGCGCGGCGAGTTCGGCGAGGCCGCCGAACGCCGTGGCCAGGACGACACCGCTCATCGCGAGCAGGGCGTAGCCGTTGCGCTTGGCCCGCGACGCGGAATCGCGCGGCGGCGCCACTTCCGTGCGCCGACCCGGACGTGACCCCGATTGGGTCATGGTGGCTCCTTGCCGAGGAAAATCCGCCTGTGGGTAGGAGGAGTCTATTAGTTTAGGTTGTCGTTCGAAGCGGCGGAGCCGCTTGCTGTGGGCCGTCAACTTGCACCGCCGCGGGTTCTCAGGTGGTTCCTGGCAAGAACAGCACTGCCAGCGCGCATGAATTGGCATTCATGAGGAGGCGATCCCGCAGTCAGGGACCGCCTGAGGTTCCGCTACCCGCACCGCCACGCAAACCACTTCGAAACAGTCTCTAGCCCAAGCGGCTGATCGGCAGGCACGGTAGCACTGTGGGCTGACGCGGGGCGAGCGATGCGGTGCTCAGGGTTGACACTCCGCAATCGCCGGCGTACGGCACGATGGGGGCCGTGGAGACGGGAAACGAGCCGGTTCGCCTGACCGCCTGGGCGAGCGGCCGCGTGCAAGGGGTCGGTTTTCGCTGGTGGACCCGGTGCCGGGCGCTCGAACTGGGCCTGGTGGGCAGTGCGGAGAACCTGCCCGACGGCCGGGTCCAGGTGATTGCGGAGGGTCGCCGGAACCACTGTGAGCAGCTTCTGGCCACCCTGCGCTCCGGCGCCTCACCCGGAAGTGTGGATCGGGTCGTCGAGCACTGGTCGGCCGCGCGGGGCGGGCTGACCGGCTTCGACGAGAAGTAGCCAGGACGCGGAAGTGCGCCGCCGGGCGGGGGAAGCGCGCCGCTGACCGGGGGACACGCGGCGCGTCCCTCACCCAGAGCGGGTGGGCCGCTAGACTCACCCGACTGGCAGCGCTTTTTCCACGGTCTCAGCGGTTCGGAGGGGTCCCCGCCTCGTGCACCTGAAGAGTCTGACGCTGAAGGGCTTCAAGTCCTTCGCCTCGGCTACCACCCTGCGGTTCGAGCCGGGCATCACCTGCGTGGTGGGCCCGAACGGCTCGGGCAAGTCCAACGTGCTGGACGCGCTGCGCTGGGTGATGGGCACGCAGGGGGCGAAGGACCTGCGCGGCGGCAAGATGGAGGACGTCATCTTCGCCGGCACCTCCGGGCGGGCCCCGCTCGGCCGCGCCGAGGTCACGCTCACCATCGACAACGCCGACGGTGCCCTGCCCATCGACTACACCGAGGTTTCGATCACCCGCCGGATGTTCCGGGACGGGGCCAGCGAATACGAGATCAACGGCAGCACCTGCCGGCTGCTCGACATCCAGGAACTGCTGTCGGACTCCGGTATCGGCCGCGAAATGCACGTCATCGTGGGGCAGGGCCAGCTGGCGCAGATCCTGGAGTCCAAGCCCGAGGAGCGCCGCGCCTTCATCGAGGAGGCGGCCGGGGTGCTCAAACACCGCAAGCGCAAGGAAAAGGCTCTCCGCAAGCTCACCTCGATGCAGGGCAACCTGGACCGGCTGGGCGATCTGACCGCCGAACTGAGGCGTCAGCTCAAACCGCTGGGCAAGCAGGCCGAGATCGCGCGCAGGGCGCAGACGGTGCAGGCCGAGTTGCGGGACGCGCGGCTGCGGCTGCTCGCCGACGATCTGGTGACCCAGCGCGCCGCGATCGCCAGGGACGAGGCGGACGAGAACCGCGCCAGGGCGCGCCGCGCCGAGGTCGAGCAGGAGCTGGAGCTCGTCTCCGCGGAGGAGGCCCAGCTCGAGGCCCTGCTGGCCGAGGACGCGCCGCGGCTGACCGCCGCGCAGGACACCTGGTACAAGCTGTCCGCGCTCGCCGAGCGGCTCCGGGGCACCGTGCGCCTGGCGGTCGAGCGTCAGCGGCACCTGTCGTCGGCGGTGGAGGCGCATTCCGGCGGCCGGGATCCGGAGGAGATGCTCGCCGAGGCCGAGCAGGTCGCCGAGCGCGAAGAGGAACTCAACGAGGCGGTCGTCGAGGCACGGGCACTGCTGGCACAGACCGTGCAGCGCCGCGAGCAGTTCGAACACGCGGTCCGGGCCGCGGAGAAGGCGCATATGGCGGCGGTGCGGGCGATCGCCGACCGCCGCGAGGGACTGGCCAAGCTCTCCGGCCAGGTCGAGGCGCTGCGCAGCAAGAACGGTGCCACCTCCGATGAGGTCGACCGGCTCACCGCCGCCATCGACGAGGCCGCGGCCCGCGCCGAGATCGCGGTGGAGGAGCTGGAAGAGGCGAAGGCCGCGGGCGGCGCCGAAGAGTCCGGCGACGCGGAGTTGCAGGCGCGTCACGACCGGGCGGTGGAGGCGAACAACGCCGCCAAGGCCCGGGTCGAGGAGCTGGTGAAGGCCGAGCGGGCCGCCGAGCGGGAGATCGCGTCGGAGAAGGCGCGGGTGGACGCGCTTTCCCTGGGACTCAAGCGCAAGGACGGTGCGGGCGCACTGCTCGCCGTGAGCGAGCGCCTGCCCGGTCTGCTGGGTTCGGTGGCCGCGCTGCTCACGGTCGAACCGGGGTACGAGGTCGCGCTGGCCGCGGCGCTCGGACCGGTGGCCGACGCGGTCGCGGTCCGGGGCGGTGAGGACGCGCTCGCCGCGCTGAAGTACCTGAAGGACAACGATGCCGGGCGGGCCGGTGTGCTGCTCGGCGGGCAAGAGTACACAGTGGACACCTCCTCGTGGCCCGCACTGCCCGAGGGTGCGCGCTGGGCGCGCGAGGTGGTCAGCGCGCCGCAAGTGCTGCGTCCCGCCGTGGAGCGGGCGCTGGCGCTGGTGGCCATTGTGGACACCCTCGACGCCGCGCGCCGGCTGGTCGCCGTGCACCCCGAGGTCGCCACCGTCACCGCCGAGGGCGACGTGTTCGGTGCGCACTGGGCGGCAGGCGGGTCCGCGGCGCGCAGCGAAAGCGTCATCGAGGTGCAGGCCGCCGTCGACGAGGCGCAGAACCGGCTGCTCGTCGCGGAACGCCTCCTCGAACGGACCGCCGCCGAGCTGGAAGGGGCGCGGGCCGAGCAGCAGGCCCGCCGCGACGAGGTCGGCCAGGCCAAGGAGGCGCTGGGGGAGGCCCGGGTGCGCAACGCGCGCTCGGCGGAACGGCTCAACCGGCTGCAGCAGGCGGCGCGCTCGGCGGAGGCCGAGGTGAGCAGGCTGCACCAGCAGCGCGCGAAGGTCGAGGCCGGCCGTGAGGAAGCGGTCGCGAAGCTCGCCGAACTCGAAGAGCGCCTGGCCGCGGTGGCCGATCAGCCGGTCGACGAGGATCCGGACACCAGTGAGCGCGACCAGGTCGCCGAAGAGCTCGCCGTGGTCCGCCAGGAGGAGGTCGAGGCGCGGCTCGCGCTGCGCACCGCCGAGGAGCGGGCGCGCAGCATCGCGGGGCGGGCCGAGTCGCTGCGGCGCGCGGCCCACGCCGAGCAGCAGGCGCGGGAGCGGGCGGAAAAGGCCAGGGTCGCCCGCGAGAAGGGGGCGGCCATCGCCTCCGCCGTGGTCGACGCCGGGGAGCTGGCACTGGAGCGGATCGAGCTGTCCGTGCAGCGTGCCGCCGCCGAACGGGACGAGGCGCAGGCCGCCCGGCAGCAGCGGGAGACCGCTCTCGCCCAGATCCGCAGCCGGGTCCGTGAGCTGGCGGGTGAACTGGAGAAACTGACCGACGCGGTGCACCGCGACGAGGTGCTGCGCGCCGAGCAGCGGCTGCGGCTGGAACAGCTCGAGACCAAGATCTCCGATGATTTCGGCATCGCGCTCGACGAGCTGGTGGCGGAGTACGGGCCGGACGTGCCGGTGCCGCCGAGCGCCGGGGAGATGGCCGAGTACACCGAGGCCAGGGAGCGCGGCGAGCAGGTGAGCGCGCCGCCCGCGATGCCCTACGACCGGGCCACCCAGGAGCGCCGCGCGAAGCGGGCCGAGAAGGACCTGTCCCTGCTGGGCAAGGTCAACCCCCTGGCGCTGGAGGAGTTCGCGGCACTGGAGGAACGCTACAAGTTCCTGTCCACGCAGCTGGAGGACCTCAAGGCCACCCGCAAGGACCTGCTGACGGTCATCAAAGAGGTGGACGACAAGATCCTCGAGGTGTTCACCTCCGCCTACCACGACGTGGCACGCGAGTTCGAGATCGTTTTCTCGGTGCTGTTCCCGGGTGGTGACGGCCGCATGGTGCTCACCGAGCCCGGCGACATGCTCACCACCGGCGTGGACGTCGAGGCGCGGCCGCCGGGCAAGAAGGTCAAGCGGCTTTCGCTGCTTTCGGGCGGGGAGAAGTCGCTGGTCGCGGTCGCCATGCTGGTGGCGATCTTCCGTGCCCGGCCTTCGCCGTTCTACGTGATGGACGAGGTCGAGGCCGCGCTGGACGACACGAACATGCGGCGGCTGATCAGCCTGCTCGAGCAGCTGCGCGAGTCCTCGCAGCTGATCATCATCACGCACCAGAAGCCGACCATGGAGATCGCGGACGCGCTGTACGGGGTGAGCATGCAGGGCGACGGCATCACGAAGGTGATTTCGCAGCGGCTGCGCGCCGACAAGATCGAAGCCCCCGCAGACACGCCGGTCTGACGCTCGCTTTCACCCGTCCCGGTCTCCTCCGGTTCCCCGGCCGGGTGGTTGTCCGAACCACTCGCGTGGCCGATGGACAGCCCGGCCCGGCGTGGCCTTTACTGGCTCGGCAATCGATTACCCGTGCCGAGCCAGGAGCCCTTCCCATGCCGAAGCCTTCCTTTGTCATGCCGGAAAACTGGCGAAGGCCGAGTCTGGTCACCCTCGGGCTGCTGCTCATCGCGGGGCTCACGGCGGCGATGCCCGCCGTGGCCCGCGGTTCCGACAGCCCCGACGGCTCCGACAGTGCCAACAATGCCGACAATGTCGCTGTCACCGCCGGTGCCGACAAGGGGCCGGTCGGCTGGGAGACCTACCGGTCGCTGTCGGGCATGGCCCGGTTGCGGCCGGGGGAGCAGGTCAAGCAGTTCTCCAGTTTCGACCGCACCGGTGGCAACGACGACGGATTCAACGGCACCTATTCGTGCCTGCGCCACGAGCCGGGCGGTGAATGCGTGATCGCCGAAGCGCACGGCGCCGGGGAAATCTCTTCGATGTGGTTCACCTACGCCGCGGATTCCGTGGCCGCGATCGGCGGCATCACGGTGGAACTCGACGGCCGTGTCGTGTTGCAGGGATCGTTGCAGGACATCGTCGACGGGCGGAAGGGGGCGCCGTTCGTCTGGCCGCTGGTGGGAAATTCGGCCGACACCATGGGCGGATCGGTGATCAAGGTCCCGATGCCGTACACGAATTCGATGCGGATCACCACGCAGAACAATCCGCACTTCTACCACGTGACCTACCGCCAGTTCGCCGACGCGAGGGGGGTGCACACCTTCGATCCCAGCGACCGGGCGCTCGACGTGCTCGCCCGCCTGCGCGGGTACGGGATCCGCGATCCGAAACCGCCCGCCCCTGGAACGTCCACACAGGACAGTGGGGTGGCGCTGGCTCCCGGGGCCTCGCTGAGCCTGCCGGTGACCGGGGGCGCCCGGCAGCTGACGCGGCTCGAACTGCGGTTGCCCCAGGTGAGCGCCGCCCCGGCGGTGTACGACGACGGCCGCGCCTTCGGGCCCGGCCGCAGCGAGTTCACCGCGGCCATCGCCCCCGGCAACGAGGGGGTTCGGGTGACCAGGAGGTACGACGCGGGAATCGGGAACCAGCGGGCGAGCCTGGCCGTGGACGGGCGGCAGGCGGGGGAATGGGCGCCGGGCGCGGCCGCGCCCGGCACCTGGGCCGACCAGACCATCGAGATCCCGGCGTCGATGACCGCGGGGCGGTCGAGCCTGCGCCTGACGAACACCTTCGTCTCCTCGGACGTGGACTTCAACGAGTTCCGCTACGAGATCCACAGCAGGATCGGCGGCCAGTGGGTGCGCACGGACGTCATGGACGTCGGGCCGAACCACGTCAGTGACGAGGCCGTGCACGGCTACCGCATCACCGGCGGCACCTGGGCGGGCCTGCGCTGGTTCCGCTATCCCGTGCCCGCGGACCGGGTCGCCGCTTCGGCGGCGGTACTGGCGGGGTTGCGGCTGCGGATCACCTTCGACGGCAGGACGACGGTGGACGCGCCGGTCGGCGAGTTCTTCGGTTCCGGCCTCGGGAAGTACGCCTCGCGCACACTCCTGCATTCCATCGACACCACCGAAGACGGCGCCTTCACGTCCTGGTGGCCCATGCCCTATGCGCGGGAGGCCACGGTGGAACTGGTGAACGGTTCGGGGGTGGCGATCGGCGATGGGCGGCTCGGCGTGACCTCCGCTCCGGATCCGTCCGTTGTGGACGGTCTGCGCAGCGGTGCGCTCGGCTACTTCCACGCCACCGGGCGCCGCGGCGACACGGTGGACGGCCAGGACTGGTCCTTCCTGAACACCTCGGGCCGCGGCCTGTTCTACGGGGTCACCACGACCATGCGCGGGCACATCCCGCCCGGGCCGGTCTCGCAGCTGAACTACCTCGAAGGCGACGAGCGGATGTACCCGGACGGCTCGGCGAGTCCAGCGATGTACGGCACCGGCTCGGAGGACTTCTACGAGTCGGGCTGGTACTTCCAGGACGCCCGCGACGGGGCCGTCGAAGGGGTGCCGTACGCGATGCCGCAGGCCGGGATGGTCGGGCACGAAACGGCGGCCGACGGCTGCCAGTACGTCTGCCTCGGCGCCTACCGGCTGATGATCGCCGACGCCGTCCCCTTCGGCGACGGTGTGGAGTTCGACATCGAACACGGCGACCGCTCGTCGATGCCCGCGGAGTACAGCTCCACCGCCTACTGGTACGGGCAGGCGGACCCGTCGCTGCGGAGCGGCGACACGGTGGACCTGGCCGACGACGGCAGCCGCGCCACGCACGGGTACTCCGCCGAAGGGGAGACGCGCACCACGCTGACCTCCACCTTCGAGGGCAAGGGCGACCGGACGCCGGTGACCGGTGGTGTCACCTACGCCACCGGCACGATCCGCTTCACCGCGAAGACCGACCCGGGCAACCGGGGGCTGCGCCTGCGCCGGACCTCCGATCAGGCCCTGCCCTTCCAGCAGGCGAACGTCTACGTCGACGACCGGCTGGTCGGCGAGTGGTACCAGCCACTGGGCAACGCGTTCTCGCGGTGGCTGGAAGACGCTTTCGACGTGCCGGCCTGGGCGACCGCGGGGAAGCAGGCCGTGCAGGTGAGGATCGAACCGATCGGCGGGGCACCGTCCTGGTCGAGCGCGCGGTACACGATCTACTCACAGGTAGGTGCGGCCGCGCCACCCGCCGACTGACCGCAAACCTCCTGGGGTACCGTGGCCGCATCAGGAGCCCACTCGGACGAACGGAACAAACCGGCCGATCGGATCGGCGACCTCCGCGTCCCCGACCGGTAGCCGGTGATCACTGAATTGACGTACAGCTTCGTCCGCCGTGGAAGCGATTTCGCCGAACTGATGCGCGATGTCAAGGAACGGGGCCTGCTCCGGCGGCGCCCCGGTGACTACGCCTGGAAGCTCACGCTCAACGCCACCCTGCTCGTCCTCGGCTGGGTCGCCTTCGCCTTCGTCGGGGCTTCCTGGTGGAACCTGCTGACCGGCGCGTTCTTCGCGCTCGTCTACGCGCAGCTGGCCTTCCTCGGGCACGATGCCGGGCACAAGCAGGTCTTCGCCGGGCGCCGGGCCAACGACGTCGCGGGCTACCTGCTCGGCGCACTCGTGGGGATGAGCTTCGCGTGGTGGGTGGGCAAGCACAACCGCCACCACGCCTACCCCAACCACGAGGACGACGACCCCGATCTCGACATCGCGGTGCTCGCGTTCACCGAGCAGCAGGCCGCGGAAAAGCGCGGATTCTTCCGCTGGATGACCAAGTACCAGGCCTTCCTGTTCTTCCCGCTGCTGCTGCTGGAAGGGCTCAGCCTGCACAACTCCAGCGCCGTGGCCGTCCTCCGCGGCCGCGTCAAGGCCCGCCGGCTCGAAGCGGTGCTGCTCGCCGCGCACTTCGCCGGCTACCTCGCCGCGGTGTTCCTGGTGCTGACGCCGCTTCAGGCGCTGGTGTTCATCGCGGTGCACCAGGGGCTGTGGGGGCTGTACATGGGCTGTTCGTTCGCGCCGAACCACAAGGGCATGCCGACGCTGAAGGCGGGCGAGAAGCTGGACCACCTGCGCAAGCAGGTGCTCACCTCGCGCAACGTGCGGGGCGGGCGGATCACCGACTTCGCGCTGGGCGGCCTGAACTACCAGATCGAGCACCACCTGTTCCCCAGCATGCCGCGCGCGAACCTGCGGCACGCGCAGCCGCTGGTGGAGGATTTCTGCCGCCGCCTGGGACTGCCCTACCACCAGTCCAGCGCCTTCGGCTCCTACCTGCAGGTGCTGCGGCACCTGCACACCGTCAGCGCACCTCTGCGGGCCCGGGGCGCCTGAGCGCCCCGGGCCCGCAGGGGCCGGAAGCTTGCCGGGCCCGGGCCGGTCAGGAACCGGCCGGTTCCGGGGCCGGTTCGGGTTCGGCGCCGACCCTCGGGTTGGCGCTGCGGTGCCGCAGCGACAGCGCGCCGCCGACCACCAGGGTGATCAGCACACCCAGCAGCGTGTACCAGGGGAAGGCCAGGCCCACCGGCTTGGCGCCGGGTGCGGGCGGGATCTTCACCGCGAGCACCACCACCGCCATCACCGCGACGGTCACCACGAACGCGATGATCGCGTCGAGCTGGCGTGCCCGCTTGACCCACATGCCGAGGAAGAACGCGCCCAGCATCGCGCCGTAGGTGTAGCCGGTGATGGACAGGCCCTGCTCGATGACCGGGTTGTTGCGGCTGCTGAACGCCGAACCGAAGATCGCGAACACCACCGCCCACACCAGCGTCCACATCCGGCCGTGCCGCAGCAGCTTCGAGTCCTCCGGCTTGCGCTTGGTGAACCGCTGGTACAGGTCGGCGACGGTGGAGTTCGACAGGGCGTTGAGCGCCGAGGCCAGCGCCCCCATGGTGGAGGCGAGGATCGCGGCGATGAGCAGCCCGGCCATGCCGACCGGCAGTTCGCTGGTGATGAAGTTGGTGAAGATGTCGTCGCTCTTGACCCCCAGTTGCTTCAGGTTGCGGAACCCGTTGTGCGCCCACAGCATCGCGCCGACCAGGAGGAACAGGGCGAACTGGAGGGTCACCGCGATCCCGCTGCCGATGAGGGCCTTGCGCCCGTCCGCGACGCTGCGGCAGGCCAGGAACCGCTGCACGATCAGCTGGTCGGCGCCGTGCGAGGCCATGGTGAAGATCGCCCCGCCCGCCACCGCGGTCAGGAAGGCGTACTGGCTGGTCAGCAGGTGCAGGCCGGAGAAGTCGAAGTCGAACAGCTTGAACACGCCCGCGTCGGCGGCCTTCGAGGTCCAGCCCGCGGGCAGCTTCGTGGCCAGCACGATCATGGCGATGATCGCGCCGCCGACGTAGACCGTCAGCTGGATGACGTCCACCCACACCACCGCCTTGATCCCGCCGACGAGCGCGTAGATCACCGTCAGTGCGGTCAGCGCCACCACGATCTGCCAGTACTGGGTGTGCAGTCCGTAGTGCGAGAGGATCAGCTGGATCGGGATGGCGCCCGCGAACAGCCGGACCCCCTCGGCGAGCAGCCGCGTGACGATGAACGCGATCGAGGACACGCCCTGCATGGCCGGGCCGAACCGCTCCCCGAGGAACGCGTACGCGGTGGACTGCTTGCCCTTGAAGTAGCGGGGCAGCAGCACGAACGACACCAGCGTGCGGCCGAGGATGTAGCCGAACGGCAACTGGAGGTAGGTGAAGCCGTTGTAGTTGCCGGAGGCCGCCCAGATCAGGCCGGGGGTGCTGATCACGGTGAGGGTCGAGGTCTCGGTGGCCACGATCGAGAAGCACACGGCCCACCACGGCAGGCTGCGCTCGCCGATGAAGTAGTCCGCGGCCGACTTCTGCTTGCGCCCGACGAGCACGCCGATGGCGGGCATGGCCGCCAGATAGACCACGATGATGGCCAGATCAGCGGGATGCATCTGTTTCTCCTACTCTTCGGGCGAACCGTGGCCGACCCGCAGGCGGGTGACGGGTCCGGCGTGGGGACGGGGCAGGGTCAGGG
>NZ_VJWX01000248.1 GCF_007713715.1 Amycolatopsis rhizosphaerae
GGTCATCCGCGCACTGGCGCTGGTCGGGGGCGAGGAGGCGAAGGAGAAGATCCATGCCTTCGCCGGCACCGAACTCCGCCTGGTGATCGACGAACTGCTGCGGGCCTGGCGGCAGTTCGACTACGCCGAGGACTACGCGGCCACCCTGCTGTCCGAAGTGGACTTCGGGGAGCTGGTGCTCGAGGTGCACCGCTGGGACGTGCTGGTCCGGTTGCGGCATCTGCGCAAGCTGACCGCGGTGCAACTGGTCGGCAACATCGCGCTGTCCGATGGCGCCGGGACGCGGCCACTGGCGGATCTGGAGAACCTGCGGTTCCTGGAAATCCGGTCCAACGAGGTGGACCAGCGGCTCACCGGCCTCACCGGGTGCGAATCCCTGCGGGCACTGCGGATTTCCGGGTACAGCGCGCTGCGCGACCTGTCCGCGCTCGCCGGACTCGGGGTGGTGGAACTCGAACTGCACACCACGGGCGGTTTCCGGGACCGGCGGGCGCCGTGGCTGGGGTCGCTCGCCGGCGCGCCGCTGCGGCGGTTGTCGGTCCGGCACCCGGCGCTCGCTCAGGGCCTGCACGTGCTCCCGGAGGAGTTGCCCCTCACCGAACTGGAACTCGGCGGGCGGGCCGAGTACCGGTCGCTGCTGGGCGTCGAGCGGTGGCCCGGACTGGAAAAGGTGATCGTGACCGGGATTCCGAGCGTCGAGGAGGTGCGCGGGCTCGGGAAGCTGCCCGCGCTGCGGCAGTTGGTGATCCACGGCGCGCGCCCGGTCGCCGACCTCGTGCGCCTGCGCCCCCTCGGCGCCCTGCAGATCGAGTTGGGCGAGGTGGCGGATCGCTCCGCCGCCCGCGATGCCCTTCCCGAAGCGAAGCTCACCTTCCGCGGCCGCGAGGACCTCACTTTTACCTAGGAGCGCCGGGGAACTGGTCGCGGACCGCGGTGATGTGGGTGGCGATCAGGGTGTGGAGGGCCTCCGATTCCCCGGCCTCGAGCAGTTCGCAGATGCGGGTGTGCTCCTCCAGGATGAGCTTCGGCCGCTCCGTCCTGTCCCGCCGCAGCGCGGTGTGCACCATGCGCAGTTGTCGGTCCCGCAGGCTGCCGTAGAACTCGTCGAACAGGGCGTTGCCCGCGGCGCTGACCAGTGTGGCGTGGAAATCGCGGTCCAGCGCGGTGAACCTCGGGGCCTGCTCGGGCCGGGTCAGTGCGCGCTGCTCGTCGAGCACGCCGCGCATCGCCTTCGCGACCTCCCGCTGGCGCCCCTCGCCGATCACCTTCGCGGCGGCGTGCCGTTCGAGGAAGATCCGTGCCTCCGCGATGTCCGCCGCTTCCTCGGCGGAGACCGGGACGACGAGCGCGCCGCGCTTCGGGTACAGCCGCAGCAGGCTCTCGGCCGAGAGCCTGAGGAACGCTTCGCGGACGGGCGTTCGCGACAGGCCCATCGCGTCCGCGACCTCACCCTCGCTGATCAGCCTGCCGCCTTCGAACCGGCCGTCGAGGATCCGGTCCTTGGCCCAGCGGTAGGCGCGTTCGCTGGCCGCGGCCGCCTGTGAGCGGTCCCCCGTTGACATACCCGCATGGTAGCGAGGAGGCTGATAGATACAAGATAGATGCAACAGGAGGTGCTCGTGCTCGCCGACAAGTCCTGGTCGGCCTGGCTGATGTGGGGGCTGGGCGCGCTGTGCTACCTGACGGCGCTGTTCCACCGGATGAGCCTGTCCGTGGCGGGACTCACCGCCCAGGAACGCTTTTCCCTCGACGCGACCGGTCTCGCGGCCTTCTCCGTCGTCCAGCTCGTGCTCTACGCCGTCCTGCAGGTCCCGGTCGGGGCAGGCGCCGACCGGTTCGGCCCGCGGCGGCTCCTCCTCGCCGGCATGGCGGCCATGGCGGCCGGTTCCACCGTTTTCGCGCTCGCCGCGTCCTACCCGGCGGCGATGGCGGGCCGTGCCCTGATCGGCGCGGGCGACGCCTGCCTGTTCGTCAACGTGCTGCGGCTGGCCCACAACTGGTTCCCCGGCCGCCGCTACGCCCTGGTCGCGGCGCTGACCGGGATGATCGGCGGGCTCGGCCAGCTCATCGCCACCGCGCCGCTCGCCGCCCTGCTGTCCACCTTCGGCTGGACCACCGCGTTCCTGGCCGCGGGTGTGGTCACCGCGGTGCTGCTCGTGGCGGTCGGCCTGCTGCTGCGCGACGCTCCGGCGGGCACCTCGGCACCGGTGCGCGGTGGTGAGCCGCTCCGGGTGAGCCTGGGGAACGCCTGGCGCAACCGCGGCACCCGGCATGCGATGTGGACCCACTTCACCCTGATGGGCGGCTTCGTGTCGTTCACCGCGGTGCTCGGCCAGCCCTACCTGGTCAGCACGCAGGGCCGGACCGTCGCGGCCGCGAGCGGACTGCTCGGCGTGATGGTGCTCGGTTTCGTCGTGGCCAGCACCGCCGCCGGGCAACTGGCGTCACGCCGCCCCGGCCTCCGTGCACCGCTGGTCGCCGGATCCGCCGTCGCGGGCACCCTGTGCTGGGTCGTGCTGGTCGTCGTGCCCGGCCCGCTGCCGCAGGCGGTGCTCGCCACCGTGCTGATCGTGATCGGGGCCGCGGGCGGGGTCAGCATGCTGGCCTTCGACCTGGCCCGCTCCGCCAACCACGGACACCAGGCCGGGATCGCCAGCGGGGTGGCCAACATGGGCGGATTCATGTTCGCGGTGGTCGCGGAACTCGCGGTCGGCGTCCTGCTGGACGCGCTGCTCGCCCACGGCGTGGCCGCGCCGCAGGCGCACCGGCTCGCCTTCGGCGTGGTGCTCGCGATGTCGGTCGCCGGGACCGCAAGGCTCGCCACCCTGCACCGCCACGCCGGTGTCCTGCCCCAGCGGCCCGAACCGGTCCTGGCACACGCCGGTTAGCGGGCTGGAAGTGAAGCAAGGGATGTTTACTACGGATCTGGAACCGTAGTAAACATCCCTTGCTTCGAATCCGGGTCGCCCCGGCGGGGCCGGAACGAGGTCAGTGCGGGATCAGTGCGGGAGGGCGGAGGCCCGCCACGCGCCCTCGCCGGGGCGCAGCGGGGCACGCAGGAGCCTGCCCCGGTCGGCCCAGTTCGAACGGCGCCGGGGGGCACCCTCGCCGGGCTGGGCCGAGGCCGCCGCGGTCACCACCGCGGTCAGGGCCGCCAGCTCCACATCGTCCGGGGCGCCCCGCACGATCCGCAGGAACGGTCGTTTCTCGTCGCTCATGATCGCCTCACAGCGGGATGTTGCCGTGCTTCTTGGGCGGCAGCGTTTCGCGCTTGTCGCGGAGCATGCTCAGCGCGCGCGAGATGTGCCCGCGGGTGTGTGCCGGCATGATCACCGAGTCGACGTATCCGCGTTCGGCTGCCTCGTACGGGTTGAGCAGGGTGTCCTCGTACTCCTGGATGAGCTGGGCACGCAGGGCCTCGACGTCCTTGCCCTCCTCGGCGGCCTTCGCCAGCGTCTTGCGGTGCACGATGTTGGCGGCGCCCTGCGCCCCCATCACCGCGACCTGCGCGGTCGGCCAGGCCAGGTTCAGGTCCGCCCCGAGGTGCTTGGAGCCCATCACGTCGTAGGCACCGCCGTAGGCCTTGCGCGTGATCACCGTGACCAGCGGGACGGTGGCCTCGGCGTAGGCGTAGATCAGCTTGGCGCCGCGGCGGATGATGCCGTTCCACTCCTGGTCGGTGCCCGGCAGGAAGCCCGGGACGTCCACGAAGGTCAGCACCGGCACGTTGAACGCGTCGCAGGTGCGCACGAACCGGGCCGCCTTCTCGGAAGCGTCGATGTCGAGGCAGCCGGCGAACTGGGTCGGCTGGTTGGCCACGACGCCCACCGCGTGCCCGTCCACCCGGCCGAAGCCGACCAGCACGTTCGGCGCGAACAGCTCCTGGACCTCCAGGAACTCACCGTCGTCGAGCACGCGGGTGATGACCTCGTGCATGTCGTAGGGCTGGTTCGGCGAGTCCGGGATGAGGGTGTCCAGCTCGCGGTCGGTGTCGGTGACCGCCTCCGCGATCGACTCCCCGGCGGTGCCGGGCACCTCGAACACCGGCGCGTCCGACAGGTTGTTCGACGGCAGGTAGGACAGCAGCTCCTTGACGTAGGCGATGGCGTCCTCTTCGTCGGAGCCCAGGTAGTGCGCGTTGCCGGACTTGGTGTTGTGCGTCCGCGCGCCGCCGAGCTCTTCGAAGGTGACCTCCTCGCCCGTCACCGTCTTCACCACGTCCGGGCCGGTGATGAACATGTGCGAGGTCTGGTCGACCATCACGATGAAGTCGGTCAGCGCGGGGGAGTAGACGTGCCCACCCGCGTTCGCGCCCATGATCAGCGAGATCTGCGGGATCACGCCGGAAGCCTTCACGTTGCGGGTGAAGATCTCTCCGTAGAGGCCGAGCGAGACCACGCCCTCCTGGATGCGCGCGCCGCCGCCCTCGTTGATGCCGATGATCGGACGGCCGGTCTTGATGGCCAGGTCCATCACCTTGACGATCTTCTCGCCGTACACCTCGCCGAGCGAACCGCCGAAGACGGTCACGTCCTGGCTGAACACGCACACGGGGCGGCCGTCGACGGTGCCGTAGCCGGTCACCACGCCGTCGCCGTAGGGCCGGTTCTTCTCCTGGCCGAAGTTGTGCGAACGGTGCCGGGCCAGCTCGTCCAGCTCGACGAAAGAACCGGGGTCCAGCAGCAGGTCGATCCGCTCACGGGCGGTCTTCTTGCCCTTGGCGTGCTGGCGCTCCACCGCACGGGCCGAACCCGCGTGCACGGCCTCTTCGTAGCGGCGGTACAGGTCGGCCAGCTTCCCGGCCGTGGTGTGAATGTCCGGCTCTTCTGCTGGTGGCGTCCCGATAGGCTCCGTCGCGCTGCTCATGATTCCGCAGCTTAACGACTGCGGCGGGGCCAGGAGTGTGGCGTCAGCCTCATCGTGACCAGGTGGGGGAGCCGCGACGCCGTCGCCAAGGGCCTCGGGGGCCTGCCCCTCCACCGCCGGCCACCGCACCGCCGCATCAGGGGAGGCCGAGGCCGCGGAGTAGCAGTTCGAGGCCGTGGTGGAACTCTTCGTGGGGGGAGATGTGCCGGGCCTCCCGAGCGGCACCGGCCAGGAACGGGAAGTCCGCTTCGGGCAGTTCGCCCAGCGCCACCGTGCCGGGCCCGGACAGCGGGCTGAAATGGTCGGTCTGCAGGGCGCCGAGCACGTAGCTCAGGTAAGCCCGGAAGGTCAGCGCGCTTTCCCGGCGGGAAAACCCGGCGTCGGCCAACACGCCCAGCACCGCCTCGCCCCATTGGCGCGCGGCCGGTGACGCGTGCCGGCGGGCCAGGAGCAGGGGTACCGCGGCCGGGTGTTCGCCCACCGCCTTCCGGATCCGCTCGGCGAACAGGACGAGCCGTTCGCGGGCCGAGGTGCCCGGCGGCAGGTCGAGGGGAACGGCGCGCAGCACCTGGTCGACGATCGCCCCTTCGAGCTGGTCGCGGTCGGCGACGTAGCGGTACAGCGACATCGTGCCGACGCCGAGTTCCTTCGCGACCATGCGCATCGACAGTCCTTCGAGCCCGTCGCGGTCGAGGACGGCGAGTGCCGCGGTGGCGAGCTGCGCCTGGGTGAGGGAACGAGGGCGGGGCATGGCGCTTGACAGCGTACAGCCTACGCGCATAACGTCGTTAGCGTACATCGCACGCTAACAGATTGGGAGCGTGATGTCCTTGAACAGCAAGGGAAACCGGCTCGGCGCTGGCGTGTTCGTGGCCGGGCGTGAACTCGTCACGGTCACCGGGGAGACGCTCCGCGTGCCCGAGCCCGGCCGGCTCGTGCACCTGCAGTTCCGCCGGTTCGCCGGCTGCCCGGTCTGCAATCTGCACCTGCGCTCGTTCGTCCAGCGGCACGACGAGATCGCCGGGGCGGGGATCCGCGAAGTGGTCTTCTTCCACTCGTCCGCCGAGGAACTGCGGGAGCACGTCGCCGCACTGCCGTTCGCGGTGGTCGCCGATCCGGAAAAGCGGTGCTACACGGAATTCGGTGTGGAGGCGGGCAGGCGGGCTCTGCTGGACCCGCGGGCCTGGGGCCCCATCCTGCGCGGCGTGTTCCGCAGCCTCGGGCAGGTGCTGCGCCGCCGCGCGCCGCTGCCGAAGGCGAACCCCGAGGGCGGCCGCTTCGGTCTGCCTGCCGATTTCCTGATCGACGACCAGGGGCGGATGATCGCGAGCCACTACGGGGAGCACGTGTACGACCAATGGTCCGTCGGCGAACTGCTGACGCTGGCCGGGACGGGGAGGAGTCCCTCGGTGGAAATCGGCGGATGATCAGCTCGCGCTGGTCGTCGAGGCACTGGGCGGATTCCTGCCGCGTCGCCGAGTTCCTGCCACCGCGAAGCCGGACTACCGTGGCGGTGTGATCGAGCTGGTTCAGGGTGACATCACCGAGCAGCGGGTCGATGTCGTGGTGAACGCGGCCAATTCCTCGCTACTCGGCGGCAGCGGGGTGGACGGTGCGATCCACCGCAAGGGCGGCCCCGAGATCCTCGCCGAATGCCGCGCGCTGCGGGCCGGGCAGTACGGCGGCGGGCTGAAGGTCGGGCACGCGGTGGCGACCACCGCCGGGCGGTTGCCCGCCCGGTGGGTGGTGCACACCGTCGGCCCGGTCTACTCGACCGAAGAGGACAGGTCCGGTCTGCTGGCCGACTGCTACCGCAACTCACTGCGCGTCGCAACGGAACTCGGCGCGGAGACGGTGGCCTTCCCGGCCATCTCCACCGGGGTCTACCGCTGGCCGATGGCTTCCGCGGCCGAAATCGCGTTGCGCGCCGTGCTCGACCACCATCCGCTGCGCACGGTGCGGTTCGTGCTGTTCAGCAGTGCCGCCCACGACACCTTCGCGGCGGCGTGGCGGGAGATCAGCGGCGGTGCCGGGCTCTGACGTGGAGGCGTTCGCCCTGCGGCCCGAACAGGCTCAGGAACTCCACGGCCCGTGCGTCGGCACTGCCGAACCAGTGCGGGACGCGGGTGTCGAACTCGGCCACCTCGCCCGCCTTCAGCACGAGGTCGTGCTCGCCGAGCAGCAGCCGTAACCGGCCGTTGAGCACGTACAGCCACTCGTAGCCATCGTGGGTCTGCGGCTTCGGTTCGCCGGGCTGACCGGCCGGGATGACGTGCTTGAACGCCTGCACCCCCCCGGGCCTCCGGGTCAGGGGGATGATCGTCTGCCCGTACCGCTTGATCGGCCGGGGATGGAGCCGGGGATCGCCGGTGGGCGGGGCGCCGACCAGTTCGTCCAGCGGCACGCGGTAGGCCTTCGCCAGCGGCAGCAGCAGTTCGAGCGTGGGCTTGCGGGTGCCGGACTCCAGTCTGGACAGAGTGCTGACCGAAATGCCGGTCAGCTCGGAAAGCCCGGCCAGGGTCACGCCGTTCTGCTTGCGCAGCGCGCGAAGATGCGGGCCGACACCACCCAGTACCTCCTCCAGTTCGTCCATCCGGCTTACTCTGCCACCCCCACCGTTCGTGTCCCACGCTCGTGCTCGCGAAGTCACGCCGGGGGAAGGTGCCGGTGCGCGGTCGGGGGATCGGTGAGCCAGGTGTGCAGGGCCCACCACCAGCGGAGCGTGGGCAGGACGGCCGGGGAGGCCTCCAGCGAGGCACCGGTGATCTCGGCGAGCCTGCCGAGCCGGTACCGCACGGTGTTCGCGTGGATGTGCAGGGCCGCGGCGGTCTGGTCGAGCCGTCGGCCGTGATCGAGGTAGGCCAGTGCGGTGCAGGCGAGCTGCCGGTGGAACGCGTCACCGGGGTCCAGTGCGCCGAGCAGGGTTTCGGCGAGCAGGCTCGCCAACGCGGGCTGGGCCGCCAGCGCGGTTTCACCGGCGAGGTCGGTGAGGTGGTGCAGACCTCGCAGTCCCCGCCGTTGTGCCGCGGTGAGCGCGGTGCCGCACCACGTGTACCGCGCCCGGATGTCGGGCAGCGCGGCCGCAGGCGCGGCCACGACGAGTGCGTCCGAGCCGAACCCGGCCGTGGCGGGCAGGCGTGCGGCCAACCCGGTCAGTCTTCCTTCCACCAGACCGAAAACGCCCCCGCAGCCGGAGAGCCGCTGCTCCAGGGAACGGGCCTGGACCGGGTCCGAGACGTCGGAAAGCAGGCAGTGGTAGCGGCAGTCGGGGTGCAGGCCGGCGGACGCGAGTTCCTCGCCGGTGAGAGCGTCCCCGTGGAGCAGCCGCCGCAGGAGCTGGGTGCGTGCGTCGCGGACGGTGCGCGACAGCTCCAGCTCCGCCGTGTGGTAACCGCTGATGACCTGCCGTTCCAACGCGTCCGCGTAGTGGTCGAAGTCGAGCATCGCCTCCAGCATTGCCTCCGGCGACAGCCCCGCGGCCCGGCCGCGCTCGATCGCGATTTCGACCGCGCATCGGCGGCCGGCCTGCACGCCCTGGAGCAACGCGGTGATCGGAACCCCCTGTGCGGCCCGGTCGGCACCCAGCACGGCCGCGGCGGTGAAGTCCGGCTCGCCCGTTCCCCGGAGCGCGGCGAGTCCGGCTTCGAGGAGAACCGCGATGTGGCGCAGGTTTTCGCTCGCGGGCAGGCGCGCGACGTCCGGGGAGGCCGCGCGCGCGGCCCGGGCCACCTTGTCGACGACGCTGCTGTCGGCGGCCATGGCGAGCAGCACCTCGCCGACCCGTTCGCGCTCCTGTGCGCCCGCCATCCCCGTCGCCTTTCGCCGCTCGCGGCGCCCTTGTGACCCGTGCACAACCGGGGCGGCCGGTGTTGGCGGTCGTCCCCTAGGCGATCGCGGGCGACTGTTGGTTTCCTGTCAGCTACCGAACGGTAACACCAGACACCCGGTCCCCACTTGGAGTTCCCATGACCAGAAGACATTCCGGCGGCACATCGGGATTCGGCCGGATCGTCGCGTGCCTGGCCGTGCTGGCGGCCACCGCGCTTCCCGCCACGGGTGCCGCCAACGCGGCGGGCACGCTGAGGGAGGTGCTCTTCGTCGGCAACAACTGGGACGGCACCGCCGACGTGGTCGCCTCGACCTCCGATCTCACCAAGATCGGCCGGGTGAACATCACCCCGGACAAGGACGAGCGGCTGCGGGAGATCTACCTCGATCCCGTGAAGCTGGCCTACTTCCTCGGCATCCGGCAGACCGTGGGCGAGGGGCACGACCAGTTCGTCGACGACATGTACACCACGCCGGACGGCACCTCCGTGGTCGCCTCCCGGCCAAGCTTCGCCGACGTGGTTTCGATCGACCTGACCACAGGGAAGATCAATTGGCGGTTCCCGGTGGCCGGTTACCGCGCCGACCACATGGCCGTCTCGCCGGACGGCAGGCGGGTCGCGGTGTCGGCCTCGACCGCGAACACCGTGCACGTGCTCGACATCGAGACCGGACGGCAGCTCGGCTCCTTCAAGACCGGCGACAAACCACACGAGAACGTCTTCACCAATGACGGCAAGTACCTGTGGGACATGTCGATCGGCAACGTGGAGACCGCGCTCGACGATCCCAGCCTGGACTGGACCAAGGGCGACCGGCACATCACGATCGTGGACGCGAACACCTACCAGCAGGTCAAGGTGATCGACATGCGTTCGCGGCTGGACGCCTTCGGCCGCAGCGATCTCTCCAACTCGGTGCCGCCCGTGGCCTTCTCCCCAGACTGGTCCACAATGTACTTCCAGGTCTCCTTCTTCAACGGGTTCCTGGCCTACGACGTGGCTTCCGACAAGATCACCGGGGTCACGACGCTGCCGAAGAACCCCGCCACCACCGAGGACCGCACGAAGTGGGTCAACGACTCCCGGCATCACGGGCTGTCGATGAACCCGGCCGGGACCAAGCTCTGCGTCGCGGGCACGATGGACGACTACGCGACCGTGGTCGACCGGGCGACGATGCTCCCCGGTCCGCTGGTGACCACGTCGAAGCCGTACTGGGCGACGGTAACGGGAGACGGCACCGCTTGCGTCATCTCCGAAAGCGGCGCCGACCAGATCACCTCGATCGACTTCGCCACCGGCGCCAAGATCACCTCGGTCCCGGTGGGCGACCACCCGCAGCGCGTCCGCCTCGGGCACGTTCCCGTCGGCTGGACCGGCCCCACCGCGGGCTGAATCCCGTTTCTCAGGGCCGTGAGGGGCCCCCTCACGGTCGATATGGCCAGGGTCCCGGCAAAGTCTGGTGAGTGTTGGCCGTGAAGGGTCCCTTCACAGTCGATTCGACTGTGAAGGGACCCTTCACGGCGCCCATTCCCGCCTGAGCGTGGGACACAACCGCCGGAGGGTGGGACTCGCCCATGCAAGGACCGACTTTGCCGGGGCACTGGCCTCAAGGCCCCCTAGAAC
>NZ_VJWX01000249.1 GCF_007713715.1 Amycolatopsis rhizosphaerae
GACTACCTGTTCGTGGGGTTCGTCGGGCCCGCGCTGGTGATGATGCCGGTGTGGCCGCGGCTGGGGGCCCGGTGGGGCAAGCTGTGGGGCTTCCGGTTCGCCAGCATCGTCTTCGGCCTGGGATCGCTGGGCCTGTGTGCCGCGACGGTGCTGCCGCTGGCGGTGTCGTTCGTGTTCGTGGCGCTGGCCGGGGTCGGCTACGCCGGCATCCAGGTGTTCCCGCTGGCGATCCTGCCCGATCTGATCGGCCAGGAGGAGGAGCGCACCGGCGCCACACGCGCCGGGATCGCGGCCGGGGTCTGGACGGCTTCGGAGACGCTCGGGCTGGCGCTGGGGCCGGGGCTGTTCGGCCTGCTGCTCACCGCGGGCGATTACGTGTCCACTGTGGACGCTTCGGCGACGCAGCCCGGCAGCGCGGTCACCGCGATCCTGCTCGGATTCTCACTCCTGCCCGGAATCCTCGTGGCGCTGGGCATTCCGCTGTTGCGGCGGTCGGTACTGGAAGGCGTGTCATGACCGGCATCCTCGACGAGTTGCGCGCCCTGCGGGCGCAGGACCTTCCCACCCACGGTGGCCGGACGCTCGCCTACGTCTACGACAGCGGTCTTGCCGGGCTCGACGAGCTCGCGGCCGCCGCGCACGCACTGGCCTCGTCGGCGAACGGCCTGGACCCCACGGCCTTCCCGAGCCTGCTGCGCATGGAGAACGATCTCGTCGCCGCGGCGGCCCGGCTGCTCGGCGGCGGGGTGGGCGCGGCGACCTCCGGGGGCACGGAGTCCTGCCTGCTCGCCGTGCTGGCGGCCAGGGAAGGGCGGCCCGAGGTCGCGAACCCGAACATGGTGCTGCCTTCCACCGCCCATGCCGCGTTCCAGAAGGCGGCACACCTGTTCCGGGTTCGGGCGAAGACCGTGCCGGTGGACGCGAAGACCTTCCGCGCCGATCCCGAGGCGATGGCGGCGGCGATCGACGACGACACCGTCCTGGTGGTGGCGAGCGCGCCGTCCTACGCGCACGGCGTGATCGACCCGATCACGGAGATCGCGGCCGCCGCGGCGGCCCGCGGGGTGCGCATGCACGTGGATGCCTGCATCGGCGGCTGGGTGCTGCCCTACCTCCGGCGCCTCGGACGGCCGGTGCCCGAGTTCGGGTTCGCCGTCGAGGGCGTCACGAGCATCTCGGTGGACCTGCACAAGTACGCCTACTGCCCGAAGGGCGTCTCGGTGCTGCTGCACGCCGACGCCGAGTCGCGGCGCGGCCACTACTTCTCCAGTGCCCGCTGGCCCGGGTACACGATGCTCAACACCACGCTCCAGTCCACCCGCTCCGGCGGTCCGCTGGCCGCCGCCTGGGCCGTGCTGCGCGAAATCGGCGACGACGGGTACCTCCGGCTCGCCGGGGACACCCTGGAAGCGGTCACCCGCATCCGCGAGGGCATCGGGGAGGTGGACGGGCTGGAGGTGCTCGGCGACCCGGATTCGACCCTGATCGCGGTGGGTGCGGCGAGCGACGAGTTCGACCTGTTCACCGTGGCGGACGAGATGAAGGAGCGCGGCTGGTACGTGCAGCCGCAGTTCGCCTACGAGTCCTCGCCGGTGAACCTGCACCTGACCGTCACGGCGGCCAACCGGGGCAGCGAGGCGGAGTTCCTGGGTGACCTGCGCGACGCGGTGGCGGCCGCCCGCGCCGCGGGCCCCGTCACGGTGGACCCCGGAGTCGCCGCCTTCGTCGCCGCGCTGGATCCGGACACGCTGACCGCCGAGCAGTTCGCCGGGCTGCTGGCCGCCGCCGGCCTGACCGGGGGATCGGGGCTGCCCGCGCGCATGGCCGGGATCAACGCGCTGCTCGCCGAGGCGCGGCCCGCCCTGCGGGAACGGCTGCTGCTGGAATTCCTCGGCGGGCTCTACCAGAGCTGAGCGCGGGCCGCCCGGCGGGACAGCTCAGCCGCGGATCGGGTGCTTCCGGATGAAGTCGACGATGGTCTGCGCGACGAGCGCCGAGTCTTCGAGCGGCATCGCGTGGCTGACTCCCGGGAGAGTGGTCAGAAGGGCGTGCGGGATGCGCTCCGCCAGTGCCTTGTTGCGTGCGTGATACGGGCTGCCGAGCAGCAGCCCGTCACCGCCATCGACCAGCAGCGTCGGCTGTTCGAGGGTCTCCAGACCAGCGGCGAAAGCGTCCCAGCGCACCAGTGCGGCGATCTCGTATGTGAAGAAGTACTCGCTGCTTCGGATCGAGTCGGCCATGCCGGCGGCTCCGAGGGTTCGCGCGAGCAGGTCCCGGAAGCCGGGGTTCACGACACTGTCGAGGAAGGTGTCGAACGCGAGGTCCCACTCGCCGTTCCTGGCGGCGGCGATCGCGGTGCCCATCGCGGGGCTTCGCGACTCTCCGGGGACGACGACGGCCGGTTCGAGCAGGACCAGGGAGCGCACCAGCTCCGGCTGGGCCGCGGCCAGCTGAAGCGCGACATTGCCCCCGCTGGAGTGGCCGACGACGTGGGCCCGCTCGATTCCCGCGTCGCGCAGGACCTTGGCAAGGTGCTCGGCGTGGTCGGCCACGGTCAGCTCCCGGCTGAGGTCCTGGCTTAGTCCGTAGCCTGCGCGGTGCGTGCGGATGACGCGGTGGCCGGGCAGGCAACCCTCGACGGGAGCGAACCAGTCCGCGCCCAGCGAGGCGTGGACCAGCAGGATGGGCTCACCGCTGCCCGAGTCCCGGAACGCGATGGCCGCGTTGCCGCAGGGAAGGGTTTTGAGGGGCATCGACTTCCTTTCGCGGATCAGAGGTGGCGCTCGATGAAGGAACTGACCACTGCGAAATAGTGGTCCGGTTTCTCGATCTCGATCAGTTCGCCCGCGTCGGTGAAGACGACGAGTTCGGCGCCCGGTATGCCCTTGGCCAGTTCCTCGGACACCGGCATCGGCGTGCAGTGGTTGTTGTCGCCGCACAGCACGAGGGTCGGCTGGACGATCTCACCGAGACGCGCCGACGTGTCGTGGGCGGCGATCATATCGATGCGCTTGAGGTCGATCTCCCGGTCCCCGGTCTGGTCTCCGCGGACGGCGCCGGCGATCTCGATCCACTCGCTCACGCGCTCGGGATGGTCGTAGGTGAACCTCGGCGAGAACAGGAACAGCGAGTAGGCGGAAAGCAGGTCGAACCGGTCCCACTCCGCGGCCATCTTGCGGCGGATCCCGAACTCGCGACGCATGAACGGGTCGAACCGCGCGAACGACGACGAGAGCGTGAGCGAACGGACGACATCGGGGTGGCCGAGCGCGATGTGCTGCGCGATGGCGCCGCCGGTGGATGCTCCGACGATGTGCACCGAGCGCAGCCCGGCGTGCTCGACGACGGAGACCATGTCCCGGGCCAGTTGCCCGGTGGTGTAGCCGTCGATGGCGTGGGTGGTGCGGCCGGTACCCCGCTGGTCGGGCAGGAGCACGAAGTAGCTCTCGGCGAAGCGCTCGATCTGCTGGCCCCAGCTCTTGGCGACTCCGCCGAGCCCGGATATCAGGAGCACCGGCGGGTTGGCCCGGTCTCCGAGTACCTCGTAGTACTGCGTGAAGCCCTGGTGGGTGAACGTCGTCATGGCAACTTCCTAATGCGGAACAGTACTGCTCTGTTTCAGAATCTAGCGACCCGGAATGCGGAACGCAACAGCCCTGCTCCGCAATAGGATGGGGGGATGGAGACGACATCAACCGAGCGCACGGCCGGACGGAGGCGGGACCCCCAGACCGACGCCGCAGCCATCGAAGCCGTCCTCGACCTGGTCAGCGCGGGCGCGACCCTGTCCGGCCTGTCGCTGGTGACGATCGCCGAGCATGTCGGGGTCTCCCGCAACACCCTTTACCGGCGCTGGAAGACCAAGGAAGAGCTCTATCTGGACGTTCTGAACGCCGTCAACAGGCCGCTTCCGGAGTTCGGCAGCCCCACCCCGCGTGAGGATCTGGCCGCCTACCTCGCGATCCTGATCGAGCGCACCCTCGACCGTCGCGCCGGCAGCGTGCTGCGTGCCCTGCAGGCGGAGGCCCAGGCATTCCCCGAACTGCACCGCCGCTACTTCGACGAGATCATCGCTCCCCGCCGCGAGACCGTCTACCGGATCCTGCGACGGGGGATCGCCGCGGGAGAGATCCGCCCTGGCATCGACATCGAGTTCGTCGGCGAACTGCTCGTCGCCCCCATCCTCGCCCGCATGGCATCCGGTGCCATCGAGAAGCTCGACCCCGAAACGACGGGGCACCGAATCGTCGAGCACGTCTACCGCGGCATTCAGGCGTGACCTCGTCCGCGCACCATTACCGTCTTCACGGAATCCGGGGGAATGCCGTAGGGCGAGCCGGAGGAACGGTCTCCCGCGAAAGTGCGCGGCCCCACGGGCTGGGAACGGGACTTCGACGGCGCGGTCCGGGCCCCGTTTCCCCGCGGCGGCGCCGCCCCGCGGACCACCGCGGAACGGAATAGGTTGGGGCCATGAGCGGACCCGAGCCCGATCCGGCACTGCTGGAGATGGCGGCCAGGGTCTTCGGTTTCGCCAGGAGCGGGCAGACCGGGACCCTGATGGCCTACGTCGACGCCGGGGTCCCGGTGAACCTCGGCAACGACAAGGGCGACACGCTGCTCATGCTCGCCGCCTACCACGGCCATGCGGAGACGGTGTCCGCCCTGCTGGCCCGGGGAGCCGATCCCAACCGCCTCAACGACCGGGGGCAGAGTCCCCTGGCGGGTGCGGTGTTCAAGGACGAGCCCGAGGTGGTGAAGGCACTCCTCGCCGCTGGTGCCGACCCCGAGGCGGGCAGGCCCTCCGCGGTGGACACCGCCCGGATGTTCGGCAATAGCGAGTTGCTCACACTCCTGCAGCCCTGATGCGGCGGTCCGGCCTCGAGACCGGCATGCTTACCGCCATGCCCGAAGACCACTACCTCGTCGGCCTGGACCTGGCCGGCCGGCGCGTCGTCCTGGTCGGGGGTGGCACGGTCGCCCAGCGCCGCCTGCCTCGCCTGATCGGTGCGGGTGCCGCCGTCGAGCTGATCTCCCCGCACGTGACGCCCGCGGTCGGCGCCATGGTGGAGGCGGGGGAGCTGGTCTGGCATCAGCGCCGCTACGCCGAGGGCGACCTCGAAGGCGCATGGTACGCGCTCGCCTGCACCGACGATCCCGCGGTCAACGCGGAGATCTGCGCCGAGGCCGAGCGCCGTCGCGTGTTCTGTGTCCGGGCCGACGCGGGCACGCGGGGCTCAGTGGTGACCGCCGCCGTGGGGCGGCACGAAGGCATGGTCGTCGGCGTGCTGTCCGGTGGTGAGCCGCTGCGGTCGGCCGCGGTCCGGGACAACCTCGTCGAGGCACTGCGCACCGGCCTGGTCGGCGACGGCGCGGCGCGCGCCGGGATCGGGGAGCTGCCCGGGGTGGCGCTGGTCGGCGGTGGTCCCGGCGACCCCGAGCTGATCACGGTCAAGGGCCGCCGCCTGCTGGCGCGCGCCGACGTGGTGGTGGCCGACCGCCTTGGCCCGCGCGAACTGCTCGACGAGCTCGCCCCCGACGTCGAGATCGTGGACGCCGCCAAGATCCCCTACGGCCGCGCCGCCAGCCAGGAGTTCATCAACTCGACGTTGATCGAGAACGCCAAGGCGGGCAAGTTCGTGGTGCGGCT
Organism: Amycolatopsis rhizosphaerae; assembly: GCF_007713715.1. Classification (GTDB taxonomy): domain Bacteria; phylum Actinomycetota; class Actinomycetes; order Mycobacteriales; family Pseudonocardiaceae; genus Amycolatopsis_E; species Amycolatopsis_E rhizosphaerae. The sequence continues at coordinate 5,648 of NZ_VJWX01000249.1, forward strand.
CAAGGGCGGTGACCCGTACCTGTTCGGCCGCGGTTTCGAGGAGCTCCTCGCCTGCGCGGAGGCCGGGGTCCCGGTCACCGTGGTCCCCGGCATCACCAGTGCCTTCGCCGTCCCGGCGGCGGCAGGCGTGCCGGTGACCCACCGTGGCGTCGCGCACGAGGTGGTCGTGGTCTCCGGCCACGTGGCTCCCGGCCATCCGAGCTCGCTGGTCGACTGGACCGCGCTCGGGCGCCTGCGCGGCACCATCGTGCTGATGATGGGCGTGGAGCGGCTCGGGGAGTTCGCCGCCGCCCTGCTCGAGGCCGGACGGCCCGGGGACACCCCGGTCGCCATCGTGCAGGACGGCACCATGCCGGCCCAGCGGATCACCCGCTCCACTTTGGAGTCCGTGGCGGAGGACGCCAGTGCGGCCGGGGTGCGCCCGCCCGCGGTCACCGTGATCGGCCCGGTGGCCGCGCTCGACCCGGATCCGCGTGCCTAGCCCGTCGGCCTTCGACCAGTCTCCCCGGCGTGGCCGCGCTCGTTTCCGCATCGCCGGAGTCGCCGGTATCGCTGGAGTCGCCGGAGTCGCCGGAGTCGTAGCACCGCCGCGCGAACCCGATGATCTCCTCGGTCAGCCGCTGAGGGTCGAGTCGCAGTTCCACCGGGCTGCGAGCCTCGACGAACTCGGCGTGTGGCAGGTCCGCGGCGAGCGTGTCGGCGTCGCCGAACGGGTGGATCGGATCGCGCTGGTGTCCGATCACCAGCGCCGGCACACTGATCTGCCTTCGCACCGCCTTCGGCGGGGCGATCCGTCCGAACAGGACGCCGTGCAGCAGCGCGGCCATCGACGCCGGGCGCTGGCTCAGCGTGTCGGTGACCACGTCGACCCACTGGTTGCCGTGCGGCACCAGGCGGGCCATCGTGGCCACCCCGGAGACGCTCACCGGGACGAACCGGGCGGCGAACAGCAGTGGGGCGAAGGTGAGCAGGCCCGCCACGATGGCGTTGTCGAGCACCGGCATCTCCACGATCATGCCGTGCAGACGTTCGGGCGCGGCCACCGCCACTTCGAGTGCCACGTTGGCCCCGAGCGAGGTGCCCCCGACCACCGCCCGCTCGACGCCGAGGTGATCCAGCAGCGCCATCACCTGCAGGCCGAAGGCGGGCATGGAATAGCGCCACGACTCGGTGGGCCGGTCGGACTCGCCGTGCCCGAGCAGGTCGAGGGTGATCACACGGAAGCCCTCGTGGGCGAGGGCGCGCGCCAGCGGGGCGTGCATGCGGCGGGTGAGCATCAGTCCGTGCGAGAGCACGACGATCCGGTCACCGTGGCCGTACTCGGTGTAGGCGAGCCGGTGTCCTTCGAAGGTGAACGATCCGGCCAGCTCCAGAAGGTGCGGGGCCATGTACCCAGCAAACCATGAGGATGGTTCAAGATGACAGCCATGAACGAAACCGCTGACCTGGTCGCCTTCTCGGTCGACCGCTCCGGCCCCGTGGCCGAGGTGACCCTGCTCGGGCCGTCCAAGGGCAACGCGATGGGCCCCGATTTCTGGCGTGAGCTGCCGATCGTGTTCCGTGCCCTCGACGCCGACCCGGAGGTCCGCGCCATCGTGCTGACCGGCAGCGGGCGCAACTTCTCCTACGGCCTCGACCTGCCCGCGATGATGGGTGCGTGGGCCCCGCTGCTCGGCCCGGACTCGCTGGCGGGCCCGCGCACCGCCTTCCTCAAGGAGGTCCGCGGTCTCCAGGCCAGCGTCACCGCGGTGGCCGAGTGCCGGACCCCGGTGATCGCCGCCGTCTCCGGCTGGTGCATCGGCGGTGGGGTGGACCTGATCGCCGCCGCGGACGTCCGGCTGGCCAGCGCCGAGGCGAAGTTCAGCGTGCGCGAGGCGAAGGTGGCCATCGTGGCCGACATCGGCAGCCTCCAGCGCCTCGCCGGCGTGATCGGCGAGGGGCACCTGCGGGAGCTGGCCCTGACCGGTAAGGACATCGACGCCGCCCGCGCCGAGCGGATCGGCCTGGTCAACGACGTCTACCCGGACCAGGAGGCGGTGCTCGCCGCGGCCCGCGCGATGGCGGCGGAGATCGCCGAGAACCCGCCGCTGGTCGTGCAGGGCATCAAGGAGGTGCTCTCGCTCAACACCGAACGCCAGGTCGCCGACGGGCTGCGCTACGTCTCGACCTGGAACGCCGCGTTCCTGCCCAGCAAGGATCTGGGGGAGGCCGTGCAGGCCTTCATGGAGCGCAGGAAGCCCGAATTCAAGGGTGAGTGAGGAGAACAGGTGAGCAACGACGCTTTCCGCCAGGCCCGCGACTACCTGCTGGCGCACCGCGAGGACTACGACACCGCGTACCGGGATTTCGCCTGGCCGGTGCCGGAGGAGTTCAACTGGGCGCTCGACTGGTTCGACGTGATCGCGCGCGCCCCGGAGAACGCCCGGCGGTACGCGCTGTGGATCGTCGAGGAGGACGGGTCGGAGGGGCGATGGACCTTCCCCGAACTTTCGGAACGGTCGAACCGCGTGGCGAACTGGCTGCGCGGGCACGGCGTGCGCCGCGGCGACCGGCTGATCCTCATGCTGGGCAACCAGGTCCAGCTGTGGGAGACCATCCTCGCCTCGATCAAGCTCGGTGCCGTGATCATCCCGGCGTCCACCCTGCTCGGTCCGGACGACCTGCGTGACCGGGTCGAGCGCGGCGCGGCGCGCCATGTCGTGGTGCGCTCGGCCGACGCACCGAAGTTCGCCGGCGTGACGGGCGACTACACGCGGATCGCGGTGGGCGAGGAGGTGCCCGGCTGGCTGTCCTTCGCCGACACCGCCACCGGCGCCGCGGAGTTCACTCCGGACGGTGCCACCGCGGCCGCCGATCCGCTCCTGCTGTACTTCACCTCGGGTACCACGGCCAAGCCGAAGCTGGTGCAGCACACGCACGTCTCCTACCCGGTGGGCCATTTGTCCACTATGTACTGGATCGGCCTGGAACCGGGCGACGTGCACCTGAACATCTCCTCGCCGGGCTGGGCCAAGCACGCCTGGAGCAACGTGTTCGCGCCGTGGAACGCCGAGGCGACGGTGTTCCTGTACAACTACGACCGGTTCGACGCCACCCGGCTGATGGCGCAGATGGACCGGTGCGGGATCACCAGCTTCTGCGCGCCGCCCACGGTGTGGCGCATGCTCATCCAGGCCGACCTGACCGAGCTGAAGAACCCGCCCCGCAAGGTGGTCGGGGCGGGCGAGCCGCTCAACCCCGAGGTCATCGACCAGGTCCGCAGGGCCTGGGGCGTGACCATCCGGGACGGCTTCGGCCAGACCGAGAGCAGCGTGCAGATCGCCAACACCCCGGGCCAGCCGGTCAAGTCCGGTTCGATGGGGCGGCCGCTGCCCGGGTTCACGGTGGCGCTTCTCGACCCGGTCACCGGGCAGCGGGGCACCGAGGGCGAGATCTGCCTCGACCTCGCGCACCGCCCGGTCGGGCTGATGGCGGGCTACGCCGACGACGACGAGCGCACCGCGAGGGCGTTCGAGGGCGGCTACTACCACACCGGTGACGTCGGCTCGATCGACGAGGACGGCTACATCACCTACGTCGGACGCACCGACGACGTGTTCAAGGCGTCGGACTACCGGATTTCGCCGTTCGAACTGGAGAGCGTGCTCCTGGAACACGAAGCGGTGGCCGAGGCGGCCGTCGTGCCGTCGCCGGACCCGATCCGGCTGGCGGTGCCGAAGGCCTACGTCGTGCTGGCCGCGGGCCACGCCGCGGACGCGGCGACGGCCGAGAGCATCCTGGCCTTCGGCCGCGAGCACCTGGCGCCTTACAAGCGGATCCGGCGGCTGGAGTTCACCGAACTGCCCAAGACGATCTCGGGCAAGATCCGCCGGGTCGAACTGCGCGGCCGCGAGCAGTCCGTTGCGGACGGCAGGCCGCCCGGTGAGTTCCGCGAGGAGGACTTCCCCTCGCTCAAGTCCTGAAGCGGACGCACGACGCTGACGGGGCCCCGCACGGGTGGCGTGCGGGGCCCTTCGCACGCCCGGTTCGCGGGCGTCCTCTGTGGAGCATGGTCCGGGGTCACTCGGCGGCGACCACGCGGGCGTACACGGTCTTGTCGTCGAGGCTGCAGGTGGTGCCGCCCTGGGAGCTGGGCGGGCCGGACACGCACAACCAGCCGTCGACGGTGGCGCTCACCGGGCGGCCGGAGCCCGCGGGCTGCTGCCCGGCGATCCCGGCCTGGAACTTCGCCACGAGCTGATGGGCCTGCGCGCAGCCGATGCCGGCCGCGGTGCCGTCGAGCACGCTCAGGGTCAGGCCGCTGGCCGCGGTGACGGAGCCGCAACTGCCGTCGGCCGGCGGCATGGCAGGCACGGTCGTCACGGTGGCCGCGGCGCGCCCGGCCGGAGTGGCGCCCGTCGCGGAACCGGAGGCCGGGCCTGCGGAGGTGAGGGCGGGCGCGGCGGCCTGCGGGGCGGGCACCGAGCACGCGGTGAGGAGCGCGGTGACGCCCCCGGCGAGCAGCGGGCCGAGCCGCCTGACGATCATCGTTTCCTCCCTGGGCATGATCCGGCAGGGCGAGGCTACCGCTCCCCGCGGGCCGCCGCGCACCGGGCCATGAATGGTCCACAGTGGACCGCCACGTAGGGTTGGCCCCTCCAC
>NZ_VJWX01000024.1 GCF_007713715.1 Amycolatopsis rhizosphaerae
GGTGGTCGAGTCCTTGGCGAACCCGGCCTCCTGCAACAGGCCCGGCACCTTCTTGCCGCCCTGCCAGCCGCCCGCGTACTGCCCGCGGGCGGTCGTCCGGTCCAGGGGATGGCACGGTTTCGTGGCCGACAGCACCTTGATCTTCTCCGCGCGCAGGGCCCGCGGCTCGAACGACAGCGGTTCCTCCATCGCGGTGAAGGCCAGCAGCTGCAGGAGGTGGTTCTGGATCACGTCCCGTGCCGCGCCGATACCGTCGTAGTAGCCGGCCCGGCCGCCGAGGCCGATGTCCTCGGCCATGGTGATCTGCACGTGGTCGACGTAGTTGGAGTTCCAGATCGGCTCGAACATCTGGTTGGCGAAGCGCAGCGCCAGGATGTTCTGCACCGTCTCCTTCCCCAGGTAGTGGTCGATGCGGAACACCGACTCCTCGGGGAAGACGTCGTTGACGATGGTGTTGAGTTCCTTGGCGCTGGCCAGGTCGTGCCCGAACGGCTTCTCGATGACCACCCGGCGCCACGACTGGTCGTCGCCCTGCGCGAGACCGGAGCGGGCCAGCTGCTTGGTCACCACCGGGAACGCGCTGGGCGGGATCGACAGGTAGAACGCGGTGTTGCCCCCGGTGCCGCGTTCGGCGTCGAGGTCCCGCACGGTCTGCGCGAGCCGGTCGAAGGCGTCGTCGTCGTCGAAGGTGCCCTGCACGAAACGGATGCCTTCGGCGAGCCGGTTCCACACCGACTCGCGAAAGGGGGTGCGGGCGTGCTCGGCGACCGCGTCGTGCACCAGTTGCCCGAAGTCCTCGTTCTCCCAGTCCCGCCGGGCGAACCCGATCAGCGAGAACCCCGCGGGCAGCAGGCCCCGGTTGGCCAGGTCGTAGATCGCGGGCATGAGCTTCTTGCGGGACAGGTCGCCGGTGACCCCGAAGATCACCATGCTGGACGGGCCCGCGATGCGCGGCAGGCGCTTGTCGCGCGGATCGCGCAGCGGGTTGCTCCAGTCGGTCACCGGCCCCCCACCTCCTGGATCGCCTGAATCGCCCGGACGAGCTGGGCCAGGCCGGCGGCCCGGTCCGTGAGGTGCAGCCGCAGCACCGGCCTGCCGTGCCCGGTGAGCACCTGCCCGTCGCCGAGCGCCTGCGCGTGCTGCAGCTTGCCCAGGGTGTAGGGGCGGTCCGGGACGTCGAGATCGTTCTCGGCGGCACCGGTGATCTGCAGGAAGATGCCGTTCTGGTGCCCGCCCTTGTGGTACTGCCCTGTCGAGTGCAGGAACCGCGGCCCCCAGCCGAAGGTGGTCTGCAGCCCGGTGCGCCGCGCCAGCTCGCTGCGCAGCAGCGAAGCGGAGGCGTCGTCGAGCCGGTCCAGGTAGGCCTGCACGGCGAGGTAGCCGTGTTCCGGCGCGGTGGCGAGGAACTCGGCGAGCACGTCGGTGAGCGTGCCCTCGCCGGACACCCCGGCGGGTGCGAAGACCTCCACCGCGCCGTCCACAGTGGACGGGGTCTCGCCGCCGCCGAGCGCGGCGGGGTTGTCCAGCAGCGATCGGGCGGCCGCCTTGGCGGCCTCCACGTCGGGCTGGTCGAACGGGTTGATCCCCAGCAGCCTGCCCGCGATCGCGGTGGCGAACTCCCACAGCAGGAACTGGGCCCCGAGCGAACCGGAGGTGGCGATCTTCGCCGCGCCCGTGGCCGGGCCGACGGCGACCGGGGTCGCGTCGGCACCGGCGTCGGCGAAACCGGGCGCGTCGGCGCTCTCGACGGCGACCGGCAGCAGGCCGGTGCCCTGCTTGCCGGTGGACTCGGCGATGAGCTGTTCGGCCCAGTCGGGGAAGCCGGGCAGCGAATCCGGGCCGCCCGAGTCGGTCGTCGCCAGTACGACCTTCTCCGCACCGTTGGCGTGCGCGGCGCCCCAGGCCGCGGCGAGCCGCAGCGCCGGGTTGTCCGCGTCGTCGCCGCCCAGCACCTGGGCCGCGGCGGCGGCCTGGTCGAGCAGGCGGGCCACGTCGGCGCCCGCCAGCCCGGCCGGGACCAGCCCGAACGCGGTGAGCGCCGAGTAGCGGCCGCCGACGTGCGGGTCGGCCAGGAACACCTTGCGGTAGCCCTCGTTCTCGGCCAGCTGCGCCAGCGGCGAACCCGGGTCGGTGACCACGATGATCCGCCTCGCCGCGTCGACACCGGCCTCCCCGAAGGCCTTCGCGAAGATGCGGCGGTGGCTGTCGGTCTCCACCGTGCCGCCGGACTTCGACGACACCACCAGCACGGTGCGGGTGAGATCACCGGCGAGGGCGTCGGCGACCTGGCCGGGGTCGGTGGTGTCCAGGACGGTCAGTGCCACGCCCTCGGTCCTGGTGATCACCTCGGGCGCCAGCGACGAGCCGCCCATGCCGGCCAGCACGACGCGGTCCACGCCTTCGCCGCGCAGTTCCTCGCGCAGCGCCTCGATTTCCCCGATCAGCGGACGCGAGCTCTTGTGGAGCGTGGTCCAGGACAGCCGGATGGACGCTTCGGGCTCCGCCTCGGGACCCCACAGGGTGGGGTCCCCGGCGGCGAGCTTCGAGGCGATCTGGTCCGAGACCAGCTTGTCCACCAGCGGGGCGGCCTGGGCCGCGAGCTGCCCATCGGGGATGGTGACGGAAAGCCCGCTGGTTTCGTCCCCCATCATGTCAGTTCTCAGCCTTCCCGAGCTGCGCCTCGACGGTGTCGAGCAGCTCTTGCCAGGACTTCTCGAACTTCTCCACGCCCTCGTCCTCGAGGGTGCGGAACACGTCGGCGACATCCACGCCGACCGCGGAAAGCTGGTCGAAGACCGCCTGGGCCTGCGCCTCGGTGCCGCTGACCTTGTCGCCCTCGATCTCCGCGTGATCGGCGGCGGCGAAGAGCGTCTTCTCCGGCATCGTGTTGACCGTGCCCGCCACCACGAGCTGGTCGACGTAGCGGGTGTCGGAGTAGGCCGGGTCCTTGACGCCGGTGGAGGCCCACAGCGGGCGCTGCGGGTTGGCGCCGGCGGCCTTGAGCGCGGCCCAGCGCTCCGACGCGAACTGCTCCAGGTAGGTGGCGTAGGCCAGGCGCGCGTTCGCGATCGCCGCCTCACCCCGCAGTGCCTTCGCCTCGGCGGTGCCGATCGCGTCGAGCCGCTTGTCGACCTCGGTGTCCACACGGGACACGAAGAAGGAGGCGACGGACTCGATCGCCCGCAGGTCGTGGCCGTTGGCCTTGGCCTGCTCCAGGCCCGCGAAGAAGGCCTCGATCACCGCGCGGTAGCGCTCAGGGGAGAAGATCAGCGTGACGTTGACGCTGATGCCCTCGGCGAGCGTGCGGGTGATCGCGGGCAGGCCTTCCTCGGTGGCCGGGATCTTGATGAGGATGTTCGGCCGGTCCACCGTCTTCCACAGGTCCTGCGCCTCGGCCGCGGTCTTCTCCGCGTCCTTGGCCAGGCGCGGGTCGACCTCGATGGAGACGCGGCCGTCCACCCCGTTGCTCGCGCGGTAGACGTCGCGGAACAGGTCCGCGGCGTTGCGCACGTCGGTGGTGGTCAGCTCGCGCACGGTGGCCGACAGGCCGGCGCCGCGGGCGGCGAGCTCACGGACCTGCTCGTCGTAGGCCTCGCCCTGGGACAGGGCGTTGGCGAAGATCGTCGGATTGGTGGTGACCCCCACGACGTGGCGGTCCCGGATGAGCTCGGCGAGGTTGCCCGAGTTCAGCCGTTCCCGTGACAGGTCGTCGAGCCAGATGGACACGCCGGCCTCGGACAGCGCGGCGAGCCGGTCGGTGCTGCCGTTTCCGGTTTCGCTCATGACGGTGATCCCCTCTGTGGTCAGGAGTTCTTGCTCTTGGCGAGCGAGCTGCGCGCGGCGGCGACCACGGCGTCGGCGGTGAACCCGAACTCGCGGAACAGGGTCTGGTAGTCGGCGGAGGCGCCGAAGTGCTCGATCGAGACGATCTCACCGGCGTCGCCGACGAAGCGGTACCACGGCTGGGCCACGCCGGCCTCGACCGAGACGCGGGCCTTGACGTCCGAAGGCAGCACCGATTCCCGGTACGCCTCGTCCTGCGCGTCGAACCACTCCACACACGGCATCGAGACCACGCGGGTCGGCACGCCGCCGGCCTGCAGGGCCTCGCGGGCCGCGACGGCCAGCTGGACCTCCGAGCCGGTGGCGATGAGGATCACCTCGGGCTTGCCGGAGGCGCCGCCCTCGGCCTCGGCCAGTACGTACCCGCCCTTGGCCACGCCCTCGGCCGAGGTGCCTTCGAGGATCGGCACGTTCTGGCGGGTCAGCGCCAGGCCCGACGGGTGCTCGGTGTCCTCCAGCACGGCCTTCCACGCGGCGGCGGTCTCGTTGGCGTCCGCGGGCCGGACCACGTTCAGGCCCGGGATCGCGCGCAGCGAGGCCAGCTGCTCGATCGGCTGGTGCGTCGGGCCGTCCTCGCCGAGACCGATCGAGTCGTGCGTCCAGACGTAGGTGACCGGCAGCTTCATCAGCGCGGCCAGCCGCACCGGCGGGCGCATGTAGTCGCTGAAGATGAGGAAGGTCGCACCGTAGGGCCGGGTGCCGCCGTGCAGCGCGATGCCGTTGAGGATCGAGCCCATCGCGTGCTCGCGGACACCGAAGTGCAGCGTGCGGCCGTAGGGGTTGGCCCGCCACATGCCCGTGGAAGCCTTTTCCGGGCCGAAGGAGTCGGCGCCCTTCATCGTGGTGTTGTTGCTCTCGGCCAGGTCGGCCGAACCGCCCCACAGTTCCGGCAGCGGGTCGGCCAGGGCGGAGAGCACCTCGCCGGAGGCCTTGCGGGTGGCGATGCCCTTGGCGTCGGGCTCCCAGGAGGGCAGCTTGTCCGCCCAGCCCTCGGGCAGGGTGCGGGTGGCCAGCCGGTCGGCCAGCGCCTTGCGCTCCGGGTTGGCCGCGGCCCACGCGTCGTGGCGCTCCTGCCATTCGGCGCGCCACTGCTTGCCGCGGTCGACCGCCTGGCGGGCGTGGGCCAGCACCTCGTCGTCGACCTCGAAGTGCTTCTCCGGGTCGAATCCGAGGATCTTCTTGACCGCGGCCACCTCTTCGGCGCCCAGCGCGGCACCGTGCGACTTGCCGGTGTTCATCTTCGTCGGCGCCGGGTAGCCGATCACGGTGCGCAGGAGGATGAAGGACGGGCGCGGGTCGGCCTTGGCCGCCGCGATCGCCTCCTGGATCGCCACCACGTCCTCGCCGCCCTCGACGGTCTGCACGTGCCAGCCGTAGGCCTCGTACCGCTTCGCGGTGTCCTCGGACAGGGCGATGGTGGTGTCGTCCTCTATGGAGATCTTGTTGTCGTCGTAGAAGACGATCAGGTTGCCCAGCTCCTGGCGGCCCGCGATGGAGGAGGCCTCGGAGGTGACGCCCTCTTCGATGTCGCCGTCGGAAGCGATCACGTAGATGTAGTGGTCGAAGATGCTCTCGCCGGGCGCGGCCGCGGGGTCGAGCAGGCCGCGCTCGCGGCGGGCGGCCATCGCCATGCCGACCGCGTTGGCCAGGCCCTGGCCCAGCGGGCCGGTGGTGGTCTCCACGCCCTTGGTGTGGCCGTACTCGGGGTGGCCCGGGGTCTTGGATCCCCACTTGCGCAGCTGCTTGAGGTCCTCGAGTTCGAGGCCGTAGCCGGAGAGGAACAGCTGGATGTAGAGCGTCAGGCTGCTGTGCCCGGCGGAGAGGACGAACCGGTCGCGCGCGGGCCACTCGGGGTCACTGGGATCGTGACGCATCTCGCGCTGGAACAGCGTGTAGGCCAGCGGGGCCAGGCTCATCGCGGTGCCCGGATGCCCGCTGCCGCAGTGCTCGACCGCATCCGCGGCCAGCACCCGGACGGTGTCCACGGCGCGGGTGTCGAGATCGGTCCAGCCGGCGGGCACGTTCCGCCGGAGCAGAGGGTTGTTCTCGCTGATAGAGGCGGTTTCGGACACTGAACTCGGACTCCCCGGTGCTTGTCGTTGGTCGTTTTCGTCACTCGGCTTGCGCGCGCCTGCAGGCTACCCCTTGTCTCAATCGATCACGAAGGCGCAATATTCCTGCTCGGGGCCCTGCGCGCAGCCACGATCGGGTCCCTGGGCAGGCAGCCTAGTGGGTGACTACCCGCCGGGTCGAAACCCGACACTTACCGTGGCGGGACGGTGAGATCGGCAACCCCAGGCGCGCCGCTGCCCGCGGCCGTGACTACCATCGGTCGAGGTGTCGCGCCTTGGTGCCGACCCGATTTGGATCCGACCCAGGGAGCGAAATGTCGTTGGTGGACGCTGCGCACGGCCGCAGTGACAGCACCAGCGCTGTGGACCCGAGCGGCGGACGGCCCGGCACGCTCCCGCAGCGCCTTCTCGGGCGCGCGGGTGCCTACCTCGCGTTGACGAAACCGCAGGTCATCGAGCTGTTGCTGGTGACGACCATTCCGGCGATGTTCCTTGCCGGGCGGACGATTCCGTCGCCGTGGCTGATGCTGGCCACGCTGATCGGCGGTTCCATGGCCGCGGGCAGCGCGAACGCGCTGAACTGCGTGATCGACGCGGACATCGACAAGGTGATGAACCGCACCAAGCGCCGGCCGCTGGTCCGTGACTCCGTTCCGCGGCGCAACGCGCTCGTGTTCGGCATCGTGCTGGGCATCGCGTCGTTCGCGATGCTCTATCTCACGGTCAACCTGCTTTCGGCGATCCTCGCGGTCGTCACGATCCTGTTCTACATCTTCGTCTACACCTTCGGCCTGAAGCGGCGGACGGCGCAGAACGTGGTGTGGGGCGGGGCGGCGGGCTGCATGCCGACCGTGATCGGCTGGTCCGCGGTCACCGGCACCGTGCAGTGGCCCGCCTTCGTGATGTTCGGTGTGATCTTCTTCTGGACCCCGCCGCACACCTGGGCACTGGCCATGCGGTACCGGGAGGACTACGAGCGGGCCGGCGTGCCGATGCTGCCGGTCGTGGCCACCCCCCAGCACGTGGCGCGGCAGATCCTCATCTACTCGTGGGTCATGGTCGGCTGGAGCCTGTTGCTGATGCCCGCGACGAGCTGGCTCTACGCCGGTTTCGCGGTGCTGGCCGGTACCTGGTTCCTCTTCTACGCGCACCGGCTCTACCGCCAGGTCAAGCGCGGGGTGGCGACCAAGCCGATGGCCCTGTTCCACCGCTCGAACACGTATCTGATGATCGTGTTCTGCGCGCTGGCCGTGGACTCGGCGTTCGGCTTCCCCGCCTTCGGCCTGCCGTTCTAGTTCTTCGCACGATCCGGCGGGTGGCCGCCGGCGCGGGAATTCCCCGGCGGGTTCCCGCGTTGGGCAACAGTCACCAGATCATTCCGGATGCGAAAGTGGGTTGCGTCTTGTCCGTGTCCCCGGAACGGGAACCAGACAACAGCACCGACCTGGCGGGGGAACAGGACTACGTGTCCCTTCTTTACCGCAGGCTCGACGCCGAGCGGGAATCCGCGCAGCGGCGCCTGACCGAGGTACTGGGGCAGGCCGGAGGACCGCCGCAGGCCCGCACCGAGCGGGATGTGGCCACGACCCTGTACTCGGAGCGGCTCGCCCAGCTCGGCTCGGTGGAACAGGGACTGTGCTTCGGCCGCCTCGACTTCCACGAGGACGAGACCGTCTACGTCGGCAGGCTGGGGCTGTTCGACGAAGACGGTGACTACGAACCACTGCTCATCGACTGGCGCGCCCCCGCCGCGCGGCCGTTCTACCTGGCCACCGCCGCCTCTCCGGAGGGGGTGCGGCGGCGCAGGCACATCCGCACCCTCAGCCGCAGGGTGGTCGGCCTCGACGACGAGATCCTGGACCTGCGGGCCGCCGACCAGGGCCACGACCTGGGGCTGGCGGGCGAGGCGGCGCTGCTGGCCGCGCTGGAGCGCCGCCGGACCGGTGAGATGAGCGACATCGTCGCCACCATCCAGGCCGAGCAGGACCGGATCATCCGGGACGAGCTCGGCGGGGTGCTCGTGGTCCAGGGCGGCCCGGGCACCGGCAAGACGGCCGTCGCCCTGCATCGCGCCGCGTATCTGCTCTACACCTACCGCCAGCAGCTCGCCACGCGCGGCGTGCTCGTGGTGGGCCCGAACAGCACGTTCCTGCGCTACATCGGGCAGGTGCTCCCGTCGCTGGGGGAGACCGGTGTGCTGCTGGCCACGGTGGGGCAGTTGTTCCCCGGGGTACGGGCCCGGGGAACGGACGGCCGCGAGGCCGCCGAGGTCAAGGGCCGGCTGGTGATGACCCGGGTGCTGGCCGCCGCGGTCGCCGACCGCCAGCGGGTGCCCGAAGACGTGCTCGAGGTGGAGTTCGACGACGGGGTGCTCCAGCTGGACCGGGCGACCTGCGAGCGGGCCCGCGCCAAGGCGCGCGGGACCCTGCGTCCGCACAACGTCGCCCGCCGCGTGTTCTTCGAAGAGCTGCTCGACGTGCTGGCGGAGCGGGCGGCGAGCCGGTTCGAGGTCGACCTGTTCGACGGCGTGCCGGAAATCCCCCTCAAGGCGGGGGAGACCGCGGGCGTGCCGGTGCTCGATTCGGGGGACCGGGCGGAGATCCGGGCCGAGCTGGCCGCCTCGGCGACCGTCCGCGAGGCGCTGGACTCCCTGTGGCCGAAGATCACCCCGCAGCGCCTGCTGCGCGAGTTGTTCTCCGCGCCGGAGCGGCTGGAGTCCGCGGCGGGCGGCCTCCTCGCCGAGGAGGAGTGGGCGCGTCTGGTGCGTCCCGCCGCCGAGCGGTGGACACCCGCCGACGTGCCGCTGCTCGACGAGCTGGCCGAGCTGCTCGGCGAGGACGACAGCGACCAGCGCGCCGCGAGGGCGCGGCGCGAGCGTGAGGAACGGGCCTACGCCGAGGGCGTGCTCGACATCCTCGAACAGGACGAGGAGATCATCGACGAGGAAGTCCTCCGGGTGAGCGACATCCTCGACGCCGAACTGTTCGCCGAGCGCCAGCAGCGCCGCAGTGAGCTGACCGCCGCGCAGCGGGCGGCGGCCGACCGTCGCTGGACCTTCGGGCACGTGATCGTCGACGAGGCGCAGGAGCTGTCGCCGATGGACTGGCGGCTGCTCATGCGGCGCTGCCCCAGCCGGTCGATGACCCTGGTCGGCGACGTCGCGCAAACCGGTGCGGCGGCGGGCGCTTCCTCGTGGCACGAGATGCTCGCCCCCTACGTCGAGGACCGCTGGCGCCTGCGGGAACTGACCGTCAACTACCGCACCCCGGCCGAGATCATGCGGCTGGCCGCGGCCGCTCTCGCCGAGGTGGACTCGCGGCTGCGGGCGCCCTCCTCGGTCCGGGAGACCGGGGTCGAGCCGTGGCAGCGGAAGATGCCCGAGGAGGGGGTCGCGGGGCTGGCCGCGCGGGAGCTGGCCGCGGCCGACGGCGGCACGCTCGCCGTGCTGTGCCCGGACTCCCGGCTGGACCGGGTGCGGCAGCAGCTGCCCGAGGACGAACGGCTGTCCGTGCTGACCGTCGGCGAGGCGAAGGGACTGGAGTTCGACGGGGTGCTCGTGGTGGCGCCCGAGGAGATCGTGGCGGCCTCCCCGCGGGGCTGGAACGACCTGTACGTCGCGCTCACCCGGGCGACGCAGCGGCTCGGCGTCGTCTACACCGAGCACGCGCTGCCGACTCTCGTGGGTGCCGGATAAGGACAGGTCAACCGGCGGTTAAGGTGTCGCCATGCGTAATGCTGGCAAGATCGTGCTCGTGGTGGCAGCCGCGCTGGGGCTCGCCGCCTGCTCCAACGGCCAGGAGCCCTCGTCCTACCCTCCCGGCAACGGACCCACCTATCCGGCGCCGAACCCGGCGGGAGCCACCTCGGCCTCTTCGGCCTCTTCGGCGGCCGCCGCGCCGACCGCCCAGCAGCATGAGTGCACCGCGGACGACATCAAGGTCACCGGGGACTACGGCAGCAAGCCGACCGTCACCATCCCGGACACCTGCACCGCGCCGACGAAGCTGCTGACCAAGGACCTCAAGGCCGGGAGCGGAGCCGAAGCGAAGGCCGGCAGCGCGCTGCAGATGAACTACGACCTCTACACCTGGTCGGACAAGAAGGACCAGCAGAACTCGTTCGGTTCGCAGCCGTTCTCGTTCACCCTCGGCCAGGGCACCGTCATCACCGGCTGGGACCAGGGCCTGGTGGGCATCAAGCAGGGCGGCCGCCGCCTGCTGGTCGTGCCGCCGCAGCTGGGCTACGGCGCCAGCGGGCAGCAGACCATCAAGCCGAACGAGACGCTCGTGTTCGTCGTCGACGCGGTCGGCGTCACCGGCTGACGCGTCCCTGCGCATGGACGTCCGGGGCGCGCTCGCGGTGGTCACCGGCGCTTCGTCGGGGATCGGGGCGGCGACCGCGCTGCGGCTGCACGAGGCCGGGGCGCGGCTCGTGCTGCACGGGCGCGACCCCGGCAGGCTCGCCGCGCTGGCGGGGCGCACCGGCGGTGCCACGCTCACCGCGGACTTCGCCGACCCGGCGGCCGTACCCGCCGCCGCCGAGGAGATCACCCGCCGCTTCGGCGAGGTGGACATCCTGGTCAACAACGCCGGGATCGGCTGGGCGGGTCCCTTTGCGGAGATGACCGCGGCGGACGTGCGGCGGATCGTCGAGGTGAACCTGCTCACGCCGGTGGAGCTGACCCGTGCGCTGCTGCCGTCCCTGCGTGCCCGCCCGCGGTCCTCGGTGATGTTCGTGACTTCGATCGCGGGGCGCACCGGGGTCGCGGGCGAGGCGGTCTATTCCGGCGTCAAGGCCGGGGTCGACGCCTTCGCGGAAAGTCTCCGGTTCGAACTGGCGGATTCCGCCGTGCACGTCGGCGTGGTCGTTCCCGGGGTGGTGGACACCGCGTTCTTCACCCGGCGGGGGCGGCCCTACCAGCGCAGCAGCCCGCGTCCCGTGCCCGCGGACCGGGTGGCGCTGGCGGTGCTGCGGTCGCTGCGCGAGGGCCGCGCCGAGGCGTACGTGCCCGGCTGGCTGCGGCTGCCCGTCGCGGTCCGGGGCCTGATGCCCTCGCTCTACCGCACGCTCGCCACCCGCTTCGGTGGCTCCTGACCCGCTGGAAGTGCCGTTCCGGTGGCCGCGGTGCCATGATCGCGGTGTGGCGAGGCGAGACACCGGCCGGATCCCGGCCTCGGACGCGTTCTTCCTGCACGTGGAGACCCCGTGGGCGCCGCAGCACGTCGGCGGCCTGATCATGCTCGACACCTCGGGCCAGGACGGCCCGCCCACCCGCGGGCAACTGCGGGCCAAGATCGTCGCGGCGCTGCCGGGGCTGCCCGGTTTCCGCCGCCGCCTGGCACCACCCACCCGCTGGCGGCCCCTGCGCTGGACCGCCCATACCGGGATCGACTGGGCCTGGCACGTGCCGGAGTTCGATCTGCGCCGTCCCGACGGGCGGCCCGGTGGGATGCCCGCGCTGCACCGGCTGGTCGCGGAGCTGGCCGGGCAGCCGCTGCCGAGGGACCGCCCGCTGTGGCGGCTGTGCGTGGTGACCGGCATCGAGGAGCACGTGGCCGCGGTGATCTCCCTGGTGCACCATTCGGTGGCCGACGGCATCGGCACGATCAACCTGATGCTGAGCATGTTCGACTCGCCGGACCTGACCTCGGCGATGGGCGACGTGGCCCGGCCGGGCCGCTTGCGCCAGGTGCTCGGTGGCGCGGTGGGCCTGGCGCAGCTGGCCTTCGACCGGCGGCCCCAGGGCAGGCTTACGGTGAGCGGGACGGCCAAGCGGACCTTCGGGACCCTGACACTGGACCTGCACGAGGTGCGGGAGCTGGCGCGGCGCCGCGGGGTCCGGGTGACCGACCTGCTGCTGGCCGGGACGGCCGGTGCGCTGCGCCGCCTCGGCCTGACCGTCCACACCGGACCGATCGCTTCCTCGGACACCCTGGTGGAGGGAGCGGACCGGGCACGGCTGGCCGTCGGCGGTGCCCTCGCGGTCGACATGGAGTCCGCGCAGTTCGCCGAGGTCCCGGGCCCGCTGGCCGTGGTCCGCGCCATCGTGGACACCCCGGACCGTCCACTGTGGCGTCCGGGAACCGTGCTGCGCGGCATCGCCGGGCTGCGCTCCCTGCATGCGGCGGCGCCCGTGCTGCGGGAATGGTGCGAGGCCACGGGCGAGGGAGAGGTCCTGCTCGCCAGTCCGCGGTCGTTCTGCGCCGGTGTGGACCGCGCGATCGAGATCGTGGAACGGGCGTTGCAACGGTACGGCGCCCCGGTCTACGTGCGGCGCCAGATCGTGCACAACGCGCATGTGGTGCGGCGGCTGGAAGGCCTGGGTGCGGTGTTCGTGCAGGAGATCGAGGACGTGCCGCCCGGGGCCACCACCGTGCTGGCCGCCCACGGGGTCGCTCCCTCGGTGCGCCAGGCCGCCGCGGCGAAGGACCTCCGGGTGATCGACGCGACCTGCCCGCTGGTCACCAAGGTGCACAACGAGGTTCGCCGCTACTCGGCCCGCGGTGACACGGTGTTCCTCATCGGCCACGCCGACCACGAAGAGGTCGAGGGCACCGTGGGCGAGGCGCCCGGACAGGTCGTCGTCGTCGAGGACGCGGCCGCCGCCGCCCACGTGCAGCCCCGCGACCCGGGCAAGGTGGCGTACGCGATGCAGACCACCCTCGCCGTCGACGAGGCCGAAGAGATCGCCACGGTGCTGCGTGAGCGGTTCCCGGCAATGCAGGCGCCGCGCCGCGACGACATCTGCTACGCCACGACGAACCGCCAGCGGGCGGTGCGGGCCGTCGCCGGGGAGGCCGACCTCGTCCTGGTCGTCGGCTCCGCCAACTCGTCCAACTCCAAGCGGCTGGTCGAGGTGGCCAGGCGGCAGGGCGCGCCCGCCCATCTGGTCGACGATGTGTCCGAAGTGGACCTGCGATGGCTGGCGGGGGCGCGGCGGATCGGGATCACCGCGGGTGCGTCGGCGCCGCCGCACCTGGTGGAGGAGCTGACCCGATGCCTGAGCGGTCTCGGCCGGACCTGCGTCCGGGACAGCCAGGTGGCCGACGAAGACATCCGTTTCACGTTACCTCGAGAGGTGGGGTAGACCATGGCCATGCCACTGCGGCAGTCCGTCCGGCTGGGCGCCTTCCTGGCGAAGCAGAAACTGCTGCGCCGGGACAAGTACGCGATCCTCGTCGAGCTGGAACCGCTGTTCGCGTGCAACCTCAAATGCGGCGGGTGCGGGAAGATCCAGCAGCCGGCGCACCTGCTCAAACAGCGGATGCCGGTGCAGCAGGCGATCGGCGCGGTGGAGGAGAGCGGGGCGCCGATGGTCTCCATCGCCGGGGGCGAGCCGCTGATGCACCCGCAGATCGACGAGATCACCCGGATCCTGCTGGAGCGCCACAAGATCGTGTTCCTGTGCACGAACGCGCTGCTGCTGCCCAAGCACCTCCACCGGTTCAAGCCGCACCCCGACTTCGCGTGGATGGTGCACATCGACGGCCTCGAGGACAAGCACGACGCGTCGGTGCGCAAGGAAGGCGGGTTCCAGGCCGCGATCGACGCGATCAAGCTGGCGAAGGACGCCGGGTTCCGGGTGATGACCAACACCACGTTCTTCAACACCGACGCCCCGCAGGACGTCATCGACGTGCTCGACTACCTCAACGACGTGGTGGGCGTGGACAACATGCAGCTCTCACCGGGCTACGCCTACGAGAAGGCACCGGACCAGGAGCACTTCCTCGGGGTGCAGCAGACGCGCGAGCTGTTCGCGAAGGCGTTCGCCGGGGGCAGGCGGAAGAAGTGGCGGCTCAACCACTCGCCGGTGTTCCTGGACTTCCTGGAGGGCAAGCGGGACCTGGAATGCACCCCGTGGGGCATTCCGTCCTACTCGCTGCTGGGCTGGCAGCGGCCGTGCTACCTGCTCGACGACGGGTACGCCAAGACCTGGCGCGAGCTGATCGAGGAGACCGACTGGGACGCCTTCGGCCGCGGCAAGGACCCACGCTGCGCCAACTGCATGGCGCACTGCGGCTACGAGCCCACCGCGGTCATCGCCACCACCGGCTCGCTGAAGGAGACCATCCGCGCCGCCGCCGGCACCTGAGGCTTGCGGCAGAGCCGTGAGGGGCCCCACACGGTCGTATCGGCCAGGGCTCCGGCAAGGTCGCGTGAGTGTTGGCCGTGAAGGGTCCCTTCACAGTCGATTTGACTGTGAAGGGACCCTTCACGGCTTGCCACGGTCCCGGGAGGGCCGGGAGAGCCCAGGTCAGGGGATGAGCAGGAGTTTGCCGGTGGTGCGGCGGCCCTGCAGGTCCTCGTGCGCCCGCCGCGCGTCGGCCAGGGGGTAGCGGCCGCCGATGCGGAGGGTGAGGGCGCCGCCGGTCACGGCGTCGAAGAGTTCCCGGGCCCGCCAGTCCAGCTCCTCCCGGGTGCGGACGTAGTGGGCGGCCGTGGGCCGCGTGAGGTACAGGGAGCCGCCGGAGTTGAGGCGCTGCGGGTCGAAGGGCGGCACCGGGCCGCTCGCCGCGCCGAACAGCGCGAGCACGCCCCGGATGCGCAGGCTCGCGAGGCTGCCGTCGAAGGTGTCCTTCCCGACCCCGTCGTAGACGACGGCGACCCCTTCGCCGCCGGTCAGGTCGCGGGTGGCCTGGGCGAAGTCCACCTGGTCGTAGCGGATCACGTCGTCGGCACCGGCCTCGCGCGCGAGCTTTTCCTTCTCTTCGCTGGACACCGTGCCGATCACCCGTGCGCCGCGGGCCTTGGCCAGCTGCACCAGCAGCAGCCCCACCCCGCCTGCCGCGGCGTGCACCAGGATGTCGTCGCCCTCCTGCACCTCGTAGGTGGAGCGCACGAGGTAGTGCGCGGTGATGCCCTGCAACAGCAGCGCGGCCGCCGTCTCGTCCGGGACGCCCTCCGGCACCGGCACCGCGATCCCGGCCGGGATGCGGGCCTGCTGCGCGTACCCGCCGAGCTGCCCCTGCCAGGCGACCCGGTCCCCGGGCCGGAACCCGGTCACGTCCGGGCCGACGGCCGCCACCGTCCCGGCGCCCTCCATGCCCAGGGTGGCGGGAAGCTCCAGCTGGTAGATACCGCTGCGGTGGTAGGTGTCGATGTAGTTCACGCCCGCCGCGGCCACGTCGACGAGCAGTTCCCCGGGACCGGGATCGCCGATCTCGACCTCGGCCGCCTTCAGCACTTCGGGGCCGCCGGTCTGGTGGATCTGCACTGCCGTGGGCATGGGACCTCCTCGGATCATGACTGCCGTTCCCCCGTACCAAGTCTCACAGTCGGTGAGATGTTCCGCTCCCACGGCTTAAGATGCGCGAGTGGCTGAAGAGACCGAGAAGATCAAGGCACCCACCGCGGCGCAGCTGAACGCGGCCCGGCGTTTTGTCGCCGAGCACGGCAAGCCGTCCAAGGCGGTCGTGGAGAACATCGGCCGGGCCGGGGCCCGTGTCGTGCTGGTCGGCGCCGACGGCGCGCTGGGCGACGTGCTGGTGCCCGCGCCCGCGACCGGCGAGGCGCTCGTCGAAGCGGTGGCCGACCTCGAACCCGCCGAATGGGACGCCGAGACCGTCAACGCCACCAGGATCGGCCCGGAGCACCGGCGCCGGATGGCGGGCCCGCGCGCCCGCCGCTGAGGTCGTTCCGCCCGCGGTCAGGCCGTCTTGACGCGCCTGGCCGCGAGCCGCTCCGCCCGGGGCCACCGCACGTCCCGGGCCCAGCGTAGCTTCTCGAAGATCCAGATCACCCGCGCCGACACGTCGATCTGGCCGCGCAGCACCCCGTGCCGGGCGCAGGTCGGGTCGGCGTGGTGCGAGTTGTGCCAGGACTCGCCCATGGACAGGATCGCCAGCGGCCAGAAGTTGGTCGCCCGGTCCCGGCTGGTGAACGGCCGCGCGCCCATCAGGTGGCAGATCGAGTTGACCGACCAGGTCACGTGGTGCAGGAAGGCGACGCGCACCAGCCCCGCCCAGAAGAAGGCGGTCACCGCGCCCTGCCACGACCAGCTCAGCAGCCCGCCGAGCAGGGCGGGCAGGCCGAGGCTGAGCGTGATCCACAGCCAGAAGAAGCGGTCGACCAGGCGCAGATCGCGGTCGGCGACCAGATCCGGGGCGAACCGGTCGTAGTTGGTGACCTCGCGGCGGAACATCCAGCCCATGTGCGCGTGCCAGAACCCGCGGGCCAGGGCCGTCGGCGTGGTGCCGAACAGCCAGGGGGAATGCGGGTCGCCATCGCGGTCGGCGAACGCGTGGTGGCGGCGGTGGCTGGCCACCCAGAAGATCACCGAGCCCTGCACCGCCATGCTGCCGGCGATGGCGAGGGCCACCCGCAGCGACCGCCGGGCCTTGAAGGCGCCGTGCGTGAAGTAGCGGTGGTAGCCCACGGTGACACCGAGGGTGGCCACCACGTAGAACACGGCGGCCAGCGTCAGGTCGAGCCAGGACAGTCCCCAGCCCCACGCCAGGGGCAGGGCGGCGAGCAGGGCCGCGAACGGGATCAGCAGGAACGCCTTGAGCACGATCATCTGCCCCGCCGGCCGGTGATGGGAGATCAGCGGTTTGGCGCCGGCTCGGACGTCGGTGGCACTCATGGGGCGGGGACCTCACTGCGGGCTGCGGGCGAAACCGGACAATTCCACCCTGGGTACGCGCAGCGTAGCGGGGCGTCCTGTCGGCGGCACCGCTGCCGCGTTACCGCCACATGACCGGCAGGAGACCTCCTGCCCCGCCGCTCCCTCAGCGGGCGGGGGTGAGTTCCCCGGACTCGCGAGGGGCGGGAGTGCCCGACACCGGCGCACCGCGGTCGCGGGAGCCGCACCACAGGGCGGCGGTCGCGATGATCACCAGCGCCGAACCGAGCACGTGCAGGGCCACCAGCACCTCCGGCACGCCCAGTGCGTACTGGACGGAGCCGAGCAGGCCCTGCGCGAGCGCGACGGCCCAGACGGCGCCGTAGCGCCGCCACACCTCAGCCGGGACGGGGCCGCGCATCAGCGCAAGGCCGAAGGTCGCCAGGACGACGAGGTAGGCCACGAGCAGTCCGCCGTGGATCTGGGCGAGCGTCTCGATGGGGGCCTGGAAGCGGTGGGTGCCGGGGTCACCGCCGTGCGGACCGGCGCCGCTGACCGTGGTGCCCGCGGCGAGCACCAGCCACATCAGCACGACGAGCGGCACGAGCAGCTTCCGGGCGAGCGGGGGGACGACCGGACGGGGCGGTTCGTCGCCCTCGTTGAACGCGCGCAACAGCAGGACCGCGAGCCAGACCAGCGGGGTGGAGACCAGGAAGTGGATGGCCACCGTCCACCATTCGAGCTTCGCGAGCACCGTCATCCCGCCGACCACGGCCTGCAGGACGATGCCGCCGGGCAGCGTCCAGGCCAGCTTGACCAGCCGGCGCCGGGACGGGTGGTCGAGCACGATGCGCCAGGCCGCGAGCACGGCCGCGACCGCGGCGACGAAGAGCACGAAGGTGAGCAGGCGGTTGCCGAACTCGATCCACTGGGTGACCGTCTGGTACTGGGCGTGGTCGACGGGCACCATGCTGCCCGGCTGGCACTGGGGCCAGGTGGAGCAGCCGAGTCCGGAGCCGGTGACGCGGACGACGGAACCGGTGACGCCGATCCCGGCCTGGGTGACCACCGCCGCGACGCCGATGGCCCGCTGGACCGTGCGCGACGGGTAGGGCAGGCGTTCGACGTAGGGCGTTAGGAACACAAGCCGATGGTAGGCCCGGCCCGGTTCAGGTCAGCCGGGTGGTGCGGGTGGCGATGACGCCCGCCACAACACCCCAGCCGAGCAGCACTGCGACGGGCTCCAGCCCGAGGGTGCCGTCGACCAGTGCCTCGCGCAGGCCCTCGGCCAGCGCGCCGGAGGGCAGCAGTTCGACCAGGGTGGCCGCGCCGGAGGGCAGTGCGGACGGGGCGAGCAGGATGCCGCCCGCCAGCAGCAGCGCGAACCACACGATGTTGGCCAGTGCGAGCACCACCTCGGCCCGCAGCGCGCCGCCGAGCAGCACACCGAGCGCGCCGAAGCTGAGCGTGCCCAGCACCAGCAGCAGGACGGCCTCGGCCACGCCGGCACCGGACGGGGTCCAGCCGAGGAAGGCGGCGACGATGCCCAGGACGACCACCTGCACCGCGACCACCACCAGCGCCGAAACGATGCGCCCGGCGACCAGCAGCCAGCGGGGCAGTGCGGTGGCCGACAGGCGCTTGAGCACGCCGTAGCGGCGGTCGAAGCCCAGCGCGATGGCCTGGCCGGTGAAGGCGGAGGACATCACCGCCAGCGCGAGGATCCTCGGCGTGATCCAGTCCACCTTGGACACCGGACCGAGGTTGCCGGTGGGCAGGACGTCCAGCACGGTGAGGCCGACCAGCAGGGCCAGCGGGATGAGCAGGGTGAGCAGGATCTGCTCGCCGTTACGCAGGGTGAGGCTCGTCTCGACCTTCGCGTGGGCGAGCAGCATCCGCCCGCGACGGCCGGTACCGGGCTTGGGGGTGAAGGTGCCAGGGGCGAAGGTGGTCACGAGCGCAGCTCCCGTCCGGTCAGCTCGAGGAAGACCTCTTCCAGGTCGCGCCTGCCCACGTGCAGCTCCTCGGCCAGCACGCCCTGTTGCGCACACCACGAGGTGACGGTGGACACCACCTGCGGGTCGACCCGGCCGAGCACCCGGTAGCTGCCCGCCACGAGCTCCTCCACCTGGTAGCCCTCGGGCAGCGCGGCGGACAGCAGCGTGGTGTCCAGCCCGGCGCGCGCCTTGAAGCGCAGTTGCGCGGCGTCGCCGTCCTCGGCGGTCAGTGCGCTGGGCGTGCCCTCGGCGATGACCCGCCCGCCGTCGACGATCACCACGTCGTCGGCCAGCGCCTCGGCCTCCTCCATCAGGTGTGTGGTGAGCAGCACGCTCACCCCGTCGGCGCGCAGCGCGCCGAGCAGGTCCCACACCAGGCGCCGGGCCTGCGGGTCCATGCCCGCGGTCGGCTCGTCGAGGAAGACCAGTTCCGGGCGTCCCACCAGGGCGCAGGCCAGGGAAAGCCGCTGCTGCTGGCCGCCGGAGAGCCGCTTGAACGGGGTGCGGCGGGCGGAGGTCAGGCCGAGGACGTCGAGCAGCCACGCGGGGTCGAGCGGGTCCGCGGCGCAGGCGGCGACCAGGCCCAGCATCTCCCCGGCCCGGACGCCGGGGTAGGCCCCGCCGCCCTGGGGCATCACGCCGATGCGGGGTTTGAGGGCGGCGCCGTCCCGCACCGGGTCGAGACCGAGCACGCGGACGGTGCCGGCGTCGGGGCGCAGGAAGCCCTCGCAGATCTCCACGGTGGTGGTCTTGCCCGCGCCGTTGGGCCCGAGCAGGGCCAGCAGCCGGCCGCGGTCCATCTTGAGGTCCAGGCCGTCGACGGCGATCTTCGAGCCGTATCTCTTCACCAGTCCGGTGATCTCGACGGCAGGGGTGCTCACGACCGACAAGCCTACGACCCCGTTCCGGCGAGCGGCGCGGGCCTGGCCCGGTCGCGGCGCAGCAACGAGGGCGCTGTGCGGCGCACCACAAGCAAAGCGACCAAAACCACCACGATTCCGGCGGCGTAGGCCTGCAGCGGCACGAACGAGCGGCCGTTGAAGCTGCTGCCGGGCGGACCGGCCAGGAAGGCGAGCACCGCGCTCACCACCGTCGCCGCCACCCGGAAGCGGGAGGTCCCGGCGGCCGCGGCGAGCGGGATGACCGCCCACAGCAGCCACCAGGGCTGCATCGCGACGTGCAGCATCATGAACGCGCCGAGCGAGACGCCGAGGCCGATGATGGGCCGGTAGCGCCAGCGGAAGCTGTCCCACAGGAACTTCACCGTGATGAGCCCGGCCACCAGTGTGCCCGCCAGCTGGATGATCGACACCAGGGAATCGGTGTGGTTGCCGAGGCCCAGCGCGATGCCGAGCACACCGCCGAGGTTGGCCAGCTCGGCGGTGGGGGAGATCCAGCTGCGGACCAGGCCGGGGGTGCCCAGCGCGCCGACCCAGCCGAAGCCGAGGCCGGTGCCGTAGCAGACCGCGACCATCACCACCGCGAACACGCCGGTCATCAGCGCGCCCGCGCGCAGCAGGTCCGCGATGCGGCCGTGCCAGCGCCGCGCGATCACCACCCCGAAGAAGCCCAGCGCGATCAGCGCGTTGATCTTCACCGCGGCGCCGAGGGTGATGACGGTCGCGCCGAGCACGATGAACAGCAGTTCGCCCCGCGCGAGCGGGGGCGGGGTGTCACCGGCCACGCGGACCGGCAGCCGCCGGATGCCCAGTTCGAGCCCGGCGAGCATGAGGCCGATGCCGAGCGCCTCGTTGTGCGCGCCCGCCACCAGGTGGAACAGCACCAGGGGGTTGGCCGCGCCGAGCCACAGCGCGGTCGCGGGCTCGACCCCGAACCGGCGGGCCAGCCGCGGCAGCGCCCAGATGATCAGCACCACCCCGGCCAGCGCCATCGCCCGCTGCAGCAGCACCCCGGCCACGATGTTGTCGCCGACCAGGCCGGAGATCAGGCTGCCCAGCTTGAGGAACAGCGGGCCGTAGGGGGCGGGCGTCTCGCGCCACATGTTGGACACGCCGCTGGTCAGCGGGTCGCCGACGCCGAGGGCCTGCGCCGGGCCGAGGGAGTACGGGTCCATCCCGCGGTGCACGATCTCGCTCTGCGCCAGGTAGCTGTAGACGTCACGGGAGAACAGCGGCGGGATGACCATCAGCGGGGTCAGCCACATCACCAGCGTGCGGGTCAGCTGCGGCCTGCTGGCCAGCCGGGCGCGCCCCGGACGGGCGAACCTGCCGAGCATCAGCCAGGCGAGTACCAGCATCCCCATCCCGGTGAACGCCATCGCCAGCGAAACGGTGGGGATGCGGGCGAACAGCCTCAGGACGGGGATGTCCTGCACGGGGTTGAGCACCGGTGCCGCCCCCGCGCCCAGCGAGCCGAGCGCGAGAAACAGCGCGCCCACCGTGCCCAGCCTGCGCACCACATCCAGGGCCCGCAGCTCCGCGGGCTCCAGTGCGCCGGCCTCGGGCGGCCGCACGGGCGACGCGACAGGTCGCTCTTCGGTCTCCGGCTCGCCAATTGCCACCCTCGAAGGGTATCGACAAGCGCGGACCCGTGACGCGAGTCACTGCCGATTGATCTCTCTTTGCCCTCGGCGCCGAAATACGACACACTTATGTTGTGAAAAAGAGCGGCGCATCACGACAGCCGGACGGCGAGCCACGCCGCCCGGAGGTCACGGTGCCCGCACAGCTGAGCACCGAGGGCCGGACCAGGCACGCCGTGGCGCGGCTGCTGCTGGAGGACGGGCCGATGACCGCCGTGGTGGTCGCGGACCGGCTGGGCATCAGCCCGACGGCGGTCCGCCGCCACCTCGACGCCCTGCTGGCCGACGGCGAGGCCGAGACCAGGGACGCGCCCCGGCGCGGCCCGCGCGGTCGCGGCCGTCCGGCGAAGCTCTTCCTGCTCACCGAGGCGGGACGGGCCCGGTTCGGCCACGCCTACGACGACCTGGCCGTCTCGGCCATCCGGTTCCTCGCCGAGCACGCGGGCGAGGACGCGGTCCGGGCCTTCGCCGAACGGCGGGTCGCCTCCCTGGTGGAGCCGCACCGGTCGGCGGTGACCGCCTCCGGTGAGCCCGCCCGGCGCGCCGAGGCCCTCGCCGCGGCCCTGACCAGGGAGGGTTACGCTGCGTCGACCCGCCAGGTCGGCAGCGGTGAGCAGCTGTGCCAGCACCACTGCCCGGTCGCCCACGTCGCAGCCGAGTTCCCGCAGCTGTGCGAGGCCGAGACCGAGGCGTTCGCCGCGTTGCTGGGCACGCACGTGCAGCGCCTGGCGACGATCGCGCGTGGTGACGCCGCGTGCACCACCCACGTCCCCGCGGAGAGCCCGCAGGGTCACCCACGAACTCCGGATGGAGGGACCAGCGCATGACTGCCGCTGCCGAGCAGCGCACTCCCGCCACAGCTCCGCTGACCCAGGAAGAGACCATCGACTCCCTGGGCAACTACGCGTTCGGCTGGGCCGACCCGGATGCGGCGGGAGCCAGCGCCCGGCGTGGACTGAACGAGGATGTCGTGCGCGACATCTCCGGGAAGAAGTCCGAGCCGGACTGGATGCTCGAAACGCGCCTGAAGGCGCTGAAGCTCTTCGGGCGCAAGCCGATGCCGAACTGGGGCGCCGACCTCTCGGGCATCGACTTCGACAACATCAAGTACTTCGTCCGCTCCACCGAGAAGCAGGCGGCCAGCTGGGACGAACTGCCCGCCGACATCAAGAACACCTACGACAAGCTGGGCATCCCGGAGGCGGAGAAGCAGCGGCTGATCGCGGGGGTGGCGGCCCAGTACGAGTCCGAGGTCGTCTACCACAAGATCCGTGAGGACCTCGAGGCCCAGGGCGTGGTGTTCCTGGACACCGACACCGGCCTGCGCGAGCACCCGGAGCTGTTCAAGGAGTACTTCGGCTCGGTCATCCCGGCCGGGGACAACAAGTTCTCCGCGCTCAACACCGCGGTGTGGTCGGGCGGCTCGTTCATCTACGTGCCGCCGGGCGTGCACGTGGACATCCCGCTGCAGGCCTACTTCCGGATCAACACCGAGAACATGGGCCAGTTCGAGCGGACGCTGATCATCGTCGACGAAGGCGCCTACGTCCACTATGTGGAAGGCTGCACCGCGCCGATCTACAAGTCCGACTCGCTGCACTCGGCGGTGGTCGAGATCATCGTGAAGAAGGGCGGCCGCTGCCGCTACACGACGATCCAGAACTGGTCGAACAACGTCTACAACCTGGTCACCAAGCGCGCCAAGGCCGAAGAGGGCGCGACCATGGAGTGGATCGACGGCAACATCGGCTCCAAGGTCACCATGAAGTACCCCTCGGTCTTCCTGATGGGCGAGCACGCCAAGGGCGAGGTGCTGTCCGTGGCCTTCGCCGGCGAAGGCCAGCACCAGGACGCCGGGGCGAAGATGGAGCACCTGGCGCCGCACACCTCCTCGACCATCGTGTCGAAGTCGGTGGCGCGGGGCGGCGGCCGCACCTCCTACCGCGGCCTGGTGCGCGTGGCCAAGCGGGCGCACCACTCGCGCTCGACCGTGAAGTGCGACGCGCTGCTGGTGGACAACATCTCGCGCTCGGACACCTACCCCTATGTCGACATCCGCAACGACGACGTGTCCATGGGGCACGAGGCGACGGTGTCGAAGGTGAGCGAGGACCAGCTGTTCTACCTGATGTCGCGGGGCCTCACCGAGGACGAGGCGATGGCCATGGTGGTGCGCGGGTTCGTCGAGCCCATCGCGCGCGAGCTGCCCATGGAGTACGCGCTCGAACTGAACCGCCTGATCGAACTGCAGATGGAAGGAGCCGTCGGCTGACATGACGGTGGCTGACAAAACCTCCAACGTCGCTGCGGCAGGGGAGGCCGTCGTTCCGGCGGCCTCCCGCGCCGAGCGCTTCACCGGGTACGACGTCGAGGCCTTCGAGGTCCCGACGGGCCGCGAGGAGAACTGGCGGTTCACCCCGATGAAGCGGCTGCGCGGGCTGCACGACGGCACCGCCACCGCCACCGGGGAAACCAAGGTCGAGGCCGACGCCGCCCCCGAGGTCCGCGTGGAGACCGTCGGCCGGGAGGACGAGCGGCTGGGGCAGGCGGGCGTACCGGGCGACCGGGTCGCCGCACAGGCCTACAGCTCGTTCACCTCGGCCACCGTGGTCACCGTGGGAAGGGAGACCAGGGCCTCGAAGCCCACGGTGCTCCGGCTCACCGGGCCCGGTGAGGGCGCGGTCGCCTACGGCCACGTCCAGGTGCGCGCCGAGGCCTACGCCGAGGCGGCGGTCGTGCTCGACCACACCGGGTCCGGCACCTACGCCGACAACGTCGAGTTCCTGCTCGGCGAGGGCGCGAAGCTGACCGTGGTCAGCGTGCAGGACTGGGCCGACGACGCGGTGCACGTCTCCGAACAGCACCTCAAGCTCGGCAAGGACGCCACGCTGAGGCACATCGTGGTGACCCTCGGCGGCGACCTCGTGCGCATGTCCCCCACCGCGACGTTCGCCGACAAGGGTGGCGACCTGGAGCTGCTGGGCCTGTACTTCGCCGACGCGGGGCAGCACCAGGAGCACCGGCTCTTCGTCGACCACGCGGTGCCGAACTGCCGCTCGAACGTCATGTACAAGGGCGCGCTGCAGGGCGACGACGCGCACACCGTCTGGATCGGCGACGTGCTCATCCGCGCGGCCGCCGAAGGCACCGACACCTACGAGCTCAACCGGAACCTGGTGCTGACCTCGGGAGCGCGCGCCGACTCGGTGCCGAACCTGGAGATCGAGACCGGCGAGATCGCCGGCGCCGGGCACGCGAGCGCGACGGGAAGATTCGACGACGAGCAGTTGTTCTACCTGCAGTCGCGCGGGATCGAGGAGGAGACGGCGCGGCGGCTGGTCGTCCGCGGCTTCTTCCACGAGATCCTCACCAAGATCGACATCCCGGAGGTGCGCGAGCGCCTGCAGGCCGCGATCGAAGCCGAACTGGAAGCCATCGGCGGCTGAGCCGCCGCCCGGCGCCGCGGCCGAGCCGCCGCTGAGCCGAACCGCCCCTCCCGCCACACGAAGGACAAGAACCACAGACATGGCCACACTGGAAATCAAGGATCTGCACGCCGGGGTCAAAACCGACGACGGCGGCGACTCGTTCAAGGAGATCCTCAAGGGTGTCAACCTGACGATCCGGTCCGGCGAGACCCACGCGATCATGGGTCCCAACGGTTCGGGCAAGTCGACGCTCTCCTACGCCATCGCCGGGCACCCCAAGTACGAGGTGACCTCCGGCGAGGTGCTGCTCGACGGCGAGAACGTGCTCGACATGACGGTGGACGAGCGGGCGCGCGCGGGCCTGTTCCTCGCCATGCAGTACCCGGTCGAGGTGCCCGGTGTGTCGATGTCGAACTTCCTGCGCACCGCGGTGACCGCGGTCCGCGGCGAGGCGCCGAAGGTGCGGCACTGGGTCAAGGAAGTCAAGGAAGAGATGGGCAAGCTGGAGATCGCGCCCGAGTTCGCCGAGCGCAGCGTGAACGAAGGCTTCTCCGGCGGCGAGAAGAAGCGGCACGAGATCCTGCAGCTGGCCCTGCTCAAGCCGAAGATCGCGATCCTGGACGAGACCGACTCGGGCCTGGACGTGGACGCGCTGCGCGTGGTGTCCCAAGGGGTCAACGACTACAAGGCGGGCAACGACGTCGGCGTCATGCTGATCACGCACTACACCCGGATCCTGCGCCACATCACGCCCGACTTCGTGCACGTCTTCGCCGACGGCCGGGTCGTCGAGTCCGGCGGCAAGGAACTGGCGGAAGAACTGGAGGAAAACGGGTACGTCAAGTACGTCGGCACCCCCGCCGTCTGACGCGATCCGTTTTCCCACTGGCACGTGAGAGAGGAGTTGGCGCGATGACCACCACGAGCTCGGACGCCAACACGACGGCTACCTCGCTGGACGTCGCCGCGGTGCGCGCCGACTTCCCGATCCTGTCGCGCACGGTCCGTGACGGGAAACCGTTGGTGTACCTGGATTCCGGGGCGACGTCGCAGCGGCCGAGGCAGGTGCTGGACGCCGAGCGCCGATTCCTGGAGACCTCGAACGCGGCGGTGCACCGCGGTGCGCACCAACTGGCCGAGGAGGCCACGGACGCCTACGAGTACGCGCGCAAGCGCACCGCGGAGTTCGTCGGCGCCGACCCGGGCGAGCTGGTGTTCGTCAAGAACGCCACCGAGGGCATCAACCTGGTCGCCTACGCGATGAGCAACGCGGCCACCGATCCGTCGAGCGCTGCTGCGTCTTTTGATGTCGGCCCCGGCGACGAGATCGTCATCACCGCGATGGAGCACCACGCGAACCTGGTGCCGTGGCAGCAGCTGTGCCAGCGCACCGGGGCGACGCTGCGCTGGTTCGGGCTGACCGGCGACTTCCGGCTGGATCTGTCCGAACTGGACGAACTGGTGAACGAGCGCACGAAGCTCGTCGCGTTCGCGCACCAGTCCAATGTGCTCGGCACGATCAACCCGGTCGAGCCGATCGTGAAGCGGGCCAAGGAGGTCGGGGCGCTGACCCTGCTCGACGCCTGCCAGTCGGTGCCGCACATGCCGGTCGACTTCCACGCGCTGGACGTGGACTTCGCGGTGTTCTCCGGGCACAAGATGCTGGCCCCGTCCGGGATCGGTGTGCTCTACGGCAGGCGGGCGCTGCTGGAGGCCATGCCGCCGTTCCTGACCGGTGGTTCCATGATCGAGCTGGTCACCATGGAGCGGACCACCTTCGCCCCGCCGCCGCAGAAGTTCGAGGCCGGGGTGCCGATGACCTCGCAGGCGGTCGGGCTGGGCGCGGCGGTGGACTACCTGACCGCGATCGGCATGGACCGCATCGCCGCGCACGAGCACGTCCTCACCGAGGCCGCGCTGTCCGGGCTGTCGAAGATCCCCGGTGTGCGGATCATCGGCCCGGCCGAGGCGACCGATCGCGGCGCCACCATCGCGTTCGTGATCGACGGGGTGCACCCGCACGACGCGGGGCAGGTGCTGGACAGCCTGGGCATCGCGGTGCGGGTCGGGCACCACTGCGCCTGGCCGCTGCACCGGGCGTGCCAGATCCCGGCGACGGTGCGGGCCACCTTCTACCTGTACAACGATCTGTCCGATGTGGACGCCCTGGTCGACGGGGTCCGTGAGGCGCAGCGATTCTTCGGAGTGGCGGAATGAACCTGGAAAGCATGTACCAGGACATCATCCTGGACCACTACAAGAACCCGCACGGCCGCGGCCTGCGGGAGCCCTACGATGCCGAGTCGTTCCAGGTGAACCCGACCTGCGGGGACGAGATCACCCTGCGGCTCAAGGTGGACGACGGCAAGGTGACGGACGTGTCCTACGAGGGCCAGGGCTGCTCGATCAGCCAGGCCTCGGCCTCGGTGCTGACCGATCTGGTCACCGGCCACGCGGTGGACGAGGCGTTGCACACCATGGACGTGTTCGTGGAGCTGATGCAGGGCCGCGGGCAGATCGAGCCGGACGAGGACGTGCTGGAGGACGGCGTGGCCTTCGCCGGTGTCGCGAAGTACCCGGCGCGCGTGAAGTGCGCGCTGCTGGGCTGGATGGCGTTCAAGGACGCGCTGGTCCGTGCCGAGAAGGGAGCCGAGGCATGAGCGAGGAGACGCAGACCCGCGAGGGTCGCACCGCGGCCGACCTGCCCGAGCAGGCCCAGCCGACGGCCGCCGAGGTGGCCAAGGTCGAGGACATCGAAGAGGCCCTGCGCGACGTGGTCGACCCGGAACTGGGGATCAACGTGGTGGACCTCGGCCTGGTGTACGACATCCGCGTCGAGGCGGACAACACGGTGACGCTGGACATGACGCTCACCTCGGCGGCGTGTCCGCTCACCGACGTGATCGAGGACCAGACCGCCTCGGTGCTGGTCGGGAACGCCGGGCTGGTCAAGGACTTCCGCATCAACTGGGTGTGGATGCCGCCGTGGGGGCCGGAGAAGATCACCGAGGACGGCCGGGAGCAGCTCCGGGCCCTCGGTTTCACCGTGTGAAGACCACTTCTCAAGTGGGTGCTGTGCAGGCCCCTCGCGGACGCTCCGCGAGGGGCCTGCACGTTTCCCGGGTACTCCCCGGCGTATAACGACCTATACCGCGACCCCGTACTTTCGGCGGTGGTGACCGACATCCGCCTCTCGCTACCTTGCTGGTAAATCACCAACGGCAAGGAACTGGGGGCAGGACATGGATCGCAGGCGGGTGTTCGCGGGCATGCTGGTGGCGGCGACGGCGCTGGGCACGCAGCTCGGCACCGGTTCCACCGCACAGGCCGCGACGGTCACCACGCTCTACTACAGCTCTTCCGGGGCACCGGACTACGTGGCGCAGATCGACCAGGCCGCGGCGAACTGGAACCACGCCGTCACCGACGTGCGGCTGGTGCGGGGGTCCGGGGCGACCATCGTGTTCTACGAGACCAACGACGGTCAGGGCTCGTACACCACCACCGACGGCCATGGGAACGGGCAGATCTACCTCGACCAGCAGCAGGTCGCCGAGGGGTACTCGGTCACCCGCATCGCCGCGCACGAACTGGGCCACGACCTGGGGCTGGCCGACGACTACTCCGGGCCGTGCTCGGAGCTGATGTCGGGGCACGGGCCCGGCACCTCCTGCACCAACGCGGTCCCGGACGCGCAGGAAGCGGCCCAGGTCCAGCAGAACTTCGCCGCGGGGTTCGCGGCGGTGTCCCCGGCGCTCATGCGCCTCATGCGCTGAGATCGGGTCCGGCGTGGACTCACGCGGGCTGGTCGACAAGGGTGTGGCGGCCCCCGCCGCGCAGCACCTCCACCCGGTCGGAGCCGGGACGGCCCAGCACCCAGCTCGACCCGGGCACGGCCTTGGCCTGCTTCTTCAGCGGGGCCAGCAGTCGCGAAGCCTCGCGGTAGGAGGCGATCGACGAGGTGGCGCAGACCAGTGTCGCCAGCGACACGGTCACCGGCATGCCCTCGGCCGACCACGGGGTGTCCAGCAGGGCGGTGGCCACGCCGCTGATCTCGTCCACGTCGCAGGCCACCAGGAAGTCGTCGCCCCCGACATGGCCCACGGTCAGGTGCGGCAGCCGCGAGGCCAGGTCGGTGAGCGTCCGGCCGAGCGCGCGGATCAGGTCGTCCCCGGCGGCGAAGCCGCAGCTGTCGTTGACCGACTTGAACGCATCGACGTCCAGCCAGGCGATCACGAAGGCTTCGCGGCAGGCGATCCTGCGGTCGATGTCGCGGGCGAGGGTGTCGCTGCCGGGCAGGCGGGTCAGCGGGTTGAGCGCGGCGGCCGCTTCGACCTTCGCCTCGGCCACGCCGCGCACCACCTCCGTCACCAGCACCACGCCGAGGCAGCGGCCGTGGTCGTCGACCACCACCACGTCGTCGCCCGTGCGGCTCCAGTCCGCGTCGGTGACCAGTTCGAGCAGTTCGAACGCGCCGGCGTCGGCGTGGATGACGTGCGGCGAGTCGGCCAGGCGGCTGGCGGGGCGCCGTGCGTGCAGCGCGTGCCCGTAGGGGCCGGTCACCGAGACCAGGAACCGCGTCCGGTCGATTGACCACTGTGGACGGTTGTGCTCGTCCACCCCGACGATGCCCGAAGGCGCGTCGCCGTCCACGAGGATGTGGCGGACGTCGTCGCAGGTCGCGTCCTCGGGCAGGGTGGAGGCCGGACGCAGGAAGTCCCGCACCCTGGGCATGGTGACCGGCCCCGTCAGCAGCCGTTCGCCTTCCTCGGGTTTCGCGGGGGTGAGCAGGTGGGTCTTCGGCCTGCCGTCGGCGGCCGGGGCGAACAGGTTGCCCTGTGCGATGCGGACGCCGAGTCGGCGCACGGCGCTCAGCTGCGCCTCGGTCTCCAGCCCGGTGGCGACCAGGCGCGCGTCCGTGCGCGAGGTGTAGTGCACCAGGGATTCCACGACGGCGACCGACGCGGCGTCGTGTGGCAGGGCGCTCATCAGGCTGCGGTCGAGCTTGAGCACGTCCGAGGGGGCGGCCGCGAGCAGGGAGAACGGCAGGTCCGCGCGTCCGAGGCCGTCCAGTGCCAGCCGGAACCCCAGCTCACTGAGCCGGTGCAGTCCGGCGAGCAGCTGCTCCGGCCACACCTGGACGAACGGCGGGCCGATCTCCAGTACGACCTCGCGGGGCCGTCGGCCGACGCGGGCGAGCGCGTCCAGCAGCGGGTCGAAGGCCGATTCGGGGGCGGCCGCGGTGGGGGCGGTCAGGTTGAGGTGCAGGGGGAGCAGCGTTTCGTAGTCGGCCTCGGTGCGCGCGGCCTGGACCGCCAGCGCGACGTCCACCTCGGGGAGCCGGCGTTCCCGGCGGGCGAGGTCGAGCAGTTCGTGCACCGAGCCCTTCCCCGGCCGGGCCAGCGCCTCGAGCGCGACGATGCCACCGGTGTGCAGGCTGTACAACGGCTGGAAGGCGAAGCGGACCGCGCTCATTGCTGCATACACGCCCAGATCTTCGCCGGTCAGGGCGGGTTTTCTCCAGACATGTCGACTGATGTTCATCCTGGGTCCGTCCCCATGACCCCAACGGCCTAATGGCAGCCCGCCAACTGTGCGCGCAGGCGCCACGGGGCGGCGCGGAACAGGGCCGTCATCGCCGCCATCGTCCCGGTCACGTCCGTGCGGCCCGAGGTGTAGGCGCGCTGCAGTTCGCCGGGCAGGCCGAAGAACAGTTCGAAGAACTCCGGAAGCCGGTCGCCGGGCATCTCGCGCAGGGCTCGCAGCCCGAACCGGCGCAGCGTGTGCACGGTCCGCGCCGCCGGGGGCCAGAGGACGTGCCGTGCAGCCCGCACCGCCTGTGCGGGGCCGGATCGCAGCCCCTCGGCGAGCGCCGCGGCCACGGCGGGCGCCAGGCGGAGCGAGTCGGCCAGCGAGTACCCCGTGGCCGGGTGGATCAGGCCCGCGGCCGCCCCGAACGCGAGGCCGCGGGGACGCAGCGGGTCGAGTGTGATGCGCACCAGCTCCTCGTCGCCCTCGGGCACGGCACCGGCCCGGAGCAGCCGGGACCGGAGGCGTCCGGCGAGCAGATCGGGGCCCAGTCCCGGCCTGCGGGCCAGGCAGGTCTCCTCGAGCAGGACCCGCCCGCCGCCGACGGGGACCGAGTACAGGAAGGTCGGCTCGCGGGCCGGGGCCGACCAGTCCATGAACACCGCGGTGCCGGCGGGCACCAGCCGCTCGGCCTCCCGGGCCGCGACGACGAGCCCGTAGGCCGTCTGCTGGGTGCCGAGGCCGGGACGCCGCCCGCCGGTGGCGTCCACCAGTACCC
>NZ_VJWX01000250.1 GCF_007713715.1 Amycolatopsis rhizosphaerae
GACCTCGACCGTGCCGCCCCCGGCGGCCCGGGCCACCTGCACCGTCCTGCCGGGCACGACGCCGGCGGACTTCAGCTCGACCATGAGCTTCTCGTCCAGTTGCACGTGCTCGGCGATGCGCCGGACCTCGGCCTTACCGCCGCCGGAGCGGGCGAACTCGTCGAGCCGGATCAGGTTCGCCTCCATCGGCGGGGCCGGCAGGCCCCCGTTGCCGAGCTGGTCGAGACCGGGGATCGGGTTGCCGTAGGGCGAGGTCGTGGGGTGGTTGAGCAGCGTGACGAGCTTGCGCTCCACCGCCTCGCTCATCACGTGCTCCCAGTGGCACGCCTCGGTGTGCACCTGCTCCCACTCCAGACCGATCACGTCGAGCAGGAGGCGCTCCGCCAGGCGGTGCTTGCGCATCACCGCGGTGGCGAGTGCGCGGCCGTGGTCGGTCAGCTGCAGATGCCGGTCGTCGGCGACCCGCACCAGGCCGTCCCGTTCCATGCGCGCCACGGTCTGGCTGACCGTGGGGCCGCTCTGTTGCAGCCGCTCCGCGATGCGGGCGCGCAGCGGTACGACACCTTCCTCTTCGAGCTCGAAGATGGTCTTCAAGTACATCTCTGTGGTGTCGATGAGATCGTTCACGATGTCCCCTTCGTCCGCAGGAATCCATGGTAGTCGTTCACACCGACACTCAGCCCAGGTGATCGAGGCCTTCGGACCCTCTCCCCGCGCCCCCGTCCGACTACCATCAGGCCTCATGCAGCGTTCCGCCGTCGTCTGGGACCCCGCACTGCTCGGTTACGACCTCGGCGGTGAGCACCCCTTCAACCCCGTCCGCCTCCAACTGACCGTCCGGCTCGCGTCCGCCCTGGGCGTCCTCGACGGGGTGCCGCTCCTGACGCCGCACCCGGCGCCGGACGACCAGTTGCTCCGCGTGCACGCGGATGAATACCTCGACGCGGTCAAACAGGCCCCGATGGCCACCTGGGACGTCGGGCACGGCCTCGGCACCGCGGACAACCCCGTGTTCAGCGACATGCACGACGCGTCCGCGCTGGTCGTCGGCTCCACCCTGCTGGCCGCGGCCGAGATCGCCGAGGGCCGGACGCGCCGCGCGGTGAACATAGCGGGTGGCCTGCACCACGCGATGCGCGACCACGCCTCCGGTTTCTGCGTCTACAACGACTGCGCCGTCGCCATTTCCTGGCTGCTGGAGCAGGGCTTCGAGCGGATCGCCTACATCGACACCGACGTGCATCACGGCGACGGGGTGCAGGCGGCCTTCTATTCGGATCCGCGGGTGCTGACCGTTTCGCTGCACCAGCACCCGTTCACGCTTTGGCCTGGCACGGGCTACTCCGCCGAGACCGGTGCCGGGGCGGGCGAGGGCAAGGCCGTGAACATCCCGCTCCCGCCCGGAACCCGGGACGCGGGCTGGCTGCGGGCCTTCCACGCCGTGGTCCCGTCCGTGCTCGAGCAGTTCCGGCCGCAGCTGCTGGTGACCCAGTGCGGGGTCGACTCCCACGACGAGGACCCGCTGGCGGACCTCTCGCTGTCCGTGGACGGGCATCGCGCGATCTACGCCACCCTCCGCGAGCTGGCCGAACGGTATGCGGAAGGCCGGTGGCTCGCCGTGGGCGGCGGCGGGTACCAGCTGATCCGCGTGGTGCCCCGCTCCTGGACGCATCTGATCGCCATCGCACTGGACCGTGATGTGAAGCCGGAGACGGCGGTTCCGGCGGAATGGACCGATATGGTGCGGAAGGCGGCGCCGCGGGCGGAGCTGCCGCAGTCGATGACGGACGGCGTGGACGCCGCCTACCGGCCGTGGGGCGACGGGGACGACGACGCGGTGGACATCGCCATCCGCGACGCGCGGCGAGCGGTCTTCCCGTTCTACGGCCTGGACCCGGACGACCCGAGAGACTAGGCGGAGATGAAGATCGGCAACAGTGCGGCGGGCCACGCGGGCCGGCGCGACCCCTACGACTACCCGCGCAGCTGGGAAGCGGATGTGGTGCTTTCCGACGGCGGCACCGTCCACCTGCGGCCGATCGTGCCGAGCGACGCCGACGGCCTGGTGGCCTTCCACGGCAGGCTGTCCGAGCGGACCCGGTACCTGCGCTACTTCGGCGCCTACCCCCGGATCCCGCAGCGCGATCTGGAGCGGTTCTCGGTGGTGGACCACCACGACCGCGTCGCGTTCGTCGCGTTGCTGGGCGACGACATCGTCGCGGTCGGACGCTACGAACGCCTCGGGGACGGTCCGTCCGCGGAGGTCGCCTTCGTGGTGGACGACGCGCACCAGGGCCGGGGCCTCGGCTCGATCCTGCTCGAACATCTTGCCGCCGCGGCCCGGGAGTCGGGGCTGCGGCGGTTCGTCGCCGAGGTGCTGGCCGAGAACTCGGCCATGGTGCGGGTGTTCCGGGACGCCGGGTACCAGGTGAGCCGGGCGATCGAAGAGGGCGTGCTGCACCTCGAATTCGACATCGACCCCACGGAGGAGTCGCTCGCGGTGGCGCGGGCCCGTGAGCAGGCCGCCGAAGCCCGCAGCGTGTACAACCTGCTGCACCCGCAGTCGGTCGCGGTGATCGGTGCCTCCACCGATCCGATGAAGGTCGGGCACGCGGTGCTGATGAACCTGCTGGAGGCGGGTTTCACCGGAACCATCTACCCGGTCAACGCCGAACACCGGGCGGTGCGGGGCGTGCGGGCGTACAAATCGGTGCTCGAGATTCCCGATCCGGTGGACCTCGCGGTGGTCGCGGTGCCCGCCGACCAGGTCGAGTCGGTGCTGGACGGCGCGCTCGCCAAGGGGGTCAAGACGCTGCTGATCGTCACCGCCGGGTTCGCCGAGGCGGGACCGCACGGGCTGCACGCCGAGCTGCGGCTGGTCGGCGAGGCGCGGGCGCACGGGATGCGGGTGGTCGGCCCGAACGCGTTGGGGGTGCTCAACACCCACCCGTCCGTGCGGCTCAACGCGACTCTGGCGCCGAAGCTGCCCTCCCGTGGCCGCGCCGGGTTCTTCTGCCAGTCGGGCGCGCTGGGCACCGCGATCCTCGCCGACGCGGGGGCGCGCGGCCTCGGCCTGTCCACCTTCGTCTCGGCGGGCAACCGCGCGGACGTCTCCGGCAATGATCTCCTGCAGTACTGGGAAACCGACCCGGACACCGATCTGGTGCTGCTCTACCTCGAATCCTTCGGCAACCCGCGCAAGTTCGCGCGGCTGGCCCGGCGGCTGGGGCGGACGAAGCCGATCGTGGCGGTGAAGTCGGGCAGGCACGCGGTGCGGCCGCAGCTGGCTTCGACCTCGGTCGAGGTGGACGAGGCGAGCGTGCAGGCGCTGTTCGAGCAGGCGGGCGTGGTGCGGGTGGAGACGCTGGCGCAGCTGTTCGACACCGCGCTGATCTTCGCCCACCAGCCGCTGCCCGCGGGGCCGCGGGTCGGCATCGTGGGCAATTCGAGTGCGATCGGTCTGCTGGCCGCGGACACCGCGCGGGCGCAGGGGCTGAAGCTGGCCTTCGAACCGGTGGACGTGGGTCCTCAGGCGGGGCCCGACGAATTCGCGGCCGCGGTGCGGGAAGCCCTGATCTCGCCGGAAACCGACGCGCTCGTGGTGGTGTTCGTGCCGCCGCTGGCCACCCCGGGCACCACCTACGCCCGCGCGCTGCGGGAGGCGGTGCACGAACTCGACACGCAGAAGCCGATCGTGTCCACCTTCCTGGCCGCGGAGGGGGTGCCGGCGGAACTGGCGGTCCCGGGTACGGACGGTGCGCCGGGGCGCGGCTCGATCCCGTCCTTCCCCAGCCCGGAGCGCGCGGTGAACGCGCTGGCGAAGGTGGTGCGGTACGCCGCGTGGCGGCAGCGGCCGCAGGGGAACCTGCTGCGCCCGGCCGGGGTGCACACGGAGGCGGCCCAGGAGATCGTCCGTGAACTCGTCGACGACGTCGAGGACAGGAACATCGTGCTGGAGGACGAGGACGTCGTCCGGCTGCTGCACTGCTACGGCATCGAGGTGGTGCCGTTCCGGGTGGTTTCGAGCGCGGACGAGGCCGTTTCCGCAGCCAGGGAACTGCGGTATCCCGTGACGGTGAAGGCGGTGGACGAGCGGTTGCGGGGCAGGCCGGATCTGGCGGGGGTGCGGCTGGATCTGGCCTCCGAGGACGAGGTGCGCCGCAGCTACCACGATCTGCGCGAGGTGTCCGGCGAGGACGAAATGTACGTGCAGAAGATGGCTCCGAAGGGCATTTCCTGCTTCGTGGGCCTGCAGGACGACCCGTCGTTCGGCAGCCTGGTGTCCTTCGGGCTGTCGGGCCTGGTCAGCACGCTGCTCGGCGACCGGGCCTACCGGGCGGTCCCGCTGACCGACGTGGATGCGGCCACGCTGATCCGGGAGCCCAAGAGCGCTCCGCTGCTCACCGGTTATCGCGGTGACGAGCCCGCGGACCTGGCGGCGTTGCAGGACGTGGTGCTGCGGGTGGCCGCGCTGGCCGAGGACAACCCGGAGGTCCGCGCGCTGAACCTGGACCCGGTGATGGCCTCGCCCGAGGGCGCCTTCGTGGCCAACGCGCGGATCGTGGTGGGGCCGCCACCGGCCCGGCCGGACACCGGGCCGCGGCGTCTCCGCGCCATCAACGCCCCCGACTAGGACGCGTTTCCCAAGCGGCGGGGCCGCCGGTTCAGAAACCGGTGGGATCGATGGCGACGACGGAGCGGTTGCCCGGGTATTCGGTCAGGGTCCACAGCTGGTTCTGCGGGCCGCGATAGGACAGGTCCTCGTTGCCGATCGGGAACACGCCCGCGTGTTTGGCGGGCCCGCTGCTCGCGGTGAAGGTGTAGAGCGAGCCGCGGGTGGACGAGCCCGCGCTGGCCGAGACGAAGAACTTGCCGTTGATCGCGGTGGCGCCCTGCATGCTGGCGATGTTCACCTGGTAGGCCTCGGTGGCGTGGGTGTAGCCGTCGGCGGACGCGAGGAACTTCCGGTCGGTGTAGTCGATCGGGAAGCGCACCACCCGGGTGCCGGTGCCGTCGGCGTTGTACTCGGGCACGATCACGCTGTCCGGGCTGCTGGTGCGGTCGAGCGAGGCCGCCGAGAACCGGAGCTGGGTGACGCCGTTGGTGGTGGAGTCGGTGAAGGTGAGCGCCTGCGGCAGCACGTAGGCGTAGTCGAAGGCCTGGTAGCTGCCGTCGGACTGGCGGCCGATCGCGGTGCTGTCCCCGGTTTTGACCGCCCAGATGTGCCGCAGGTCGAAGGCGCGGAATCCGCCGGAGGTGTCGGCGACGTAGAGGAAGTAGCCGTAGGTGAAGATGCCGCCCGCGTGCACGGTGACGGGCCGGAAGTCGGGCTGTCCCGCCGAGTCGGTGTAGGGCTCGACGAGGAGCACGTGGCGGTAGTGCGGGGTACTCGTGTTCGAATAGTCCACAAAGGACACCCGGACGCCCTTGTTCGTGCCGCTGCCCGCGTAGTACCAGGAAGCGAACAGCGCGGTGCGGCCGTCGTACTGCCCGCTCCCGTAGGCGTCGGCGGTGGTGCTGATGCCCTGCGGATACCAGTCGGTGGTGCCGTCGTCGCCGGAGTTCCAGCAGAACGCGGCGACCTGGCCGGTCGCGCCGGGGTTGCAGGCCGTGCCGGTGCGGTTCGCGCTGTCGAGCACGGCGGACACGCCGGTGACCGTGAGCAGGCCGTCGAGTCGGCTGATGACGGGGTTGTAGGCGCTTTCCGAGAGCCGGAAATCGGCGGCGGTCAGCGTGGTCGGCGCGGCCTGTGCGGGCGGCGCGAACAGGG
The DNA here is from genome assembly GCF_007713715.1 of Amycolatopsis rhizosphaerae. Taxonomy (GTDB): domain Bacteria; phylum Actinomycetota; class Actinomycetes; order Mycobacteriales; family Pseudonocardiaceae; genus Amycolatopsis_E; species Amycolatopsis_E rhizosphaerae. Next base: position 5,771 of record NZ_VJWX01000250.1, read on the forward strand.
TGAAGGCGGCCAGAACGGCGAACAGGACGGCAAGCGAGCTTCGGCTGCGCATGCCTGCCACGTTAAGCGAGGCGCTCCCCGGTGGGAAGCATTTCGTAAAAGACTTCCCGGTCAGGCCGCCGCCAGACCGGGTCCGAGCTGTGCCATCCCTCCGCGGACAGCTGCCGTTTCAGGATTTTGAACGTGGACGTCTTCGGTAGTTCGTTGACGATTCGCACGTAGCGGGGTAGCTGCTTCGGACCGAGATCGGGCTGGGCGCCGAGGAAGGCGGCGAATCCGGCGGGGTCAGGGGGGTTCGCCGGATCCCGGGGGACGAGTGCGGCCATCACCTGGTCGCCGGTGACCGGATCCGCCACGGCGTACACCGCGGCCTCGGCGACACCGGGATGGCGCAGCAGGATGCGTTCGATCGGGGCGGTGCCCAGGTTCTCGCCGTCGACGCGCAGCCAGTCGCCGAGGCGGCCCGCGAAGTAGGCGTACCCGTCCGCGTCGGCGTAGGCGAGGTCACCGGTGTGGTACATGCCGTCGCGCATCCGTTCGGCCTCGGCGCCGGGGTTTTTGTAGTACCCGGCGAACCATCCCGGCCCGGTGGTGTTGACCAGTTCGCCGACCGCCTCGCCCGCGTTGAGGAGCCGGCCGTCGGCGTCGAATTCGGCGGGCGGGCAGGGGCGGCCGGTCTCGGGGTGCAGGATCGCGACGCCGTTGCCGAGCCTGCCCAGCGAGCCGGGGGGCGAGCCGGGCGCACGGGTCAGGCCGATCCCGCCTTCGGTGGAGCCGAACGCGTCCATCACGAAGCAGCCGAACCGGCGCCCGAAGGCCGCCAGGTCCGCCTCGGCGCCTTCGTTGCCGTAGACGATGCGCAGCGGATTGTCGGCGTCGTCGGGGCGTTCGGGGGTGGCGAGGACGTACGACAGCGGTTTGCCGACGTAGTTGGCGTAGGTGACGCCGAACCGGCGCACGTCCGGCAGGAAACCCGAGGCGGAGAACCGCCGCCGCAGCGCCAGTGCCGCACCCGCGGCCAGGCCCACCGCCCAGCCCGCCATGATCGCGTTGGAGTGGAACATCGGCATCGACACGTACACGGTGTCCGTTGTGGACAGGCCGAACCGGTCGGCCAGCATGCGGCCGGGGAAGGCGATCTTGCCGTGCGTGCAGCGCACCGCCTTGGGGTCGCCGCTGGTGCCCGAGGTGAAGATGAGCATCAGCAGGTCGTCCGGCGAGGCCGGGACCGGTTCCGGCCTCGCGGGCTCGGGCACCTCCAGTGCGGCGACCCGTGCGCCCCCGAGGTCGAGCCCGTCCAGCAGCGGGGCGTACCGGGGCTCGGTCAGCACGAGCTGGCAGTCCGCGAGCCGCACGTCGCGGGCCAGCGCTTCGCCGCGGCGAGTGGTGTTCAGCCCCACCAGCACCGAGCCGGACAGCGCGCAGCCCCCGAGCAGGAACGAGACGGCGGGCAGGTTGTCCGCGAGGATCCCTACGTGCGGCGGCCTGCCCGGGGCCAGCTCCCGGCGCAGCAGTGCGGCGAATCCCGCGCTGAGGCGCACGTGCTCGGCCCAGGTGTGGCGCTCGTCTTCGAAGAGCAGGCCGGGACGCTCGTCGCCGGCCCGCGCGAGCAGGAGCTCGGTGACGGTCGGCGTGCTCATGCGGCCTCCGGTGTTTTGCGGGACACCCGCACCCGGTCGGCCCGCATGAGCGGGGGCTTCGCCAGTGTCGCTCATGCGGCCTCCGTGGCGAGCAGGGTGCCCAGGGCGCGCAGCTGAGCGGTGGCCCCGCCGAGGGCGAACTCGATCCTCTTGGCCGCCGCGAAATAGCGGTGCAGCGGGTGGTCGACGTCGATGCCGACCCCGCCGTGCAGGTGCACCGCGCTGTGCGCGACCCGATGCCCGGCTTCGGCGGCCCAGTACTTCGCCGTGGCGACCTCCTCGGCGGCGGGCAGGCCTTCCGACAGCCGCCAGGCCGCCTGCCACAGGGTCAGCCGCACCGCTTCGACGTCGATGTAGGCGTCGGCGAGCCGTTGCCGTACCGCCTGGAACCCGGCCAGCGGCTGGTCGAACTGGCGGCGCTCCCGGGCGTAGGCGGCGGTGCGCCGCAGCGCGCTTTCCAACACGCCGAGCTGCATCGCGCAGAGCCCCGTAGTGCCGCGCAGCCGGAGCCATTCGGCCACCCCGCTTCCGGGTTCGCCGAGTGGCTCACCCGGCGCGTCGGCGAGGGTGACCAGTGCCGCGTCGGCGTGGTCGATGGTGCGCTGGGCCTGCACGTCGACGCCGGTTTCGCCGCCTTCGGTGAGGAAGACGGCGGCGCCTTCGGCGGTGTCGGCGATGATCAGGAACCCGTCGGCGAACGCCCCGGAAAGCACCGCCGTCTGGACCCCGGTGATCCGCCAGCCCTCCGCGCTTCGCTCGGCCGTGAAGCCGGGTGGCGTCCCGGGCTCGGGCAGGGTCACCGCCAGCACCTTCCGGCCGCGCACGACCGGCACCACCCAGCGTTCGATCTGCTCCGGCGTGCCGAACTCGGCGATCGCCGAGGCCGCCATGGTCACCGTGGCCAGATACGGCACCGGGGCCACCGCGGCCCCGATCTCGATCAGCACCGAACACTGCCCGAGCAGCCCGGCCCCGCCGCCGCCCACCGCGGCGGGCAGCCCGGCGTCGACGAGGCCCGCCTTCACCAGTGCGGCCCACACCTCGGACGAGAAACCGCCGTCGCCGTGGGATCCCAGCACCTCCGGGGTAACGAGGTCGCCCAGCACGCGCCGCGCCAGCCCGCTCAGTTCCTGTTGCTCCTCCGAGCTCGAAAAGTCCACGGTGCCTCCTCAGCGGGTTACGGGAAGGGAGAGGGCGGTGGCGGCGATGAGATCGCGCTGGACTTCGTTGGTGCCGCCGCCGAAGGTGAGGATCAGCGCGGAGCGGTGCGCGCGCTCGATCCGGCCGCGCAGCACGGCTCCGGGGGAGCCTTCGCGGACGACCGCGGCCGCGCCGAGGACCTCCATGAGCAGCCGGTAGGCCTCGACCGCGAGTTCGGTGCCGAACACCTTCGTCGCCGAAGCCTCCGCGGGCCCGACGTCGGCGGAAGTGGCGATGCGCCAGTTGCGCAGCTTGAGGTACTCGCCGTGGGCATGCACGCGGGCGAGGTGCAGGCGCACCCATTCGGCGTCGATCACGCGGCTGCCGTCGGGCTGTTTGGTCTCCTGCGCCCAGCGCCGTACCTCGCGCAGGGCGGCCAGCACGGGGGCCGACGAGGTCAGCGCGACGCGCTCGTGGTTGAGCTGGTTGGTGATCAGCGGCCAGCCCGCGTTCTCCTCCGCCACCCTGGCGCCGACGGGGACGCGCACGTCCTGGTAGTAGGTGGCGCTGGTGCCGGGGCCCGCCACCGTGTGCACCTTGGTCCAGGAGAAGCCCGGGGCCGAGGTGGGCACGATGAGCATGCTCAGGCCCTTGTGCTTGCGGGCTTCGGGGTCGGTGCGCACGGCCAGCCAGACGTAGTCGGCGTACTCGATCAGGCTCGTCCACATCTTCTGCCCGTTGACGACGTATTCGTCGCCGTCGCGCACGGCGCGGGTGCGCAGGGAGGCCAGGTCGGTGCCTGCCTCGGGCTCGGAATAGCCGATCGAGAAGTGCAGTTCGCCGGCGGCGATGCGGGGCAGATAGAACGCCTTCTGTTCCGGCGTGCCGAACCGCATGATGGTCGGGCCGATGGTGTTGACCGTCAGGAACGGGACGGGCACCCCGGCGACGGCCGCCTCGTCGGTGAAGATGAGCTGGTCGATCATCGGCCGGTCCTGCCCGCCGTACTCGGTGGGCCAGCCGAGCGCGAGCCAGCCGTCGCGGCCGAGTTCGCGCACGATTTCCTTGTAGGCCAAGCCATCCCCGTATTCGCCGCCCGGCCCGGCGAGGGACTCGCGGCGTTCGGGGGTCATCAGCCGGGCGAAGTACGAGCGCAGTTCGCCGCGCAGGCGCTCCTGTTCCGGGGTGTAGTCGATCCGCATGCCGTCACCTCTCCGCAGGTCCGCTCGTTCTGGTAGCGAACCGGCCGCGACGCTAGTCTAGAACAGGTTCTAGTTCTACCAGGTGTGCCGGACGGGAGGAAGTCATGCGGGTCGGTGTGGACCGGGAGCTGTGCGAGGCGAACGAGGTGTGCGTGGGGTTCGCGCCCGCCGTGTTCGAGCTCGATGACGACGAGAGCCTCGTCATCAAGCAGGAGGAGGTGTCGCAGGCTGAAGTAGAACGTGTTACGCAAGCTGTCGCGTCTTGTCCCAGGAATGCGCTGTTCACGCGCGAATGACTGAGGCTTGCCGAACGCGAGAACAGATTCTAGTCTGTGCCGTGGGAGGCGAGCCGGAGCCGGTTCGCCGCGCTTGCGAGGAGGCAGCCCGTGACAGCCGCCGTGCCGAACGCGATCGGCGACGACAAGCCACGTGAAGCCCGGGAGCGGGCGCCGGGAGGCCGCCGCGGCGGCCCGGGCGCCCGCACCGCCGGTCCGGTGGTGAG
>NZ_VJWX01000251.1 GCF_007713715.1 Amycolatopsis rhizosphaerae
ATGTTGCCCCACTGGTCGGAGCCGCCGATCTGCAGCTTCGTGCCGTACTTCCGGAACAGCCGCAGGTAGTCGTAGGACTGCAGGAGCAGGTAGCTGAACTCCGTGTACGACATCCCGTCGGAGGCCAGCCGGCGTCGCACCGTCTCCCTGGACAGCATGACGTTGATCGAGAAGTGCTTGCCAACGTCCCGCAGGAAGTCCAGAGCGGTGACCTCGCCGAACCAGTTGAGGTTGTTCTCGATGACCGCCCCGGTGGACGAGTCGTCGAAGGTGACGAACTTCGTCAGCTGGCCGCGGATCCGCTCCAGCCGCTGCGCGGTGACCTCCCGGCTCACCAGGGTCCGCTCCCCCACGTCCCGTGGGTCGCCGATCTGCCCGGTGGCCCCGCCGGCGAGCACGATCGGCCGGTGACCGGCGCGCTGGAACCGGGCCAGCGTCAGCAACTGGACCAGGTTCCCGGCGTGCAGGCTGTCCGCGGTCGGGTCGAAGCCGCCATACAGGGTGAGCGGACCGGCGTCCAGGTCCTTCCGCAGCGCGTCGAGGTCGGTGGACTGCGCGATGAGCCCGCGCCAGGACAGTTCGTCGAGAATGTGTTCGCTCACGCCTCGAATACTCCCGTACCAGGTCAATCGGTTAGTGGCCGGGTCGGCGGCACCCGGCGTCCACCCCGACGGTACGCGGACACCGAGCCCGAGCCGTCGACCCAGAACCGCCACGGGGTGTCCCTCGCGGCGGCGACACCGACCCGCGGTCCGCTGAGGATCCGGCCGGACGGCACCTCTTCGCCGGTGAGCAGGCGCACCGGCGAGGCCGGGTCGAGCAGATCGGCCCCGTTGTGCTGGGGGCCGATGCCCAGCGCGGTGGTCAGCCTCGCGGGCCCGCAGGCCAGGTCTTCGTCGCGCCGCGAGGCCTTCCTGCGGCCGCGGGCCACGCCGGTGCCCGACAGCACTTCGGCCCCGCGCAGCAGTACGGCGCCGGCTTCACCGTCCGCCCTGCCGACCACGTTGGCGCAGAAGTGCATGCCGTAGACGAAGTAGACGTACAGGTGACCGGCCGGACCCCACATCACCTCGTTGCGCGGTGTGCGGCCTCGGTAGCAGTGCGACGCCGGATCGTCCTGCCCCCGGTAGGCCTCCACCTCCACCAGGCGTGCGGCGACGACGCCCTCGGGCGAGGTGGTCTCGATCACGGCACCGAGAAGGAGCCGCGCCAGCTCGACCGGATCGACGGCCAGTTCCTCCCGTGCGAACAGCCTCATCGCAGCACCACTACCTCGCCGGTGGGCAGGGCCAGCTCGGCCGTAAGGCCCGGTCGCTCTCCCGGGTCCACGCGCAGTGCGAGCCCCAGCGCGTCCAGCTTGCCGGTGACGAGCGCGGGCTCGGGGTGGACGCCACGGAACGCGGCGAGACGCCCGCCCCGGACCGCACTCGCCGCCGGATGGGGCGAGTCCCGCCAGTCGATGAGAAACGGCACCACCCCGTCCCCGTCGGGCGGGAAGGCCAGTTCCCAGGAAAGCAGCACGCCGTCCGGCCGTCGCCGCGACATCGGCTGCGGCCCCCGGTGCCGTCGTCGAACGCCGTCAGGAAGTTCCTCGTGCCGAGCCCGACGTGCGGGCCACCAGGTGCGAGCCGCACTCCTCGGGCGGTCAGCCGGGCGACGGTTTCTTCCAGATCCGGTGTCGCATACACCAGGTGATCGATTCGGGGCCTCACAGACTCCATGTGTACCCGACCGGGCCCCCGAGCCCGTCATGCCGCCGTGCGGTCACCCAGCCCTTCAGGAAATCCACTTCCGGAAGACGGCCACCCGCCCGTCGAGCCGGTCGAGCTGTTCGGCAACGCGCGCGGGAGCGGTGCCGCCCCGCGTGGCACGCGAGGCGACCGAGCCCGCCACGGTGAGCACCTCCCGCACCCGCGGGGTCAGCGCCGGGTGGATCTTCTCCAGCTCCTCGTCGGTGAGGTCCTCCAGGCCCGCGTTCCGCGACTCCGCGACCCGGACGCACTCCCCCGCCGCCTCGTGGGCGACCCGGAAGGGCACCCCCTGCCGGACGAGCCACTCCGCGATGTCGGTGGCGAGCGTGAAACCGGCGGGGGCCAGCTCCGCCAGCCTGCCGGTGTGGAACGTGAGCGTGCCCAGCATCCCGGCGATCGCGGGGAACAGCAGTTCGAGCTGCTCCACCGAGTCGAACACCGGCTCCTTGTCCTCCTGCAGGTCCCGGTTGTAGGCCAGCGGCATCGCCTTGAGGGTGGCGAGCAGTCCGGTGAGGTTGCCGATGAGCCTGCCGGACTTGCCGCGGGTGAGCTCGGCGACGTCCGGGTTCTTCTTCTGCGGCATGATCGAACTGCCGGTGGCCCACGCGTCGTCGAGCGTGACGTAGCCGAATTCGGCCGTGTTCCAGATGATGACCTCTTCGGCGATGCGCGAAAGGTTCACGCCGAGCATCGCCAGCACGAAGGCGAACTCGGCGGCGAAATCCCGGGACGCGGTGCCGTCGATGGAGTTCTCCACGCTGGTGTCGAACCCCAGTTCCTTCGCCACCGCCTCCGGGTCGAGGCCGAGGGAGGACCCGGCCAGCGCTCCCGAACCGTACGGCGATTCCGCCGCGCGGCCGTCCCAGTCCCGCAGACGGTCCACGTCCCGCAGCAACGCGTGCGCGTGCGCGAGCAGATGGTGTGCCAGCAGCACCGGCTGGGCGTGCTGCAGATGGGTGCGTCCCGGCAGGACGGCATCCGGATGCCGCCGGGCCTGCGCCACCAGGGCATCGACCACGTCGAGCGTGCCGGACGCGACCCGGCGGGCCGCGTCGCGCAGCCACATCCGGAACAGGGTGGCCACCTGGTCGTTCCGGGAGCGGCCCGCGCGCAGCTTGCCGCCGAGTTCGGCCCCGGCCCGTTCCAGCAACCCGCGTTCGAGTGCGGTGTGGACGTCCTCGTCCCCGGCGGCCGGGGTGAACGCACCGGACGCGACGTCCTCGGCGAGCCGGTCGAGCGCGGCCAGCATCCCGTTCAGTTCGTCCTCGGTGAGCAGGCCCGCGTTCCGCAGCACGCGGGCGTGCGCGCGGGACCCCGCGATGTCGTAGGGCGCCAGACGCCAGTCGAAATGCGTCGACGCGCTCAGCCTCGCCATCGCCTCGGCCGGTCCGCTGGCGAACCTGCCGCCCCACAGCTGCACCGGCTGCCCTGTGTCTCCCACGCTCTTTTCAGCCTTTCTGGTCGCGCTTGGCGGCGATCTTGCTCGGCAGGCCCCACAGCTGGACGAATCCCTTGGCCAGGGACTGGTCGAAGGTGTCGCCCTCGTCGTAAGTCGCCAGGTTGAAGTCGTACAGCGACTCGTCGCTGCGCCGGCCGGTGACCACGGCGGCGCCCCCGTGCAGGCGCAACCGGATCTCGCCGGAAACCCGCTCCTGGCTTCGCGCGAGGAACGCGTCCAAAGCCTCCTTGAGCGGGGAAAACCACAGGCCGTCGTACACCAGCTCGCCCCAGCGCTGCTCGACCTGACGCTTGAACCGGGCCAGGTCACGCTCGATGGTGACGTTCTCGAGTTCCTGGTGCGCGGTGATCAGGGCGATCGCGCCGGGGGCCTCGTAGACCTCGCGGCTCTTGATGCCGACCAGCCTGTCCTCGACCATGTCCAGCCTGCCGACGCCGTGCGCCCCGGCACGGCGGTTCAGCTGCTGGATCGCCTCCAGCATGGTGACCGTCTCGCCGTCGATCGCGACCGGGACCCCGCGGTCGAAGGTGATCACCAGCTCGTCCGGGGAACCGAAGTGGCCGGCGGGGTCCTCGGTGTAGGCGTAGACGTCCTCGGTGGGCGCGTTCCACAGGTCCTCGAGGAACCCGGTCTCCACGGCGCGGCCCCACACGTTCTGGTCGATGGAGAACGGGGACCTCTTCGTCACGTCGATCGGCAGGTCACGCGCTTCGGCGTAGGCGATGGCCTTCTCGCGCGTCCAGGCGAAGTCCCGGGCAGGCGCGACCACCTTCAGGTCGGGGACGAGCGCACCCAGGCCGACCTCGAACCGCACCTGGTCGTTGCCCTTGCCCGTGCAGCCGTGCGCGACCGTGGTGGCGCCGAACTCCTTCGCCGCCTTCGCCAGATGCCGGACGATCACCGGGCGCGACAGCGCGGACACCAACGGATAGCGGTCCATGTACAGCGCATTGGCCTGGAGCGCGGGCAGGCAGTAGCCGTCGGCGAACTCGTCCCGCGCGTCGGCCACGACCGCCTCCACCGCACCGCAGGCGAGCGCCCGGCGGCGGATCGTCTCCATGTCCTCGCCGCCCTGCCCGAGGTCGACGGCCACGGCCACCACCTCGGCCCCCGTCTCCTCGCCGATCCAGCCGATGGCGACCGAGGTGTCCAGGCCACCGGAATAGGCGAGCACGACCCGTTCAGCCATTCCCGTTCTCCCTGCCGTTGCCGCTGAGGTCCAAAGTAGACGAGCGCCGGGCCAGTGCGGTGAACCGGTCGGCCAGATCCCGGCCGGACAGCGGTTCCCTCGCGATCACCGCCACCGTGTCGTCGCCCGCGATCGACCCGACCACCTCCTCCAGCGCCGCCCGGTCGATGGCGCTGGCCAGGAACTGCGCCGCGCCGGGCGGCGTGCGCAGCACGGTGAGGTTGCCCGAGGCATCCACCGACACCATCAGCTCGGCCAGCAGGCGCGAAAGCCGGGACGTGCCGCCCTGCACCCCCCGGACCGGGCTGCCGTCCTCGGGGATGACGTACACCGGTGCCCCGGAGTCCGCGCCCCGCAGCTTCACCGCGCCCAGTTCGTCCAGGTCACGCGACAACGTGGCCTGCGTGACCTCGATCCCCTCGGCCGCCAGGATCTTCGCGAGCTCGGTCTGGCTGCGGATGGCCATCGTGGACACGAGTTCGGTGATCCTGGCCTGGCGTGCGGCCCGGCTCATCGGCGAAGCCATGCGGTTACGCACCCTCCCGCGACAGCAGCCACACCAGCAGCGCCTTCTGCGCGTGCAGCCGGTTCTCCGCCTCGTCCCACACCGCGCTCGCCGGGCCGTCGAGCACCTCGTCGGTGATCTCCCAGCCCCGGTGTGCCGGCAGGCAGTGCAGCACCACCGCCTCCGCCGCCGCCTCCGCCAGCAGCTCGGTGTTGATCTGGAGCTTCTTGAACGGCGTCACGCGATCCAGTCCGTCGTTCTCCTGGCCCATGGAGGTCCAGGTGTCGGTGACGAGCACGTCCGCGCCGTCCACCGCCGCGTTCGGATCCTGCAGGACGGTCACGCTGCCGCCGGTTTCGGCCGCCCGCTTGCCCGCCGCCTCCACCACGTCGGGCAGCGGCTGGAAGCCTTCGGGCGCCACGACCCGCACGTGCAGGCCCGCGGTGGTGCCGCCGAGCAGCAGCGAGTGCGCCATGTTGTTGCCGCCGTCACCGAGATAGGTCAGGGTGAGCCCGGCCAGCCTGCCCTTGCGCTCCCGGATCGTCTGCAGGTCCGCCAGCACCTGGCAGGGGTGGAACTCGTCGGTCAGCGCGTTGACCACCGGAACCGTCGCCGCCGAGGCCATCGCGATGATGCGCTGCTGGGCGAAGGTGCGCCAGACCACCGCGTCCACGTACCGGGACAGCACCCGCGCGGTGTCCTCGATGGTCTCCTCGCGGCCCAGCTGCATCGAGCGGCCGTCCACGATGATCGGGTTGCCGCCGAGCTGGGCGATGCCCACCTCGAACGACAGCCGAGTCCGGGTCGAGTTCTTCTCGAACAGCACGGCGACGGACTTCGGTCCGCTCAGTGCCCGGTTGCCGAGCGGGTCCCGCTTGAGCTCGTCGGCGAGGTCGAGGACGGCGAGCTGCTCCTCGGGCGTCAGGTCGTCGTCGCGGAGAAAGTGGCGTGGCATGTCATTCCTTACCGGTGGTGCCGGCCGCACTGTCGAGTGCGCCCGGGAGCGCGGCGAGGAAGCCCTCGGCCTGCTCATGGCTCAGGATCAGGGGTGGCGCCAGCCGGATGGCGTCGGCGGCCACCGGGTTGACCAGGTAACCGGCCTCCTGCGCGGCCTTCGCGACGGCCGGGGCGACCGGCTGCCTCAAGGCGATGCCCAGCAGCAGGCCCGCCCCGCGAACACCACCGACCAGCGGATGCGCGAGCTCCTCGATCCCGTGGGCGAGATCCTTGCCCAGTGCGGCAACGTGGTCGACGAGGTTGTCGCGGGCGATCGTACGCAGCACCGCCAGTCCCGCCGCACAGCACACCGGGTTACCGCCGAAGGTGGTGCCGTGCTGGCCGGGCTTGAGCAGCTCGCCCGCCGCGCCGGCCCCGATGACGGCGCCCAGCGGGAGTCCGCCGCCGAGCCCCTTGGCGAGCGTGATCACGTCCGGCACGATCCCGGCCTGCTGGAAGGCGAACCAGGACCCGGTGCGGCCGATGCCCGTCTGCACCTCGTCCAGGATCAGCAGGGCACCGGCCTCCTTGGTGATCTCCCTGGCCGCCTGGAGGTATCCGTCGGGAGCGGGGATCACCCCAGCCTCGCCGAGAATCGGCTCGAGCACCAGCGCGGCGGTTTCGGTGTCGACGACCCTGCGCAGTGCGTCCACGTCGCCGAACGGGACGTGCACCACGCCCGGCATCACCGGCTCGAAAGCCTCCTTTTTGGACGGCTGGCCGGTCAGCGCGAGCGAACCCATGGTGCGGCCGTGGAAGGCCCCCTCACAGGCGACGATCTTGGTCCGGCCGGTCAGCCTGCTGATCTTGATGGCCGCCTCGTTCGCCTCCGCGCCCGAGTTGACGAACAGCACCTTCCCGTTGCCGTGCAGGCCCGCGACGTCCAGCAACGTCTCCGCGAGCTCCACGGCGACCGGGTTGAGGTAGAGGTTCGAGGTGTGGCCGATGCGGCTGATCTGCTCGGTCACCGCGCGCACCACTTCCGGATGCGCGTGACCGAGCGCGTTCACCGCGATGCCGCCGAGCAGGTCGAGGTACTCGTTGCCGTCGGCGTCCCACACCTTGGCGCCCTCACCGCGGACCAGCGCCAGCTGCGGAGTGCCGTAGTTGCCCATCAGGGCGGACCGCCAGTGCTCCTGAGCGTCGGCGTTCGAGGTCATCTGGTTCATCAGGACTCCTCTTCGGGCAGCACCATGGTGCCGATGCCGCGGGATGTGAAGACTTCGAGCAGTACCGAATGCGCGATGCGGCCGTCGATGACGTGGGCGCTGCGGACCCCGCCGCGCACCGCGCGTACGCAGGCCTCCATCTTCGGGATCATGCCGCTGGCCAGCGTGGGCAGCAGTTGTTCGAGCCGGTCGACGCGCAGCCGGTCGACCAGTGAGGACCGGTCGGGCCAGTTCGCGTACAGGCCCTCGACGTCGGTGAGCACGACCAGCTTCTCCGCGCCCAGCGCCGCGGCCAGCGCTCCCGCCGCCGTGTCCGCGTTGACGTTGTGCACCACGCCGTCGGCATCGGGGGCCACCGTGGACACGACCGGGATGCGGCCGGCGTTGACGATGTCCAGCACCGCGTCCGGGTTGACCGAGGCGACCTCGCCGACGAGCCCGACGTCGACCGGCCTGCCGTCCACCGTGGCGTGCTTGCGCTCGGCGATGAACAGCTGCGCGTCCTCGCCGGAGATGCCCACCGCGTACGGGCCGTGGCTGTTGATCAGGCCGACCAGCTCACGGCTGACCTGGCCCACCAGCACCATCCGCACGATGTCCATCGTCTCCGGCGTGGTGACCCGCAGGCCGCCCTTGAACTCCCCGACGAGGCCCACGCGCTCGAGCATCGCGGTGATCTGCGGCCCGCCGCCGTGCACCACGACCGGCCGCAGACCGACCATGCGCAGGAACACCATGTCCTGGGCGAAGGCCTGCTTGAGCTCGTCGTCGATCATCGCGTTGCCGCCGTATTTGACCACCACGGTCGCCCCGTGGAACCGCTGCAGCCAGGGCAGCGCCTCGATCAGCACACCGGCCTTCTCCGCGGCGGTGGCCAGCCGGTCGTCCGCCGCGACCAGGTTTTCGGACGTGGTCATGACGAGTACGCGCTGTTCTCTTCGACGTAACCGTGGGAGAGGTCGGTGGTGTAGATCGTGGCCGTGCTCGACCCGATGCCCAGGTCGATCGCGATCTCGATCGCACGCGCGCCGAGGTCGACCTTGGTGCGGTCGGCCGCGGTGGTCCCACTCGCGAACAGGGTGACGCCGTTGATCGCGATGGCCAGCGTGTTCGGATCCACCTCGGCCTGGGACCGGCCGACCGCCATCGCGATCCGGCCCCAGTTCGGGTCCGAGCCGAACAGCGCGGTCTTCACCAGGTTGTCCTCCGCCACGGTGCGGCCCACGTTGATCGCGTCCTGCTCGCTGGCCGCGCCACGCACGATCACGTCGACGTCCTTGGTCGCCCCCTCGGAGTCCGCCCGCAACTGGTACACGAGGTCGAGGCACACCGCGGTGAGCAGTTCGGTGAAGTCGTCGACGCGCGGGGACAGCTCGCTCGCCCCCGAGGACAACACCAGCACCGTGTCGTTGGTCGAGGTGCCCCCGTCGACGTCCAGCCGGTCGAAGGTGACCCTGGCGGCCGCCCGCAGCGCCGCGTCCAGCGCCTCCGGCGCGATCACGGCATCGGTGGTGAGCACCACGAGCATCGTGGCGAGGTTCGGCGCGAGCATCCCGGCCCCCTTGGCGAAACCGCCGATGCTCCAGCCGTCGCTGTGGCTCTTCCAGCTCTGCTTGGGCACGCTGTCGGTGGTCATCACCGCGGTGGCCGCGGCAAGGCCCGCCTCGCGCGTGGCGTCCAGTGCCCCGGCCGCGGTGACCACGCCGGAGAGCACGGCATCCATCGGCAGGCGCTCGCCGATCAGCCCCGTGGAGCACACGGCCACGTCGATCGCCCCGGTCCCCAGCACTTCGGCGACCTTCTCCGCGGTGGCGTGCGTGTCCTGGAATCCCCCCGGCCCGGTCGCCGCGTTCGCCCCGCCGGAGTTGAGCACCACGGCGCGCAGCCGCTGGTGGCGCAGCACCTCCTGCGACCACAGCACCGGCGCGGCCTTCACCGCGTTGCGGGTGAACACCCCCGCGGCCGTGTGCTGCGGCCCGTCGTTGACGACGAGCGCGAGGTCGAGGGCGCCGGATTCCTTGATCCCGGCGGCCACGCCCGCGGCCCGGAATCCCTTCGGTCCGGTGACGGTCACGGAGCTACTCCTACAGTCGAAAGGCCGGTGGTTTCCGGCAGGCCGAGCGCGAGGTTCATGGACTGGATCGCGCCGCCCGCGGTCCCCTTGGTCAGGTTGTCGATCGAGGTGATCACGATCAGCCTTCCGGCGTCGGCATCGACCGCGACCTGGATCTGCACGTTGTTCGACCCCAGCGTGGCCGCCGTGGCCGGCCAGACGCCCTCGGGCAGCAGCTGCACGAAGGGTTCGGCGTCGTAAGCCTTCTCGTAGACGGCCCGGGCGGCCGCGGTGTCCGTTTCGCCTGTCAAGGGGGCACTCGCCGTGGTGAGGATCCCTCGAGGCATCGGCGCGAGCACCGGGGTGAACGAGACGGTGACCCGTTCCCCGGCGACCGCGCTGAGGTTCTGCGCGAACTCGGGCGTGTGGCGGTGTGCGCCGCCGACCCCGTAGGCGCTCGCGGAACCCATCACCTCCGAGCCCAGCAGATGCGGTTTGAGGCTCTTTCCCGCCCCGGAGGTTCCGGTCACCGAGACCACGTGGACCTCCGGCCTGACCAGCCCCGCCGCCAGTGCCGGCGCGAGCGCCAGCGAACCGCCGGTCGGGAAACAGCCTGGCACCGCGATGCGCTTGGTCCCGATCAGCTTCTCGCGCGCCCCCGGCAACTCCGGCAGGCCGTAGGGCCAGGTGCCGGCGTGCTCACCGCCGTACCAGCGCCGCCAGTCGGCCGGGTCGGCCAGCCGGTGATCGGCGCCGAGGTCGACCACAAGCACCTCCGGACCGAGCTGCGCCGCGATCTCCGCCGAATGACCATGCGGCAGGGCGAGGAAGACCACGTCGTGCCCGGCGAGGGTTTCCGCCGTCGTCTCCCGCAGCACCCGGCCGGCCAGCGGCGCCAGATGCGGTTGGTGCTGCCCGAGCCGAGTGCCCGCACTGCTGGCAGCGGTCAGTACACCGATTTCCACCTCGGGGTGCCCCAGCAGCAGGCGCAGGACTTCTCCGCCCGCATACCCGCTCGCCCCGGCCACCGCGACCTTCACCGTCATACGAATGATTATGCACCGCCACGCAATATCAATCAATCCGGGTGGGGGACGGCCTCTACCGCAACAG
>NZ_VJWX01000252.1 GCF_007713715.1 Amycolatopsis rhizosphaerae
GGGCATGGCTGCTCCTGACTGGATCGGGGGTGGGAAAGGGGGGTGGCACCGGTGCGGACGAGGTGCCACCCCCGCCGGCGGGATCAGGCGAGGCGCCGGACCTCCTCGCCGTGCTTGTCCTCGAGTTCGGCGACCCGCGCCTCGAGCTGGGCGATCTTGACCTCACGCCGGTCCGGGATCATCACGATCGGCAGTTCGCCCAGCGGTGCGGTCACCCGCTGCGGCCCGTCGATGGTGAACACCGTCGCCGTGATGTCGTCGGTGTCCGCGCCCCACGAGCCGTAGTAGTGCAGGTCCTCCGGCGGCTCGGGCTTGACGAGCTCGGCGCAGAACTCGGCGTAGGGCTTGCCCCGACGCAGCCGGGCCTGGCGGGCGGCGTCCCGGGCCGCCTTCGTGCCTTCGGCGTCGAGCCGGAAGGTCTGCGGGTCGTAGCGCACCCCGAAGATCTCCTCCGCGACCTTCTGGCTGATCCGGCCGATTTCGGCGTCCCGCACCACCGATTCCGGCAGCCGCTCCAGCGGGTCGCCGTAACCGCCGCCCGCGCCCTGGCTGATCATGTAGAGCTCGCCGTCCTTGGCGATGTCGAACTGCAGGCCCATGTGGTAGGTCGAGTAGCGGCCGTCCTCGAAGGGACGCTCGTTCATGACCTTCTCGATCGACAGGTCGAACTTCGTGTTGTCCCGGCGGATGTGCTCGTAGACGTTGGTTCCCTTGACCATGGCGAGCGGATAGGTGCCGCAGCCGTAGCCGCCGTACATCCCGTAGATGGAGGAGAACTTCGCGCCCGAGGTCACCGTCATGAAGCCCCACTGCGGGGAGCCCTCGGCGGCGACGATCATCTCGTAGCCCATCCCGCCGGTGAACTTCCCGAAGCCCATGTTGTCGCGGACGAGGCGCTTGGACACCAGTTGCAGGAAGGGGACCTCCTCCTCCATGACCTCCTGTTCGGCCGTGTCCGCCATGGCGCAGAACAGCGGGGAAACCGCGTCCTCGCCGTCACGGAACGGCTTGGCGCCGCCCGGCATGCCGTTGAGGTCCGCGCAGAGGTTCCCGACCATGTCGCCGTGCTGGGTGATCCCGCCCCAGAGGAACGTGTTGATCTGGTTGAACCAGTTCGCGACGACGTTGCTGTACTTCTTGGGCGTGGAGAACGACATCCGGCTGTAGAGGGCCTGCATCGCGGAGAACCCGCGGAATGAAGCCTGCAGCGACTGGCCCATGGGCGCGTCGTAGGAGGCGTCCGCCCAGGTGCCCTCGTCCGAGATGATCTCGATACAGCTCATGGCCGAGGTGCAGCGGGGCAGATCCGGCCACCAGAAGGCGAGGATCGCCTGCATGAACATCGACTTGACCGAGCAGAGCGGGCTGTTGATCGCCCGGTTGAGGATCTCCGGCCCGGTGCCCCGCAGGTCGACCGTCATCTTCTCGCCCTTGACCGTGATCTTGCAGGCGAACTTGATGAGGATGTTCTCCTTGAGGGTGGAGTCCATGAACTGGTCGAACCGGTAGGTGCCGTCGGGCAGTTCACCGATCCGCCGCCGCACCTCGGCGTCGACGTCCTCGACGGTGGTGCGCAGGGCCGCGACGAAGGTGTCCACCCCGACCTCGTCGATGATCTTGTCGATGCGCGCCATGATCTTGCGCACGGCGGTCATCTTCACCTTGAGGTCGGCGAGCTGGAGCTTGGGGTCCCGCACCGAGTGCTGGAGGAAGGTCAGCAGGTCCCGGCGCAGCCGCCCCCGCTCGACGATTTTGAACGGGCTCATCCTCAGCCCGTCGTCGAACGGCGTCTCGGAGCCCGACGGCATGCCGCCCGGCTCGCAGGCCCCGTTCTCGCCCTCGTGGATGGTCGCCGCGACCCAGGCGATGATCTCCCCGTCCCGGATGATCGGCATGATCATCGACTGGTCGGTGTTGTGGATGTTGCCGAACCGCGCGTCGTTGTGGATGAACCCGTCGCCCTCGTGGATGCCGACGGTGGGTTCGTCCTTCCAGTACTTCATGATGTAGCGGATCGGGTGGTGCAGGATCGCGCTGAACGCGATCACCCCGTGGCAGGACAGGTAGGAGACGTCCCCGGCCGCGGTGTAGATGGCGGTGGTGAGGTCGCCCCATTTCGCGCCAGGGGCGGCGCCCTGCGCCTCGCACATTTCGTAGCCCTCGTCGAGCGCGCCGGCGATGCGCTTGCGGATGCGCTCCACCTGGAGGCGGTCGACCCCGGCCTCGATCGCCCGCTCCTCGTGGCCCGTCCTCGCCGAAATGCCGTGGTCGCGCATGATTTCCGGGTCGGGGCCGAGGAAGAGGGTCGTCTCGTCCATGAACCGGTCGACCCATTCCCGTTCCTGCGTGGTCAGGGCGGCCCGCGACGGCTTGTCCTCGATTGTGGTCATCTCAATGGCTCCTTCTGCTTTCGAGTAACCGGCGGTTCAGTCCCGCAGGAACCACACCGCGCCCTGGCGCGTCGGCTCGAGCCGCCAGCCGGGCTCGACCAGATAGGTGGTGTTCTCGGTGGTGACGATCGCCGGACCGGGGATGACGTGCTCGTGGGTGAGCGCGTCCTGGTCGTAGACCGGGGTGCTGACCGGGGGTTCGTGGCCGATGAAGTGGACGTCGCGGCGCGAGCCCTCGGCGGGCACGGTGCGCTCCCCGCCGGCTTCGAGCGGTTCGAAGTCCACCACGTCCCCGTCCACATAGGACGCGACCCGGATGGTGTTGCACCGGATGCCCGCCTCCGGCGCCGCGCTCGACGCCCCGAAGCGGTGGCTGTAGACGTCACCGAAGATCTTGATCATCGCGAGGACGTCGCCCACCCCGCTCATGCGGTTGATGTCCTCCAGCGCCACCGCCTGGGTGAGCAGCTGGTTGCCGTACCGCATGTCGAGTTCGAGCCGGTATCTGACGTCCTCCGGGGCGAAGCCCTGCCGGACGAGGTCCTCCCGCCCCTGTGCTTCGAGCTCCTCCACCACGGCGTTGAACTCGTCGTAGCGGTCGTAGAGCGCCCGCGTGGTGGCGTTGTACATCGTCACGTGCACGCCCCGCTCGTGGAAGTGCAACTGCTTCATGTTCCCCGCACCGCAGGCGGAGAACACCGAGGAGAACGGCGGCGCGAGCACTCGCCTGATCCCCGCGTGCCGGGCGATGCCGCACGCGTGCAACGGCCCGTTGCCGCCGTAGGCGAGCATCGTGAAGTCCTCCGGCAGGTAGCCGCGGACCCGCAGTTCCTTGCCGATCCCGATCGCCATCTGCTCGTCCACGCCGTCCTTGATCGCCCGCGCGACGTCCAGTACGTCCCGGTCGAGCGGATCGCACAGGGTCTCCTCGATGGCGAACCGGGAGCGCTTCGGGTTGAGCGTGATGTAGCCGTTGGCGTAGTTGTCCGGGTCGAGGTAGCCCAGGAGGAGATCGGCGTCGGTGACCGTCGGGCGCAGGCCGCCGCGGTCGTAGCAGGCCGGGCCGGGGTTCGAGCCCGCCGACTCCGGGCCGATCCGGATGGAGTGGTGGATGCGGTCGTAGGTGGCGATCGAGCCGCCACCGGCGCCGAGGGTGTCGAGGTGGACCATCGGTACCGAGACCAGCCAGCGGTCGATCGTGGGCAGGAAGTCGTAGTGCTTGACCCCGCCCTCGGGCACCAGGCCGATGTCGAACGAGGTCCCGCCCATGTCGGTGGAGATCACGTGCCCGAGCCCGGTCTCGGTCGACAGGTGCTCCGCCGCGCCCACCCCGGCGATCGGTCCGGAGTGGATGGTCTGGAGCGCGTCGGTGGAGTTCATCTGCGCCATGCCGCCCGAGTTGTGGATGACGAGCATCGGCTTGTCGTACCCGGAATCGCGCAGGTTGTTCGACAGCTGCGACAGCGCGTGGAACATGATTTCGTGGAGGAAGCCGTCGATGATGGTCGAGGTGGCACGGACGTATTCCCCCTTGCGGCCCGAAACCTGGTGGCCGAGCAGGACGGGGATGGCTCCGAGCTCGTGGGCGGGGAACTCCTCGAGGATGATCTCCTGGATGGCCAGCTCGTGCACGGGGTTCTCGGTGGCGTTGACGAGCGAGACCACGATCGCCTCCGCCCCGGCGTCGACGAGTTCGCGGACCACCGCGCGCACGTCCCCGGGATCGAGATGGGCGACGATCCGGCCCGCCGAGTTGATGCGCTCCTTGACCGAACGGATCAGGTGCCGGGGCACGATCGGCTCCGGCCGCTCGGCCGCGGGGAGGTTCTGCTGCATCGAGTAGTCGAGCCCCTCGCCGTAACCGCGGCCCCGGGAGAGCGGGATCGTGTCCTCGAAACCGTGGGTGACGATCGCGGCGACCTTGGGGCCCTTGCGCTCGATGAGTGCGTTGGTGCCCAGTGTGGTCGCGTACCGGACGGAGTCCACCTTGGACAGTACGGTGCCGCGGTCGAGCCCGGCTCGTTTGCAGGCAAGGTCGAGTGCCTCGTTGAAACCGAGGGCGAGGTTGTGGTGCGTGGTGAGCGCCTTCGCCTCGACGTAGGTGTCGTCCCAGACGAAGAAGCAGTCGGTGAACGTGCCGCCGATGTCGACGGAGATGCGTTTCATGGGTACTCCTGGGGGTCGCGGGTCAGCGGAGGTGGCCGATCGCCTTGAGGGCGGCGGTGTGTTTCTGGGCGTCTTCACCGGGCCCGTAGTTGTGGACCTCTTCGGGGTCCACGCCGCGCTCTTCCCACTGCGCGCGCAGCGCCGCGACGTCGATGAGCATGTCGACCGCCGGCGGGTGGCCCGGCGGGATGTATTCGGTTTCGATCTGGGTCCCGCAGCCGGGGCAGTAGTACTCGAGGATCCGGCAGTACGCCGGGTCCGGGGAGAAGGTGAACTCGTACCGCTCGGGGTCGATGATCGGCTGGTGGATCTCGCGGGGGTCCCGGTCGTGGACCAGGGTGCCCTCCTTGTAGTTGCCGTGGGCGCTGCCCATGTCCTGATCGCAGACGCGGCAGACCCAGCGTTCGGTGTCGAGGTCGATGACGAGGTACTCGGTCATGGGGACTCGCACGCCGAGCCTCCTTTCGGGGACGGAACGGTCAGTGGGTGTCGTGCAGGAGGAGATCGCCCGCGGCGGTGACCCGGAAGGTCCAGCCGGGCAGGACGCGGGCGGTGAAGAAGGGGCCTTCGACGATCGCCGGGCCCGCCCCGCCGTCGCCGGGGGCGAGCTCGGTGAGGACGTGCACCGGCACCTCGTCGACCCGGTCGGCGGCCGAACGGACCGAGCGCGTCCCGGCGGCCGGGGCCGGGCGGGTCCCGGTCTCCCGGTCCGGGGCCAGCTCGGGATGCGGCAGCGGCGCGGTGACGGTGAGCCGGAGGGACAGCCGGCGGCCCGGATGGCCGGCCGGGTCACCGGGACGGTAGGGGGTCCGCGCGACGGGAGTCCCGTCCTCGTCCTCGACGCTCACCTCCCACGCGGTCTCGCAGGCCGCGAGTGCGTAGCCCTCCTGGAACATGTCGCGCCCGGCCCGGACCAGGAGCTCGTCGTGGGTGGCCTTCACCGACTCCGTCGTGGGCTCGGGCACGCAGACCTCGTAGGTCTTGCCGATGTCGGAGAAGGAGATGCCGAGCGCGGAGAAGACCGCGGCCGTGCGCGGGACGAGCACCCGCTTCACCCCGGCGGGCCGGGCGGCGCCGGTCGCGCTCATCGGCCCGGCCCCGCCGAAGGCGGCCAGGGTGGTGTCCTCGGTGACGAGGTGCGCGAACGCCGAGGACAGGGCTTCGAAGTACGCCTGTTCCATCCGGACCAGTGCCTCTTCGAGGCCGATGCCGAGCGGGTCCGCGATGGTTTCGGTGATCACGGCCCGGGAGCGCTCCGGGTCGAGGCGGAACGTGCCGTCGAGGTAGGTGTCCGGGTCGAGGACACCGAGCAGCAGGTTGACGTCGGTGATCGTCGCCTGCTTGCCGCCGAACCCGAAGCACGCCGGCCCCGGTGCCGCCCCCACCGACCGGGGCCCGACGGTGATCCGCCCGTTCTCCACGGCGATCACGGAGGACCCGCCGACCCCCTTGGAGTGGACGTCGCTCATCGGGTAGGAGATGGGGACGCCCCGGATCCTGCCGCGCTCGTCGGCCGCGACCCGGTCGCCGGAGACGACGCCGACGTCGGTCGTGGTGCCCCCGATGTCGATCATCAGCGTGTGCGCGAGGCCGTACTGGCGGGCCAGCGCCGCGGTGCCCTCCAGCCCTCCGCGCGGGCCGGAGGAGTAGGTCTTGAGCGCGACCGACTTGGCGACGCGGGAGGAAGCGCCGTCGTTGCGGTACACCAGCAGCGGGTTGGCCACCTTGTAGGACTTCAGGCGCCGCTCCGCGCCGTAGAGGAACCGCTCCATGGTCGGGTGCAGGAAGGAGTTGAGCACGCACGACCAGACCCGGCGGGCGTCGTTGCGGTCGCCCGCCAGATCCCAGCTGTAGATGAGCGGGATGGAGCCGAGCAGGTGCCGGGGGAACCGGCGCAGGAGCACGGCCCGCAGGCGCCGCTCCTGCTCCGGGTCGCGCCCGGCGACCACGACGCGGGCGGCCCCGAGCGTGGCCAGCCGGTTGACCCGCTGCACGACCTCGAAGTCGATCTCCTCGTCGCCGGCGTCGCCGTCGATCTCCAGCACGCGTTCGCCGACGAGGCCGTCGAAGAGTTCCCGCTCGGCCTTGCTCCCCCGCATCGCCCCGTCCAGGCCCGGCAGGGTGGTGAGGATGCCGATCATCGGGCCGCGGCGCTCGACGAGCGCGTTCGTCCCCTGCGTCGTCGAGTACCGGATGTGCTGGGTCGCGTGGAGCAGCCGCTCGATGTCGGCCGTGCCGTACCGGGCCGCCGAGGCCTTTTCGATGCCGCTGAACAGGCATTCCGACAGGTCGTGTGGCGTGGTGAGCGTCTTGGTGAAGGTGAATCCGGTGCCGTCCCACACGCAGATGTCGGTGAGCGTTCCACCGTTGTCGATGTTGATGAGGGTGTCCATGCCACTCCTTGATCGCAGCGGATCCGCGGGAGCGACTCGGCCGTCACGCTTTCCGGCCCTGCCGTCGCCCTCGACGGTGAGATCCACCCTGCTGGCGTCTCACGCCCCTGAGCTGTCCCAAGTTGGGACACCGGCCCGGGTTGGCTCCGCCCCGGTGTCCGGGCATCATGGGGGCCACCCCACGCACCGGTGGCCGCAACGAGGAGGCCCTATGCCGGAGAGCCAGCTTCTGCGCATGGCCGCTGCCCGGGCCGACTTCCTGGAGTACGGCAGGCAGGGCGCGGCAGGTGTGCCCGACGTCGTCGCCGCGTCCTGGGAGCGCAGCAGGCAGGCCGGGGTCGACATCGCGCATCCGGTCACGGACTTCACCGCCGACATCGACACCAGCTCACGGCTGGTCCGGTGCGCCCAGCCCGTCCTCGACCAGCTCGGCGACGACACCGCGGACATGCCGCTCGTCATCGCGCTCACCGACAGCCAGGCGCGCGTGGTCCAGCGCCGGGACTCCTCCACGGCGGTCGGACGGCTGCTCGACCGGGTCGCGTTCGCCCCCGGGTTCAACTACGCCGAAGGCACGATGGGCACCAACGGGGTGGGGACGGTGCTCGAGGCGGGACAGGCCGTGTCCGTGGTCGGACCGGAGCACTTCACCGAGCAGCTGCAGTCCTTCGCCTGCACCGGCGCGCCGGTGATCGACCCGCTGACCGGGCGGCTCGAAGGGGTCCTCGACATCTCCGCGCTGGCCGGGGGGTGGAGCCCGCTCATGCACACGCTGGTCAAGTCGGCCGCCAAGGACATCGGGCGCAATCTGCTCCTCGACCGGAACCAGGCCCAGCAGGCCCTGTTCGACACCTACCTGCGCGCCGACGCCCGCTCGGCGCGACAGGCGGTCTTCGCCTTCGCCCCCTCGGTGGTCATGGCGAACGCCACCGCCCAGGCCCTGTTCGCCCCGGCCGAACAGCTGGCCGTGCGGGAGCACGCGACCTTCCTCATGGCGCGGCGGGACCGCGTGAGCGAGACGATGACCCTGGGGTCGGGGCGGGTGGTGCGGATCCGCGGGACCCGGATCGTGTCCGGCGCCGACACGGCGGGCATCGTCGTCATCGCCGAGGTCGTCACCGACGAGGCGGGTGCGCCCGAAAACCCCGGCGGGGCCGCGGGATTCGCCGATCACGTGCTCCCCCAGGTCGCCATCGCCGGGGCCCGGACCCGGGTCCTCGCGGGCGACCTGCGCCGTCCCCACGTCCCGATCGCGGCCGGCTCGTCCCCCGCCTGGGTCCGGGCCTGTTCGGAGCTGCGCGACGCACTCGCCGCGAAGGCGCCGACGATCGTGCTCGGGGAGACCGGCACGGGCAAGTTCACCCTGGTCGCGGAGCTATTCCACGCCGACCACCCCGGCGGGCGCAGCCTCTCGATCGACGCGGCGCAACTGCAGTCCGGTGTGGAGAGTGATCTCGATCCGTTGCTCGGCAGCACCCGGGAACAGACCCTGTGCATCGTGCGCAACATCGACCAGGCGAGCACGGAAGGCGTCGAACGCATCGACGAGCTCTTCACCGTCCTCGGCGCCACGACGGCTCCGGTCACCTTCGCCGCGACCGTTTCGGACTCCAGCCTCGACTCGGATCTGCCGTTCCACGCCCTGCTGGGCCACTTCGAGGTCGCGGTGACCATCCCGCCCCTGCGGTGCCGCACCGAGGACCTCACGCTCATCATCCACCGGGTGCTGGAGGAGATCGCCCCGGGACGGCGAGTCCGGCTCTCCCCCAAGGCCCTGCGGACCATCACCCGCTACACCTGGCCGCGCAACGTGTGCCAGCTCCGCGAGGCACTGATCCACGCGCTGCGGGTGCGCCCGGTCGGGGAGATCCAGGACGAGGACCTCCCGAGCTACTGCCAGACGCGATCCCAGAAGAACCTCACCCGGATCGAAATCGCCGAGCGTGACGCGATCATCGCCGCGCTGGCGGAAACCGAGGGAAACCGGGTCGCCGCCGCGGCGCGCCTTGGCATGTCCCGGAGCAGCCTCTACCGCAAACTCCGGACCTACGGCATCACCGCCTGACGGGGCCGTCCCGGGCTTCGGCGCCGTGAAGGTCCTTGAACCGGCCGGAAGTGTCCCACTTTGGGACGGCCCGGCGGCTTCCCCCGCGCCTATCGTCGGCGCATGGGAAGACCACCGACCTTCACCGCGCTCTGGGACCGGGTCGTCCACGACCGCCCGGACGCGACCTTCCTCCTGTTCCACTCCCGGGAGGGCGAAGTCTCCTCGTGGACCTATGCCGGTTTCGACGCGGTCGTCGACGGCGTCGCGGCCCGGCTCGCGGAGTGCGGGGTGGAGCCCGGCGCCGCGGTCCACGTCATCCTGCGCAACTGCCCGGCGTTCGTCGCCGTCTGGCTCGCGGTGAGCCGGCTGGGTGCGTGGATGGTGCCGGTGGATCCGGCCTCGACGGCCCGTGACGTGGCCCGGCAGGCGGCGCGCACACGTCCCGTCGTGACGGTGTGCGCCGCCGCAAGACGGGACGTGGTGCGCGAGGGCGCGTCCCGGGTCATCGCGCTCGACGAGACGTCCGCCGACCTCGCACCCGGCTCCCCGCTCCTCGCCCCGCCCGGATCCGGTCCGCTGCGGCCCGCGGGCCCCCGTCCCGAGGGCCGCATCGCGGTCATGTTCACCTCCGGCACGACCTCCGAGCCGAAGGGGGTCGAACTCACCCAGCGGAACTACCACCACGTCGCGACCGTGATGGCGGACCTCGCGGATCTCACCCCGGAGGACCGCTGGTACGTCTGCCTGCCGCTCTTCCACGCGAACGCGCAGTACTACTGCTTCGCGCCGGCCATCGCGGCCGGCGCCTCGGTGGCGCTGACCGCCCGGTTCACCGCGAGCCGGTGGGCACACGAGGTCGCCGGACTGGGCGCGACCCACGCGAGCCTGTTCGCCGCGCCGATCCGGATGATCCTGGCCCGGCGGCGGGCCGACGCGCCCGCCCTCGCGCTGAAGCACGTGTGGTTCGCGCAGAACCTCGCCCGCGGGCAGTGGGAGGAGTTCGCCGCGCTCTGCGGCGTCGCACCGCGGCAGATCTACGGCATGACCGAAACCCTGCCCGTCGTCACCGCCAACCGGCCCGGCGAGCCGGACCCGGGCCGGATCGGCGCCGTCGTTCCCGGGCGCCGGGTCGCCCTCCTCGATCCGGTCACCGGGGCGCCGGTCCCCGACGGCGAGCCGGGCGTGC
Organism: Amycolatopsis rhizosphaerae; assembly: GCF_007713715.1. GTDB lineage: Bacteria > Actinomycetota > Actinomycetes > Mycobacteriales > Pseudonocardiaceae > Amycolatopsis_E > Amycolatopsis_E rhizosphaerae. Next base: position 10,183 of record NZ_VJWX01000252.1, read on the forward strand.
TCACCCTCGCCGGGCGCCGGGGCGAAGACCTGTTCCTGGGCTACCT
>NZ_VJWX01000253.1 GCF_007713715.1 Amycolatopsis rhizosphaerae
ACTGTGAAGGGACCCTTCACGGCCACCCCGCAGGGTCCCCTCACGGCCCCAGCCGCCGTGCTCAGCGGAGGACGGCCGCCAGTAGCGCGTCGGTGTCCGTCAGGTCGGGCAGGACGACGTGGGCGCCCGCGCCGGTCAACTCCTCGGGCGTGAACCGGCCGGTGGCCACCCCGACCGCGGTCGCCCCGTGCGCGAGGGCGGCGTCGATGTCGTGTGGCGTGTCCCCGATGACGATCACGGACTCGGCCGGGTACGGGCTGTGCCGGGCGCCGGCGAGTTCGACGGCGTAGGCGACGAGGTCCGCCCGTACGGCGGACAGGGAGCCGTACCCGCCGATCTCGAAGTCGATGTGGTGGTGCAGGCCGAACGCGGCGAGCTTGTGCCACGCGATCTCCCGCAGGTTGCCGGTGACCAGTGACTGCACGATCCCCTCGTGCGGGGCCAGCGCGCCCAGCGCGGCTTCGGCGCCGGGCAGCACGAGCCCCACTTCGGCCATGGTCGGCACGGCCGCTTCGGCGACGGCGACCAGTCCCGCCCACACCTTCCGGATCACTTCGTCCGCGGGCTCGATGCCGTAGGAGGCGAGCACCTCGGAGGTGATGGCCAGTTCGGTGCGGCCGAAGAACGAGGGCATCCCGGTCATCGTGATGCCCAGGACTTCGGTGAGGACCTGGGCGTACCAGTCGCGTCCGCTGCCGTGCAGGTCGATGAGGGTCTGGTCGATGTCCCAGAGCACCAGTCTTCTTTCGGTCACGCTCCCGACGGTACCTGGCGTCCCCGGCGGCTTGCGCCCTCCGCAGTGCCGCGAGAACCACTTCGAAACATCCTTTAACCGGCCAGAAAACTGAACCGGACGCGCCGCAGCGGATTGTCGACGTTCGTGTCCACCAGGCAGAGCGACTGCCAGGTGCCCAGCACGGTCCTCCCGCCCAGTACCGGGACGCTGGCATAGGGCGGCAGGAACGCGGGCAGCACGTGGTCGCGGCCGTGGCCCGCGCTGCCGTGCCGGTGGCGCCAGCGGTTGTCGCGGGGGAGCAGTTCGTCGAGCGCGGCGAGGAGGTCCTCGTCGCTGCCCGCACCGGTCTCCAGGATCGCCAGCCCGGCGGTGGCGTGCGGCACCCACACGTGCAGCAGGCCGTCCTGGGCGTCCGCCTCCTTGAGGAAGGACTCGGCGTCGGAGGTCAGGTCGTGCACCACGGCTTCGCCGCCGGTGCGGACTTCGATCTCGGTGGAGTACATACCCCCACCGTAACGACTACGTCTGAAGGTAGCGCAGGACGGCGAGCACCCGCCGGTTGTCCTCTTCGGACGGTGGGAGGCCGAGCTTGTCGAACAGCCGGGTTACGTACTTCTCCACCGAACCGGCCGACAGGTGGAGGTGGGCGGCGATCGCGGCGTTGGACCGGCCCTGGGCCATCAGGCCGAGCACGTCGCGTTCCCGCCCGGTCAGCGAGGCGAGCACGTCGGTCTTCCTGGTCGCGCCGAACAGCTGGCTGACCACCTCGGGGTCCAGCACCGTCTCCCCGGCGGCGACGCGGCGGAGCGCGTCGAGGAAGTCCGACACGTCGGCGACGCGGTCCTTGAGGAGGTAGCCGACGCCACCGGCGCGGTCGGCGAGCAGTTCGGCCGCGTACGAGGTCTCGATGTACTGGGAGAACAGCAGAATCGGCGTTGCCTGGTTCTCGCGCCGCAGGTCCAGTGCCGCGCGCAGGCCCTCGTCGGTGAACGTCGGCGGCATCCTGATATCCACAATGGACACATCAGGCCGGTGCTCCCGGACGGCGGGGCGCAGCACGTGTCCGTCCTTGACCTCGGCCACCACCTCGTGACCCCGCAAGGTGAGCAGCTCCACCAGGCCGGCCCGCAGGACCGCCGAATCCTCGGCCACCACGATCCGCACATCAACCCCCGTTCGGCACCAGCGCGGTGATCACGGTCGGGCCACCGGCTGGGCTTTCGATCTCCAGCGCACCGTCCACGGTACGCACCCGCTCGGCGACCCCGGCGAGCCCGCCCCCCGGCGTCAGGAGCGCGCCGCCGGTCCCCTCGTCGGAGACGGTCAGGCGCAGGAAGTCCCCGGCCACGCGCAGTTCGAGGTGGACGACGGCGGCGCCGCCGTGCTTCGCCGCGTTGGTCACCAACTCGGCCGCGCTGAAGTACAGCAGGGTCTCGATCGCCGGGCTGGGCCGGTCCGGCAGGTCGAAGTGCAGGCGCACCTCGATGGCGCTGCGCGCGGCCAGCGTCGCCAGCGCCACCTCGAGCCCCGCGTCGAGGGCCGGTGGCCGGATGCCGCGGGCGAGGTCCCGCAATTCCGTGAGGGCCTGCTTCGCGTTGCCGTGGGCGGTGGTGAGCAGCCCCCGCACCGTGTCCAGGTCGACCGCGTCACCGGCCAGTTCGTCCCGCGCGATGCCGAGTTTCATCGCCAGTGCCACCAGTTGTGCCTGTGCCCCGTCGTGTAGATCCCGTTCGATGCGGCGCAGGCGGGTGGTGGCGTCGTCGATCGCGTCGGTCCGGCGCTGTTCCAGGTCGAGGACGCGTTCGGTCAGCGTGGTGGGGCCGAGCAGGCTCCGCGCGAGCGTGCGGTCCGGCGCCGTGACGACGCGCAGCACCCACGGGGTGGCCGGCACGAGCACCGCGCCGAGCACGCCGATCGGGAGGGTGCCTGCCCAGTGCACGGAATGGATGTCGAACAGGGGCAGCGTTCCCTTCGGCGTGAGAAACCAGGTGAGGGGGAACGACAGCGCGCTGAGGCCGTAGAGCAGCATCGTGCCGCCCACGGCGAGGCCGAGCGCCGCCAGGGGCAGCCGGAGCAGCAGGTAGGCCTGGGTGCGCCAGGCGATCCGGTCACCCAGCCGGGTTTTGACCCAGCTCCACAGGCCCGGCTCGAGCCGGGGTGCGGCGGGTTCGGCGATGCGCAGGCCGAGCAGCGACCGGGCAAGCCGCCGGTGTGCCGCGCCGAGGCGGCGGGCGCCCATCAGGACGCCTGCCAGCAGGGGCAGCCCGAGGAACAGCGGGGACAGCGCGGTACCCAGCGTGAGCCCGGCGAACAGCGGGATCACGCAGACCAGCGTCAGCGGCAGGCCCAGCAGCACCCAGCCCAGCTCGCCCAGGAACTTCCGCCGGACGAGCACGCCCAGCGCGCGGGAGAGGAAGGCGATCACCGGGACAGCTTGCCCGGGGCGTGCCGCCCCGGCCCATCCGGTTTTCCCCCACTCGTCAGTCGGTGTGGTCGGCCCGCGCGCGTTGGGCGGCCTCGCGCATTTCGATGACCTCCGTCAGCCAGTCGCCGGTCTCGCGGGCGATCTCGCGGACCGCGCCGGTGATGACGGCCGCGATCCTGCCGATATGGGTCGCGGCGGATTCGGTGAGCACCTGCACGGTGTCCTTCCCGCCTTCGAACCGACTCACCATGACGCCTCCATACCAGTCAAATCGAGTGAACAACCGTGCACTCAATAGTGGAGCCCTTTCAAGGGTCTGGCAATGTGAACTGGCCTACAGTGTGTACGCACGTACACTGACTGGCGTGACAGTGGAACCGGAGAGGCGCCACGAGCGCAAGGAACGGACCAGGCGCGCCCTGCTCGACGCCGCACTGAGCCTGTCGGCCGACCGTGGTTTCGCCACCCTCAGCCTGCGGGAGGTGACCAAGCAGGCGGGCATCGTGCCGACCGCGTTCTACCGGCATTTCGCCTCGATGGACGAACTCGGCGTCGCACTGGTGGAGGAATCCATGCGCGCGCTGAGAGCAATGCTCCGCGCGGCCCGCAGTGAACCGGGGACCTCCACCGACGCGATCCGGGTCTCGGTGCGCACTCTGCGTGAGCATGTCCGCGCGCACGAGGACCATTTCCGTTTCGTCACCCGAGAGCGTTACGCTGGCGGCGGAGCGATCGGCCAGGCCATCGCTTTCGAGCTGAAACTGTTTTCCACCGAACTCGCGGTGGATCTCGCGCGATTCGACTGTCTGCGGGAATGGTCCGCCGAGGATCTGCACATGATCGCGGGCCTGATCGTGATCGCCATGCTGGCCACCGTGACCGAGCTGCTGGAGGTGCGCCGGCGCGACGAGGAAGCCGACGAGGCCATCCTGCGCGTCGCCGAAAAACGGCTCCGCCTCATCACACTGGCGGTGCCGAATTGGCGCTGAATCGGCGCAGTATGACTTGACGGGAGCGCCGCGCCGATCTTTGCTGGTAACGCCGGAGCTTCGGCTGTCCCCGCCGACGAGGAGGTTGCGCCGTGGTCGATACCGAGCCGTTGTCGGTCGGCGTCGTGCGGGAATCGGCACCGGGGGAGCGCCGGGTCGCCCTGGTGCCGAAGGCGGTCGAGCGGCTGGTCAAGCGCGGCCTGCGGGTGGTGGTGGAACCCGGCGCGGGCGAGGGGGCGCTGATCGCGGACGCGGCCTTCGAAGCGGCGGGGGCGAGCCTCGGCAACGCCTGGTCCGCTCGCATCCTGCTCAAGGTCGCGCCGCCGAGCGCCGCCGAGACGGCGCGGCTTTCGCCGGGCACGATCCTGATCGGCTTCCTGAAGCCACTGTCCGATGTGGACGGGATAACGGCGCTGGCCGGGGCCGGGGTGACCGCCTTCGCGATGGAGTCGATCCCGCGCATCACCCGTGCCCAGGCGATGGACGCGCTGTCCTCGCAGAGCAGCGTCGCCGGGTATCGCGCGGTGCTTCGCGCCGCCGAGACCCTGCCCCGGTTCTTCCCGATGCTCACCACGGCCGCGGGCACCGTCCCCCCGGCGAAGGTGCTGGTGCTCGGCGCGGGCGTGGCCGGACTGCAGGCGCTGGCCACGGCGAAACGCCTCGGTGCGCAGACCACCGGGTACGACGTGCGGCCCGAGGTCGCCGAGCAGGTCCGGTCGGTCGGCGCGCACTGGCTCGACCTCGGCATCGAGGCCGTGGGCGAAGGCGGCTACGCGCGCGAGCTCACCGAGGAGGAGCGGGCCGAGCAGCAGCGAAGGCTCACCGAGGCGATCACGAAGTTCGACGTGGTGATCACCACTGCACTGGTGCCCGGCCGCAGGGCGCCGACCCTGGTGACGGCCGAAGCGGTGCGCGGGATGCCCGCGGGGGGTGTGGTGGTCGACCTCGCCGGGGAGTCGGGCGGCAACTGTGAGCTGACCGAACCGGGCCGCGACATCGTCGCACACGAGGTCACCATCTGCTCGCCGCTGAACCTGCCCGCGGAGATGCCGTGGCACGCCAGCGAACTCTACGCGCGCAACCTGACCGAACTGATCGAGTTGATGGTCGACTCCGAAGGCAGGCTCGCGCTCGATTTCTCCGACGAGGTCCTCGCCGCCGCCTGTGTCGCCGGCCAGGAGAAGGGAGAGGGCTGATGCTGGTGGCTAGCCTCGCGATCCTGGTGCTGGCCGGGTTCGTGGGTTTCGCGGTGATCTCGAAGGTGCCCAACACGCTGCACACCCCGCTGATGTCCGGTACCAACGCCATTCACGGCATCGTGCTGCTCGGCGGGCTGATCGTGCTGGGCCTCGGTGCCGAGGGCGTGCTGAACAAGATCCTGCTGGTGATCGCGATCGCGTTCGGCACGATCAACATCGTCGGCGGGTTCCTGGTCACCGACCGGATGCTCGCGATGTTCAAGGGCAAGCAGAAGGATCGCGCGCGGGCCGGCGCCGGGCAGAAGGAATCCGAATGACTCCCCTCGTCGGCGTCCTCTACATCGTCGCCTTCTCCCTGTTCATCTACGGCCTGATGGGCCTGACCGGTCCGCGGACGGCGGTGCGGGGCAACGCGATCGCCGCCGTGGGCATGGTGATCGCCGTGGTGGCCACGCTGCTCATCCCCGGCATGGGCAACTGGCCGCTGATCGTGCTGGGGGTCGTGCTGGGCGCACTGGTCGGTGTGCCCGCGGCGCGCAAGGTGAAGATGACCGCGATGCCCCAGATGGTGGCGCTGTTCAACGGGGTCGGCGGCGGCGCGGTGGCGTTGATCGCCTGGGTCGAATTCCGCACCACCGGCGGCTATCTCGTCGAGCCCGTCTACGTCGCGGTCGCTTCGCTGTTCGCGGCGCTCATCGGGTCCATTTCGTTCTGGGGTTCGCTGATCGCCTTCGGCAAGCTGCAGGAGATCCTGCCCGGGCGCCCGGTCACCCTGCGCGGCCTGCAGCAGCCGTTGAACATCGTTCTGCTGCTGGGTGCGGTCGGTTGTGCCGCCGCGGTCCTTTCCGATGTCCGTACGGAAATCCTGATGATCGTGCTGCTGCTGGCCGCGGCCGCGCTCGGGGTGATGGTGGTGCTGCCCATCGGCGGGGCCGACATGCCGGTGGTGATCTCGCTGCTCAACGCGTTCACCGGGTTGTCCGCGGCGGCGATGGGCCTGGCGCTGGGCAACACCGCGTTGATCGTGGCCGGGATGATCGTCGGTGCCTCCGGTTCGATCCTGACGAACTTGATGGCCAAGGCGATGAACCGGTCGATTCCGGCGATCGTGGCCGGTGGTTTCGGCGGGGCCAAGGCGGTGATCGCCACGGCGAAGGAATCCCGCCCGGTGCGCAGCACCAGTTCGGCCGACACCGCGATCCAGCTGGCCTACGCGAGCAAGGTCGTGGTGGTGCCCGGTTACGGCATGGCGGTGGCACAGGCGCAGCACGCGGTGCGGGAGATGGCGCAGTTGCTGGAGGCCAAGGGGATCTCGGTGTCCTACGCGATTCATCCGGTGGCCGGGCGCATGCCGGGCCATATGAACGTGCTGCTGGCGGAGGCCGATGTGCCCTACGAACAGCTCAAGGAAATGGACGAGATAAATTCCGAGTTTCCGCAGACCGACGTGGCCCTGGTGATCGGGGCGAACGACGTGACCAATCCGGCGGCCCGCAGCGACCCGGGTTCACCGATCTACGGCATGCCGATCCTGGACGTCACGGCGAGCCGTTCGGTGATCGTGCTGAAGCGTTCGATGAGTTCGGGATTCGCCGGTATCGACAACGAACTCTTCTACGATCCGAAGACCAGCATGCTCTTCGGCGATGCGAAGGCTTCGGTGCGCGAGATCGTGGAGGAACTCAAGGCCCTGTGAAGGTGCCGTGAGGGAATCCTCACGGCCACCGGGCCGGGGGCACTTCGGAACCGAAGTGCCTTTCCGGGACTTGTCCTTACTGCTCTGCCGTGGTCGGTTCCTCCGCCGCGGAGAAGATGACGGGCGGCGCCTTGCGGGTGCGGCGCGGAGCCTTCTCCGCCGTTTCGGCCTTCGCCGCGGCCTTCGCCGGTTCGGCCTTGGCGACCGTCTTCGGCTCGGTCTTCGGAGCGGTCTTCGGCTCTGCCTTGGGGGCGGCCTTCGCGGCGGCCTTCGGCGCCGCCTTCGTCGCCGTTTTCACGGTGCTCTTGGCCGTGCTCCTGGTCGCCGTGGCCTTTGCCGCCGTCTTGGGTGCAGCCTTCGCCGCCGCCGTCTTGGGCTCTGCCTTCGGCGCGGTCTTCGGCGCGGTCTTCGGCGCCGCCTTGGTGGTGCTCGCCTTGGCGGTGGTCTTCGCGGCAGGCTTCGCCGTGCTCTTGGCGGTGGCCTTGGCCACCGTCTTGGGCGCCGTCTTGGGCGCGGCCTTCGCGGCGGCGGGCTTGGTCGTAGCGGTCTTCTTCGCCGCTGCCTTGGGTGCTGCCTTCGCCGCCGCTGCCTTGGGCGCCGTCTTCGGTGCCGTCTTGGGGGCGGCCTTGGCCGTTTTCGCTTTGCTCGCCGTGGTTTTCGCGGTGGCGGCCGTGGCGGGCTTCGCCGTGGCGGCGGTTTTCGCCGCGGCACGCCTGGTCGTGGTCGCGGGCTTCGCCTTCTCGGTGCTCGCGGCGGCGGCGGCCTTGGCGGTGCCCTTCGCGGCCGTACGGGAAGCGGCGGCGCGGGAAGCCGGACGGCGCTTCGGCGGGGCGAGCCGGCGCGGAGGCCGCTTGCGCCCACCGGTCCGGCGGCCGTGCTGGACGTAGCGGGCAAGGATCTGCCGCAGGCTTTCCGCGTTGTCATCGGAAAGATCGATGTCGTAGTCGACACCGTCCAGGCTGAACCGGACCTGCTCCTGGGCCGGTTCGCCGTTCAGGTCGTCCAGCGAGTGGACTGCGGTGTTCTTGGCCACCGAAACCTCCAGTGCTCGAATGCTGCGGGTGAGAATACCTCGCCGCCTTGCGTCGCGTTCCCGCGTGGTGTGCGCTGTGGGCATGGGTGAACAGACTTACGACGTCGTGGTGATCGGCGCAGGACCGGTGGGGGAGAATGCGGCCGAAAGGACCGCTCGCGCCGGGTTGAAAACGGTGCTGGTCGACCACGAGCGTTTCGGCGGGGAATGCTCCTACTGGGCCTGCATTCCCAGCAAAGCCTTGCTGCGGCCGGGAAACCTGCTCGCTGCGGCCCGGCGCATGCCCGGTGTCCCGGTGACCGGTGCGCTGGTTCCGGAAGAGGTGTTCCGCCGCCGTGACTGGTTCACGAGCAAGGGTGACGACACCGGGCAGGTCGAATGGGCCCGTGGTGCCGGTATCGAAACCGTGCGGGGGCACGCGCGGATCACCGGTGAGCGAAAGGTCACTGTGGACGATGACCGGGTGCTGCAGGCACGGCACGCGGTCATCGTGTGCACCGGCAGCGTGCCCAGGACACCGGACATTCCGGGACTGGCCGGGGCGCCGATCTGGACTTCGCGCGACGCGACGTCCGCGAGTGAGGTGCCCGATCGCCTGGCCGTGCTGGGCGGCGGAGTCGTCGGCGTCGAGATGGCACAGGCGTGGGCGAGGCTGGGCGCCCAGGTCGATCTGATCATGACCGGTCCGCGTCCCCTGCCGCGTTATGCCGGATTCGTCGGCGACCTGGTGGCCGACGGGCTTCGGGAGGACGGTGTGCGGATCCACGCCGGCAGCGGGCTGGCCGGGATCTCGCAAGTGGACAGCGCGGCGCGGTTGCGGCTGAGGGACGGCGGGGAGCTCACCGTGGACCGGCTGCTGCTCGCCACCGGGCGCCGTCCCGCCACCGACGGTCTCGGGCTGGAGGCGGCCGGCGTGACCCCCGGCGGGCCGCTCGTCGTGGACGACACCGGCCAGGTGTCCGATGTGGACGGTGGCTGGCTGTACGCGGCCGGTGACGTGACCGGCCGGGCGTTGCTGACCCACCAGGGCAAGTACGCGGCCCGCGCGACGGGCGAGGCCGTCGCGGCGAAGGCCGCCGGGAACCCGGTGGACCGGCGGCCGTGGAGCGCCCACACCAGCACCGCCGATCACCACGCCGTGCCGCAGGTGGTGTTCACCGATCCCGAGGTCGCCTCGGTCGGCGTTCCCGGTCCGGTGGCGGGGCGGCCCCACCGGAGCGTGGAGATCGATATCGCGGTGGCGGGATCGTCGCTGCACGCCGAGGGTTACCGCGGGCGGGCGAGCATGGTGGTCGACACCGAACGGGAGGTGCTCGCCGGGGTCACCTTCGTCGGCCAGGACGTGGCCGAACTGCTGCACTCGGCGACGGTCGCGATCGTGGGGGAGGTGCCGCTACGGCGTCTGTGGCATGCCGTGCCCGCCTTCCCGACGATCAGCGAGGTCTGGTTGCGGCTGCTGGAGGCCTACGGTCTCTGAAACCGGGGGTTCAGGGAATCCGGAGATTGGTCGCGGCCCGCGCGGCGCGGACCAGCGCGGGGTCGGTGGTGGCGGACGCCTGGTCGAACCAGCCCGCCAGCACCAGGCGCACGGTGGTGCCGTCGTCCGCGCTGAGGTAGGCGGCACTCTCGAAATGCGGGGTGCGCGGCCACTTCCGGGTTTCGACGGCCAGGTCGGTCACGCTTCCTCCTCCTGGGTTGTCCGCGACCTTCTTGAATTCCGTGGCGGCCACGGTGTCGGCGAAGGTGATCTCCGCTACGGACACCGCGGCAGGCCTGCCGTCGACGGTCGCTTCGAAGCTGCCGCGCTTCATCGACACGCATCCGGTGCGCTGCAGGCTCGCCTGCACGTCACCGACCGCGTGTGCGGCGCAGTTCGGGTCCGAGGCGGAATCACGGGTGAGGAAGGGGATTCCGTCGACGAACTGCGGCGCCGGTGCGGTCGAGGTGGCCGCGCTCTGTTTTCCGGTGCCGCCGCCGCTGGTGGTGGCGAGCACGATCGCGGTGACCAGCAGCACCGCGAGCAGGCCGATCGCGGCCCACGGGAGCCAGCGGACGGTGCGGAGGTCGGTCGGGGAAGTCCGGCCGGGGACCCCGGGCTCATCGATGATCTTGGGCACCGGTGCGGTGACCTCGATCGGGGCG
>NZ_VJWX01000254.1 GCF_007713715.1 Amycolatopsis rhizosphaerae
GGGCAGCATCATCGCCTTCTCGTCCATCCGCGGGACGACGGTGGAGCCCGGTCAGGGGCCGTACGCGGCGACCAAGGCCGGTCTGGTGCAGCTGTTGCGCACCGCGGCCGCCGAGTTCGGGCCGTCCGGGGTGCGGGTGAACGCGATCGCGCCCGGGGTGGTGGAAACGCCGCTCACCGCGCAGATCAAGGCCAGTCCCGAGTGGTACGCGGCGTACGCGGGCAAGAGCGCCCTCGGCCGGTGGGCCCGCGCCGAGGAGCTGGCCGGTGCGGTGGTCTACCTCGCTTCGGACGCCGCCAGTTTCGTCACCGGTTCGGTGCTCGCCGTCGACGGCGGCTGGACCGCGGTGGACGGCCGCTACACGCCACCGGAATAGGAGGACCGCGTTGATCGAGGAGAGCGCGACCGAGCTGCTGGAGCGATACCGACGGCGCGAGCTGTCCCCGGTCGAGGTGACGGAGGCGGTACTGGACCGCATCGACGCCCTCGAACCCACGCTGCACGCGCTCTACGCCTACGAACCGGAGCGGGCGCGGGCCGCGGCGAAGGAGTCGGAGCGGCGGTGGCGCCACGGGGAAGCCGGCGCGCTTGACGGGATTCCCCTGACGCTCAAGGAAAACATCGCCACCAAGGGCATTCCCGTGCCACTGGGCACGGCGGCCACCGAACTGCTGCCCGCCGCCGAGGACGCGCCGGCGGCGGCCCGCGTACGCGAGGCGGGCGCGGTGCTGCTCGCCAAGACCACCATGCCCGACTACGGGATGCTCACCTCCGGCCTGTCCAGTTTCCACCCCGCGAGCCGCAATCCATGGCACACCGGTCGCACACCGGGCGGATCGAGCGCCGGAGCGGCCGCGGCGGCCGCGGCCGGGTACGGCCCGCTGCACGTGGGCACCGACATCGGCGGGTCGATCCGCCTGCCCGCGGGCTGGTGCGGCCTGGTCGGCCTGAAGCCCAGCTTCGGCCGGGTGCCGGTGCATCCGCCCTACCTCGGCCGGGTCGCCGGGCCACTGACCAGGACGGTGGCCGACGCGGCGCTGCTCACCGGGCTGCTGGCCGCGCCGGACCCGCGCGATCACCTGAGCCTGCCGCCGGCCGAGATCCCGTGGCACGCGCTCGAGACCGGTCTCGCCGGACTGCGCCTGGGCCTGCACCTCGATCCCGGTGTCGGGCTGCCGGTCGACGAGGAGATCCGCGCCGCGGTCGCGGACGCCGCTCGCCGGTTCGAGGCGGCGGGAGCGATCGTCGAACCGGTGGAGGCGTTTCTGACCAGGGAGATGCTCGACGGTCTCGACACGTTCTGGCGGGTGCGCGCCTGGTGCGACATCAGCGCGCTGCCCGAACGGCGGCGCGCGAAGGTGCTGCCGTACATCGCGGACTGGGCACGCGGTGGTGCCGGGGTTTCCGGTGCCGCGACCTACCGCGGTTTCGCCCAGATCGACGCGATCAGCGTGGCGGCGCTGCGCGCGACCGGGCCGTTCGACTTCGTCCTTTCGCCCACCTGCCCGGTTCCGCCGCCGCCCGCGGAGTGGCCCTCGCCCACCAACGACCCGGCACGGCCCTTCGAACACATCGCGTTCACCGTGCCGTACAACATGTCCGGGCAGCCCGCGGTGTCCCTCAACTGCGGTTACACCTCCGAGGGGCTGCCGATCGGCCTCCAGATCGCGGGGCGGCGCTTCGACGACCTCGGAGTGCTGCGGGTGGCTGCAGCATTCGAACTAATTCGGGAACCGCAACGCGCTCTTGAGGTGTAATCGGCGGCGGAACTTGAGACCATCTCGGTATGCGCATGGTCTACACGGGAGCGGACGAAGAGGATTTCATCGACGCTCGTGAGCGCCTGCTCGTCGAACTCGACGCGTGGGCGCAGATGCGGCAACGCGTGGTCGATCCCGTGGTCGCCGGCGCCCTGCTCGACTACCGGTTCGAGCGCGACGGCCTGCTGGGGCGCTGGACCCGCGAGATCCTGCGCGGGGCGCTGCTGAACTGGTTCCCGCGCAAGGTCGTGCTGCTGGATCCGCATTCCTCCGCGGTGCTGTCCACCGTCGAGGCGCTGCTCGACTTCCTCGACGACGCGGATCTGTACGACATGCGCAGCGAACCGCCGGTGGTGCTGCGTTCGTTCGTACGGGCGATCGGGCCCCGCTTCGACGAGGCGATGCGGGACCCGGCCAACTTCGGCCTGGCCAAGTTCTGGGCGGTGGCGATGGCCGAGAACGGCATCGACCCGCTGGACGAGGCCGAGGCGCAGCGGTTCATCGAGCGCGTGCAGCATGGCGAGATCGGCGTCGACCAGGGTCTGCTGCACGAGATCGCCTACCGGCACTACGACGGCGATCCCGAGGTCGATCCGCAGGATCCCGTCCCGGTGTTCGCGCTGGCCCCCGAGTCGGTGCTGGCGGCCGACGCCGCCGGCACCCCGGTGGTGCGGCGGCTGAGGCGGTTCACCGACTGGGTCGGCGAGGGACGTGAGCTGGCCGCCAAGGGCCGCCTCACCGAGGCGGACGCGTGCGATCTGGTGGACCGGCTCGGCGTGGACGACCCGGCGGAGCTGGTGTCGCTGGCGAAGACGGCGGGCGTGGTCCGGGCCCGCGGGGGCAGGCTGGTGCGGGTCAAGCGGGCCGCGCCGGTGCTGGAGGATCCGCTCGCGCTGTGGCGCGTGGCGATCCCGCATGTGATCGCCGAGGTCGGCGAGCCCGTCCGGCGCCGTTCCGCGGACCGGCATCTCGCACTGGACCTGCTGGAATCGGTGCAGGCTGACCACGACTACGCGACCATCCCGATGCTGGTCGAGATCCTCGACGGCCTCGGCGAGACGGCCCGGTACGCCTCGGACGCCGAACCGGTGCTCCGCGTGGTGCGCAGGCTGAGCGATTTCGGCCTGGTCGAGCTGCTGCCCGCCCGTGAGGAGCACTACCCGGATCTGATCGACTTCGCGGGTGTGGACTCGGTGGACGAAGTGCCCGCCGAGGAGCGGCAGGTGGTGCGGATCCTGCCGCTGGGCGTCCGCGCGATCTACGACGCACGGGTCTACGCGGGTATCCCGACGCTCACCCTGGACGACCTGGCCGCCGAGACGGCCGAGGTGTTCTTCACCCGCATTGCGCAGCTGTCCCCCGAGGCCTTCGAAGAGGGGGCGAGCCGGTGGCTGCGGGCACGGCAACCCGAGCGCGCGATCGTCGAACTGTCCGAGATCGCCCGCCGCACGGACGACTTCGAGCACCGCATGCGCGCCTTCCAGCTGCTCGGCGAGTTCGGGGAGGCCGGGGTGGCGGCGATCGCCGGGCTGCGGGACCACTCCGCGGCGGGTCCCGCCGCGCTGGCCTGGCTGCTCGAAGCCGGGTTGATCGACGCCAGCGAGGTCAGCGGGCGCGAGCGGACCTACAGCATGGTGGACGTGCTGGCGGCGGACATCCGCTCGGCGGGCCGGAAGAAGGCGATGGAGTCCTTCGCCGCGCAACCCCGGCCTGCCCAGCTGCTCTTCCTCGCCGACGCCACGATCTGCGGCCACCCGAGCACGCGGGAGGTCCTGGAGTCGATGGTGGTCGCCCACCCCGACCGCGCCGTGTCGAACGCGGCCCGCAAGGCGCTCGACTGGCTCCAGGACCCCGGCACCTTCACCTGAAAGCCGGTCAGGCGGTGAAGGCCTCGGCCAGGGCGAGGATCCGCTGCGCGTTGTCGACGTGCAGGTTCTCGATCATCCGGCCGTCGACGGTGACCACGCCGCGGCCCTCGGCCTTGGCCTCCTCGAAGGCCGCGATGATCTTGCGTGACTGCTCGATCTCGGCTTCCGACGGGGAAAACACCTCGTTGCACGGCTCGATCTGCCCGGGGTGGATCAGGGTCTTGCCGTCGAACCCGAACTGGCGGCCCTGCAGGCACTCGGCCTTGAAGCCCTCGACGTCCTTCACGTCGTTGTAGACGCCGTCGAGGATGACCTTGCCGGTGGCCCGCGCGGCGAGCAGGCACAGCGACAGCCCGCCGAGCAGCGGGGCGCGGCCGGGGACGAACTCCGCGTGCAGTTCCTTGGCCAGGTCGTTAGTGCCCATCACGAGCACGGTGAGCCGCTCGCTGGCCGCCGCGATCTCCTCGGCGTGCAGCATCGCGACCGGGGTTTCGACCATGGCCCAGATGGCGGTGTGGTCCGGGGCCCCGCCCAGCTCCAGCGCGCGTTCGATGTTGTGCACGTCGTGCGCGGAGTTGACCTTCGGCACCACCACCGCGGCCGGACCGGCCTGCGCCGCGGCCCGCAGGTCCGCGTCGTGCCACTCGGTGTCGAGGCCGTTCACCCGGATCGTCACCTCGCGGCGGCCGTACTCGCCCGAGGCCGCGGCCGCGCACACCCGTTCCCGGGCCGCTTCCTTGGCGTCCGGCGCGACGGCGTCCTCGAGGTCGAGGATGAGCGCGTCCGCCGGGAGGGCCTTGGCCTTCTCCAGCGCGCGCTCGTTCGCGCCGGGCATGTACAGCACGGACCGGCGGGGTTTGACCTCGAGCTGACTCACGCCAGCGCCTCCTTCGTGGCTTCGTCGTAGGCCTTGGCGAGTTCCGGGTCGCGGGTGGCGAGCGCGTCGGCCAGCTCGGCCACCACCCGGCACTGCTTCACCGAGGCGTCGTCCTGCATCTTCCCGTCGATCATCACCGCGCCGGTGCCGTCGCCCATCGCGGCGATCACGCGCCGTGCCCAGGCGACGTCCTTGGGATCGGGGGAGAACACCCTGCGGGCGATGTCGATCTGCACCGGGTGCAGCGTCCAGGTGCCGACACAGCCGAGCAGGAACGCGTTGCGGAACTGGTCCTCGCAGGCCACCACGTCGCGGATGTCGCCGAAGGGGCCGTAGTAGGGGAGGATGCCGTGCATCGCGCAGGCGTCGACCATGCGCGCGACGGTGTAGTGCCACAGATCCTGCTGGTAGGTGGTGCGGCCGGTCTCGAGGTCGTCGCCGACCGGGTCGGTGCGCACCAGGTAGCCGGGGTGGCCCCCGCCGACGCGGGTGGTCTTCATCCGGCGGCTGGCGGCCAGGTCGGCCGGGCCGAGCGAGATGCCCTGCATGCGCGGGCTGGCGCCGGCGATCTCCTCGACGTTCGCCACCCCGCTCGCGGTCTCCAGGATGGCGTGCACCAGCAGCGGGCGCCGCAGGCCCGCGCGGGCCTCCAACTGGGCGAGCAGCCGGTCGACGTAGTGGATGTCCTGCGCGCCCTCGACCTTCGGCACCATGATCACGTCGAGCTTGTCGCCGATCTCGGTGACCAGGGTGATCAGGTCGTCGAGGACCCAGGGCGAGTCGAGGCTGTTGATCCGGGTCCACAGCTGGGTGGCACCGAAGTCGGTGGACTTGGCGATGGACACCAGTCCGTTGCGGGCCGCCTCCTTGCGGTCGGCACGCACCGCGTCCTCGAGGTTGCCCAGCAGGACGTCGACCTTCTTGGCAAGGTCGGGGACCTTGGCGGCCATCTTTTCGTTGCTGGGGTCGAAGAAGTGGATCATCCTCGACGGCAGCGCGGGAATCTCCCGGACCGGGTCCGGTGCCCCGACCGCGAGCGGCGCGAAGAAGTCCTTCGGCGAACGCATCGATGATCCTCCAACGAATGTGACTAGTGGTGACTCGCACGGTAACCGGCGAGTAACCCTAACCGCGAACCCAGGGGAACCGCTGCGGCGCAGCTCACCTCTCAGAGTGGTGGACATATGGTCGCTACCCGGTTTCACCGAACTGAAAGCACTCGGCGAAGGCGGTTTCGGCCGCGTCGTACTGGCCCGGCACGACGTCTCGAACAGCGTCGTTGCGATCAAGTACCTGTTCCGGCGGCACCTGCTGGATCCGGCGCGCCTGGCCGCCTTCCGGCGGGAGGCCACGATCCTCAGCCGGATCCACAGCCCGCATGTCACCCGGTTGTACGAGTTCGTGGAGACCCCGGAGGGTGCCGCGATCGTCATGGAAGCCGTGCGAGGGATCTCACTGCGCGAGGTGCTCGCCGCGGACGGGCGGCTGGAGCCCGAAGGCGCCCTCGCGGTGCTCAAGGGCTCGCTGCTCGGCCTTGCCGACGCGCACCGGGTGGCCATCGTGCACCGCGACTACAAGCCCGACAACGTGCTGGTCGGCCCCGGCCGCGAGAGCAAGCTGGTCGACTTCGGCATCGCCGTGCTCGCGGGCGAGGCGGGCGTACCCGTGGGCACGCCCGCCTACATGGCGCCCGAGCAGTGGGAGGGTCTTCCGGCGAGTCCCTCGACCGACGTCTACGCCGCCACCTGCGTGTTCTTCCACGGCGTCACGGGACGGCGGCCGTTCGAGGCCGACAGCATCGAGACACTGCGCGAACTGCACCGGGACGCGCCCGTACCGGTGGAACTGGCGCCGGAGCCGGTGCGCGCGTTGATCGCCCGTGGCATGGCGAAGGCGCCCACCGGCCGGCCGTTCGGCGCCGCCGAGTTCGTCGCCGAACTCGAAGCCGCCGCGATCGCGGGCTACGGCGAGGACTGGGAAGAGCGGGGCCTGCTCCGGCTCGCGCAGCGCGCCGGGGTGCTCCTGGCGCTGTCGCCGCTGGCGCTGCTCGGCGCCGGGACCGCGGTCGCTCCCGGCCTCGCCGCCGGAACCGCCGCTGGGACCGCTGCCGGGACCGTGGGCACCACCGCGGCCGGTACCGCGGCGGGCAGTGTGGCCGGAACCGCCGGAACCGCCGGGACGGCCGCCGCCGGGGTGGCGGTGAGCGGGAAGGTGATCGCCGCCATCGTCGGCGCGGTTCTGGTCGCGGCGGCCGTCGTCGTCGCGGTCGTGGTGGGCACCGCACCTTCGGGCGCCAACGGGAACCCGCCGCCGGTAGCCGCGGGAACCACGAGCGCCACCCCGGTCGCGCTGGTGGTCGACCTGCCCACCCGAACCGAAAACGACGGCACCTTCGACGTCAGCGCCCAGTACGCGCGGGTCTCCGGGATCGGTGATCCGGCCGTGCAGCAACGCGTCAACGCCGCACTGATGGCCCCGCTGGACCAGTGGATCGGCTACGTCCGGCAGGGGGTGAACGGTCCCGAGCAGAACGGCGACATCCCGCACGTGCACAACGAGGTCAAGATCGACCGCCAGGACCGGAAGGTGCTGTCGGTGCAGTACACGCTCACCGTCGACTCGGCCCAGTTCGGCAACCACGGAGCGGCGGGCGTGCGGACGATCAACCTCGATCTGGCCACCGGGCGGACACTGACCGCGGCGGACGTCTTCCGCGACATCGCGAAGAGCGCTCAGGGGATGTCGCTTCTCAGTCAGCGGATCCTCGCTCGCTCGCCGGGGGGCTTCTGCGGTGGCACCCCTCCGGTGAACGACGTGCGTGGCCTCGAACCCGGGGATCTGGACCCTTATACCCCGGCGGGTACGGGAGCGCTGCAGGTCGGCTTCGCGAAGGACGGCGTGACCTTCGTGGTCGAAGCCAGTGCCCTCGGTTACCCGATGGTGTGCGATCCGACCGAGATCGTCGTGCCCTACCGGGATCTTTCCGATCTCATGACCCCGGAGGCCCGGGCACTCCTGCTCTGACCGTCCCGAGTGCCTACCGGTGCGGGGTCGGACAGGTGCGTCCGTTTGGGCAGCAGGAGCGGGGTGGCGAGCAGGAGAACGCCGGAGATGGTGATCGCGGCGAGGGGGCTGGTGAGTGTGGCGAGGATGCCCCAGATCACCATGAGGGTGGCCTGCAGGAGTTTGCTGCTGACACTCCAGGTGCTGAGGACTTGGGCCGCGTGGTCCGCGGGGGTGCGCTGCAGGCGTTCGGTGGCGTAGATCGGGTTGAAGACGCCCATGCAGGTGATCAGCAGTCCCTCGACGAGGATCACGGTGAGGAGTCCCGGAACGCCGGGGCCGACGAACGCGAGACCGAGCGGGAAGAGCGATCGCAGCCAGCCGAAGACGGTCATGACCCGGTGCCGTCCGTGACGCCGGACGAGGCGTGCGGACAGGCGGGCACCCACGAAGCCGCCGAGTGCCGGGACACCGAAGGCGAGACCGTACTGCCAGGCCGGGAAGTGGTACTCGCCCAGCAGGAGGACGGCCAGGAGCGGGAACGCCGCCATGATCAGGCCGCTGACCAGGATCGAGTTGAGGAACAGATGCCGGAGCGCGCGGTCGCGGAGGATGAACCGCCAGCCCCGCAGCAGGTCGGCTCCGCGCAGTCCGGTGGCCGGGTCGCGGGGTGCCGCGACGTCGCCTCCGCGGATGCGGAGGATCCCGAGCGCGGACAGCAGGTAGCTGAGGGCGTCGGCCACGACGGTGATGACCGGGCCGAGCAGGGCGATGAGCGCGCCGCCGAGGGGCGGGCCCACCGCGGTCGCCACCCAGCTCGTGCCCTCGAATCTCCCGTTCGCGGTGAGGAGGTGTTCGCTGGGGACGAGGTGTTTCAGGTACGCGCCGGAAGCGGCCGTGAAGGCGATGCCCGCGGTGCCGGAGACGACCGAGACGACCAGCAACTGGCCGTAGGACAGCAGACCGAGGAAGTACGCGACCGGAATACTCGCCATCGCGAGGAACCGGGCCAGATCCATCCCGATCATCACCGGACGTTTGGGCCGGTGCTCGACCCACGGGCCGAGCGGGAGCGCGAGGGCCGCCGCGACGGCCAGCCCGGCCGCCTCCAGAAGCGAAACGGCGAATGCGGGCGAGTGCAGTACTCGGACCGCGATGAGCGGGAACGCTCCGAAGGCGACCCACGTGCCGTACGTGCTCACGGCGTAGGCCGACCACAACCAGCCGAAAGCAGCCCCCAGTTTCACGCGCACACGCTCCTCAGCGACAACCGATGTTCGGGTCCCTGCATCACAGCGGCTGCACGACCGCGGGATCAAACAACCGCCTCGCGGCGAGCCACAACGATCGGTTGTGCGTACCTAGTCTGGACCCGATGGACACCAAGGCAGTGCGGTCGTTCGTCCGGGCGGCCGAGCTCGGACAGTTGCAGCACGCGGCCGACGAACTGGGCGTGACACAGCAGGCGGTCTCGAAGCGGATCGCCGCCCTGGAGCGCGAGCTGGGGGTCCGCCTGTTCACCCGTACCGCCCGAGGGGTCGAACTCACGCTCGACGGCCGGGCTTTCCTCCCACATGCACGCAGCATCGTCGCGGCTGTCGATCGCGCCATCACCGCGATCAGACCGGGCTCGCGGGCCCTTCGGATCGACGTTCTCGGCCTGCGAAGCGCGCAGGCCGTCATCCTGCACGACTACTGGCGCTCGCATCCGGAAACCGACCTCGACGTGGTGACCCTCAGGGTCGACGACCCTCGCGTGGCGGCCGCCGCCGTCGAGGCAGGCGAGATCGACGCTTCGTTCCGCACCGTCACCGATCCGGGCCTGCTGCCGCGCGACGTGCACATGATCCACGTCTTCGACTCCCCGCTGGAACTCCTCGTCGGCCCGAGGCATCCGCTCGCCTCCGCGCGGACACTGACCCCGTCCCGGCTGCGCAAGCTCCGGATCTGGGTGCCCGGCATCGCACCCCGAAGCGAATGGGGGGAGTTCTACGACGAACTCGCCACGGAGTTCGACCTCCGCATCGACGCGGCAGGGCCGAATTTCGGTGACGAGGTACTTCTCGACGCCCTGGCGGACTCCGCCGACGTGGCCACCCTCGTCGGCGCGCGCGACCGGTACGTCTGGCCGGCGAACCACGACCTGCGCCGCATCCCGATCGTGAACCCGACGCTCGTCTATCCACTCTCCCTCATGTTCCGGGGAACGAATCCGCACCCGGGACTGCGGGCGATCATCGACCACTTCGCGGGGCTGAAACCGTTTCCCGGGGCGGTCTGGCGCCCGTCCTGGGCAACGGCACCGGGCCGCGGCGACGGCAACAACAGGCAGACAAGATCACGAATTGCTCCGTTTGGCGGTACGGAGATCCTCTGAGTAGCGCCGCTCAACCCCTTCTCACCCGTTCGGCGGCGGGGTCGGACTGAAGTCGAAAAACCGCTCATCGACCGGTCACCGACCGTTCGGCGCCGCCGATCGCAGCCGCTCCGCTTACCCGAGACCCGCGGCCACCGCCCTGGTACTCAATTCATGTGCCACTTTTCACGAGGGGGAAGCGGCACCTCGGACGCAGTGCAGGGCAAAAGGAGGCGGACTCGTGGCGGTTACACCAGGGCACACCGGAGACGCGGTGGTGGCCGGCGGAACCCGGTCATTTCCCACC
>NZ_VJWX01000255.1 GCF_007713715.1 Amycolatopsis rhizosphaerae
CTGCAGCAGGTCGTCGATCTTGCCGCGCAGCGCCGCGTCGTCCTTGGCCAGGCCGACACCGTAGGGCTCGGTCGAGCACGGCTTGCCGACGACCTGCAGGTTGTCGCGGTCCTGCGAGGCGAAGCCCTTGAGGATCGCGTCGTCGGTGGTGACGGCGTCGACCTCCTTGGTGAGCAGCTTGTCCACGCACTGCGAGTACTTCTGGAACTCGACGATGTTGCCCGGCTCGGTCAGGCCCTGCTCCCGCACGCGCTGGATCGGGGTGGAACCGGTCGCCGAGCAGACCTTCTTGCCCTTGAGCGTGTCCTTGCCGGTGATGGAGTTGTCGCTCCTGCGCACCAGCAGGTCCTGGCCCGCCTGGAAGTACGGGCCGGCGAAGGAGACCAGCGCCTTGCGCTTGTCGTTGATGGTGTAGGTGCCGACGTAGTAGTCGACGTCACCGTTGGAGATCGCGGCCTCGCGGGCGCTGGAGTCCACGGTCTTGTAGGTGATCTTGCTTTCGTCGATGCCCAGCCCGGCCGCGATCATCTTCGCGATCTCGATGTCGAAACCGGCGTACTTGCCCGTGGTCGCGTCCTTCTGGCCCAGACCAGGCTGGTCGTCCTTGACCCCGATGGTCAGGCCGCCCTTGCTCTTGATCTTGGCGAAGGTCGGGGATCCGGCGACGTCCACGTTCTGCTGCACCGTGTAGGCGGGCAGCGCCGCGGCGGCGTTGTCCCCCGTCCCGCCCGAGGGCGAACCTTCCTTGCCGCAGGCGGTGAGCGTGAGCGCGCCGACCAGCAGCCCTGCCGCCAGGGTGCGGATTCTCATGCGAATGTTCCCTGCTTCCTGTAGAGGCGGCGCCCGGCGCGCCGCGGAATCTCCCTAGTGGGTCAAGATCTTGCCGAGGAAGTCCTTGGCACGGTCGGACTTCGGCTTGGTGAAGAACTCGTCCGGCGTGGCGTCCTCGACGATCTCGCCGTCCGCCATGAACACCACGCGGTGCGCGGCGCGTCGGGCGAAGCCCATTTCGTGCGTGACCACGAGCATCGTCATGCCCTCGGCGGCCAGCCCCGTCATGGTGTCCAGTACCTCCTGCACCATTTCCGGGTCCAGCGCGGAGGTGGGCTCGTCGAACAGCATCACCTTCGGCTTCATCGCCAGTGCGCGGGCGATCGCCGCGCGCTGCTGCTGCCCGCCGGACAGCTGCGCCGGGTACTTGCCGGACTGGCTCGCGATGCCCACCCGCTCCAGCAGTTCCATCGCGGTCTTGCGGGCCTCGGCGGTGGCGATCTTGCGCACCTTGACCGGCGCCAGCATCACGTTTTCCAGGATGGTCTTGTGGGCGAAGAGGTTGAACGACTGGAAGACCATCCCCACGTCCGCGCGCAGTGCGGCCAGCGCCTTGCCCTCGCTGGGCAGCGGGGCACCGTCGACGGAGATCTCACCCGCGTTGATCGGCTCCAGCCGGTTGATCGACCGGCACAGGGTGGACTTGCCGGAACCCGACGGGCCCAGCACCACGACGACCTGGCCGCGCGGTACCTCCAGGTTGATGTCCTTCAGCACGTGCAGATCGCCGAAGAACTTGTTCACGCCCGCAGCCCTGATCATGGGCGGCGCCGACGTCGTTGCGCTCATCGAACCTCCATTACCGCGCTCATCCGGCGATCTAACACCGAAGCGTCGACCGACGCTGACAAAATTGATGAAAACCTGATCAACCGCAACCCAGGTGTCATCTCGGGCACGGTGCGCCAAGTACCTTAGTCACTCTCGGTTGCGCCTCCGGGCGGGGCCCGGACAGGGTGGCAACCTGGTGGCAACGGCAGTAGCATTCGAAGTATGAAACTGAGTGTCAGTCTCGGTGAGGAGGACGTCGCCTTCCTCGACGAATACGCAGCACGGACGAAGGCCGGATCGCGCTCGGCGGTGCTGCACCGGGCCATCGAACTGCTCCGTGCCTCACAGTTGGAGGATGCCTACCAGGCGGCCTGGGAGGAGTGGGCCGCGGCGGAGGCCGAGGACTGGGAGACTACGGTCGGTGACGGCGTGGCGGCACGCTGATGCACCGTGGCGAGATCCGGCTGGTCGACCTCGAGCCGGTGCGCGGCACCGAGGCGAACAAGACCCGCCCGGCGGTGATCGTCAGCAACGACGGGGCCAACGCGGTGGCCGCCCGCCTGGGCCGCGGGGTGGTCACGGTGGTTCCGGTCACCTCGAACGTCAACCGCGTGTACCCGTTCCAGGTCCTGCTGCCCGCGGCGGACTGCGGACTCAAGACCGACTCCAAGGCGCAGGCCGAGCAGGTGCGCTCGGTGTCGGTGGAGCGCATCGGCCGCCGGACCGGCCGCGTGCCCCCCGCGGTGCTGGCGAAGATCGACCAGGCGCTGCGTCTTCATCTGGGCTTGTGAAGTCCCGGCGGCACCGGGTTTACCCTGGTAGCCGATGAACACGGCAGAGTCTGTCAAGACGTATCAGATCCGCACGTTCGGCTGTCAGATGAACGTGCACGATTCCGAGCGCCTCGCGGGACAACTGGAAGAAGCGGGCTATGTGCCGGCCGGGGAGAGCGCCACGCCCGATCTGGTCGTGTTCAACACCTGCGCGGTGCGGGAGAACGCGGACAACAAGCTGTACGGCACCCTCGGGCACCTGCGGCCGATGAAGGAGGCCAACCCCGCGATGCAGATCGCGGTCGGGGGCTGCCTGGCGCAGAAGGACCGCGGCCGGATCGTGCAGCGGGCGCCGTGGGTGGACGTGGTGTTCGGCACGCACAACCTCGGCTCGCTGCCGGTGCTGTTGGAGCGCGCCCGGCACAACTCCGAGGTCGAGGTCGAGATCCTCGAATCGCTCGAGACCTTCCCCTCCACCCTGCCCGCCCGCCGCGACTCGGCCTACTCCGGCTGGGTGTCCATCTCGGTCGGCTGCAACAACACCTGCACCTTCTGCATCGTCCCCTCCCTGCGGGGCAAGGAGCGGGACCGGCGGCCCGGCGAGATCCTCGCCGAGGTCCAGGCGCTGGTCGCCGAGGGTGTGCTCGAAGTGACCCTCCTGGGGCAGAACGTGAACTCCTACGGCCAGGAGTTCCGGGACCGGGCAGCCTTCTCGAAGCTGCTGCGGGCCTGCGGCCCGATCGACGGGCTGGAGCGGGTCCGGTTCACCTCGCCGCATCCGGCCGCCTTCACCGACGACGTGATCGACGCGATGGCCGAGACCCCCAACGTCTGCCACCAGCTGCACATGCCGCTGCAGTCCGGCTCGGACCGGATCCTGAGCGAGATGCGGCGGTCCTACCGCTCCGCCCGTTATCTGTCCATTTTGGACAAGGTCCGGGCGGCGATGCCGGACGCCGCCATCACCACCGACATCATCGTCGGTTTCCCCGGCGAGACCGAGGAGGACTTCGAGGCCACCCTCGAAGTGGTCCGTCAGGCCCGGTTCGCCAGCGCGTTCACCTTCCAGTACTCGAAGCGGCCCGGCACGCCGGCCGCCGAGATGCCGGGGCAGTTGCCAAAACAGGTCGTGCAGGAACGCTACGACCGCCTGGTGGAACTGCAGAACGAGATCTCATGGCAGGAGAACAAGAAGCTTCTCGGGCGCACGGTCGAACTGCTGGTGGCCACCGGCGAAGGCCGCAAGGACGCCGAGACCCACCGGATGAGCGGGCGTGCCCGCGACGGCAGGCTGGTGCACTTCACGCCCGGCGGGCCCGCCGTCGACCGCGAGGTGCGGCCGGGCGACATCGTGCGGACCGTGGTCACCTACGCGGCCCCGCACCACCTCGTCGCCGACGGAGATCTCCTGTCGCACCGGCGGACCCGGGCCGGTGACAACGTGGAAGCCGGGCTGCGGCCGAAGACGGACGGGGTCAGCCTCGGGCTGCCCTCGTTCGGGGCCCCGGCGGCGGCCCTATCGACAACAAGCGGGTGTGGAGCGTGAACGACGTGCCGAACGGGACGGAACTGGGCAAGCTGGGCGAGGACGTCGACCAGGTGGTCCGCAAGGCGGCGCGGACCGTGGAGCTGGGCAGGCGGGGCTTCGTGCTCTCGCTGCTGGTGTTCGCGCTGCTGATCGGCCAGCTGCTGCCGTGGGTGGGCCAGCACGCGGGCTGGCAGGTGCTGCTGGGCCAGGGCGGCCCCGTTCCGCAGTTGTTCGCCGCCACCTCGACCGCGTTCGGGGTGTTCGCCTCGGTGCTGGCCCTGCTGACCCGCCGCTGGTGGCTGGCCTGGGTGTGCGCCATGGGCGGCTGGTTCGCCTCGGTGGACGGCCTGCTCGCGATCTGGTCGCAGCAGTCCTCCCACGCGAACAACATCGCGGGCAGCGGCCCCGGCATCGGGATGATCATCGCGCTGGTGGCGATGGTGTTCCTGGCCGGGAACTGGATGAAGACGGCCTGGTCCCGGACCTGAGCTCCTGTTCGGGGAAGTCCGCGGCGAGCGTACGGGCCAGGGCGCGGAACAGCCGGACCGAGGGGTTCGGGTCGTGGGCCCGCGTGGCCAGGACGCTGTGGTCCCACGGCGCGTCGACCACCGGCACGCAGACCGTTCCCGGCCACGGGTAGTAGCGCGCGAAGGAGCTCAGCGCCGAGCCCGCTCCCCGTCCGGCCGCCACACTCGTGAGCACGTCGTGGGCGGTGAGCGCGTGGTCCGGGCTGCGGTGCGGGGCTTCGCCGCCGCGGGCCTCCATGAAGTAGAGGTAGTCGGTGAACGGCCGGGGCGTGTGCGGCGGCACCGTCACGAACGGCAGGTCCAGCACGTCGGCCAGGCGCAGTTCCCCGGCCGAAGCGTAGTCCGAGCGCGCGGGGACCACGACGATCCGTTGCTCGCGGGTGAGCGGATCGACGGCGATCCGCTCGTCGTCCACCGCAGGCCGGACGAAGGCCACGTCGACGCGGTGGGCCAGTAGCGCGGTGAGGTGCTCGGTGAAGGTGAGCTGTTCGAACACGAGCCGGACGTGCGGGCGGGCGCGGGCGAAGGCGCCGGTGATCGCCGGGGTCAGCTCCGCCGAACCGTGCGCCATCACGCCGATCCGCAACGTGTCCTCGGCCGTCCCGGTCGTGCCCGCCACGTCATCCATCGCCGCGTTCACCGCGTCCAGCAGGCCGCGGGCGTGCTGGGCGAACCGTTCCCCGGCGGCGGTCAGCCGGACCGGCGCGCGGTGGAACAAGGCGGCGCCGATCTCCCGCTCGAGTTGCTGGATGTGCCCGGTCAGCGCGGAGGGGGACAGGAACAGCCGGGTCGCGGCCCGGCCGAAGTGCTGTTCTTCGGCCACCGCGAGAAACGAGGTCAGACGGCGCAGATCCATCGGTACCGACGATCGGTGGCCGGTCCTCCCGCGTCAAGTCCGTTCGGGAAAACCGAATGTAGGAGGGCACCGGCCGGGGTGGGCGGTTACCTCGGAGTATGAGCATCATTGACGATCACCGGGCGGAGGGAGTGCGGCTGGGCTGGTTGCGGGCCGGTCTGCTGGTCGCCGCCGCGGGATGGGGGGCCAACCAGTTCTCGCCGCTGCTCGCCGCGTACCGGCGGCAGCTCGGGCTGTCCGCGGCGGCGGTCACCGGCCTGTTCGCGATCTACGTGTGCGGCCTGGTGCCGGGCCTGCTGCTGGGCGGCCCGGGCGCGGACCGGCTCGGGCGGCGCCGGATCGTGCTCGGCGCCGTCGCGTTGTCGGCCGTGTCCACCTTCGCACTGATGGGCGATGCCCCGGCCCTGCTCGCCCTGGGACGACTGGGTTCCGGTGCCGCGATGGGGGCGGTGCTCGCGGCCGGCAGCGCCTGGGTCAAGGAACTGTCGCACCCGCCGTTCGACCCGGCCGCCGCTCCCACCGCCGGGGCGAGGCGGGCGAGCCTCCTGCTCACGGCCGGGTTCGGGGTCAGCGGTCTGGTCGCGGCGTTCCTCGCCCAGTGGGCCCCGGCGCCGTTGTTCACCGCCTACCTGCCGCATCTCGGGCTGGCCGTGGTGGCCCTCGTGTTCGCCGTGCCCCTGCCCGAGACAGCCCCTGCCCGCGCCGGGAACGGGGCCTCGGGAATCCGCGACCCCCGTTTCCGGCGGCTCGTGGCGCCGGTCGCGCCCTGGGTGTTCGCCGCGCCCAGCATCGGGTTCGCCGTCCTGCCCGGCCTGGTCGCCGGGCATCTCAAGGGCTTCGAAACCGCCTACGCGGGGGTGGCCATCGCCATGGTGCTGGGGAGCGGACTGCTCATCCAGCCGCTCGGACGGCGCCTCGCCGCACGGGGAGTGCTGACCGTGGCGGTCAGCGGGCTCGGTGCCATCGCCACCGGTCTGCTGCTGGGGGCGGCCGCGGCGGTGTCCGGGCAACCCGTGGTCGCGCTCGCCGCGGACGTCGTCCTCGGTGCCGGTTACGGGCTGTGCGTCACCTTCGGGCTCACCGAGGTCGGCAAGATCGCGCCCCCCGGGGGCCTCGCCCGGCTCACCGCGATCTTCTGGGCCCTGACCTACATCGGGTTCTGCGCACCGTACCTGTTCGCCCTGCTCGGTTCGGTGGCGTCGCCGCCGGTGATCCTGACCGGGGCGGCGGGCCTGGCCGCGGTCACCGCGATCGCCGTGCCGCTCCGGCACCGGTAGCCTGCTGGGCGGAATGCGCAGCGTCGAAACGGTTCTCGCCCTCGTCGTGCTGGCCACCGTGGTGGCGGCCTTCGCCCAGCGTCTGCGCGTTCCCGCCCCGTCGCTGCTGGTGGTCGCCGGTGTGATCGCCGGAGTGCTGCCCGTGGTGCCCGAAATCCGGGTGAGCCCGGAGGTCGTCAGCCTCGTCGTGCTCCCGCCCCTGCTGTTCGCCGCCGGGGAGGAGCTGCCGTGGCGCGACCTGAAGGCGGTGTGGCGGCCGGTGACCGTGCTCGCGCTCGGGCTCGTGCTGGCCTCCGCGGCCGCGGTCGCCGCGGTCGCGGTGGCGCTCACCCCGCTGCCGCTGGGCATGGCGTTCGTCCTCGGCGCGGTGCTCGCCAGCACCGACCCGGTCGCGGTCACCGGCGACCATCCGCACGACCGCCCCCGCAGTGTGCCCGTCACGGGCGAACCCGGGCGACGGCCCAGCGCACCGGTGACCGTCACCTTGGCTGCCGGGGAAACGGTCGAACTGGATCACGGTGCGGTGGTCATCGCCGCGATCACCAGTTGCACCAACACCTCCAACCCTCAGGTCATGCTGGGTGCCGGTCTGCTGGCCCGCAACGCCGTCAGCCGGGGCCTGCGGCCCAAGCCGTGGGTGAAAACCACCCTCGCCCCCGGGTCGAAGGTCGTCATGGACTACTTCGACCGGGCCGGGGTGTTGCCTGCGCTGCGCGAACTCGGGTTCGATCTGGTCGGTTACGGCTGCACCACCTGCATCGGCAACTCCGGCCCGCTGCCCGAACCGGTGTCGCGTGCGATCGCCCAGGGTGACCTCGCGGTGTGCTCGGTGCTGTCCGGGAACCGGAACTTCGAGGGGCGCATCCACCCGGAAACCAAGCTCAACTACCTGGCCTCACCGCCGCTGGTGGTCGCCTACGCGCTGGCCGGCTCGATGGACACCGATCTCACCCGTGATCCGCTCGGGGCAGGCCCGGACGGGCAGCCGGTGTTCCTGCGCGACATCTGGCCCGGCTCCCAGGAGATCGACCAGACCGTCGCGGCCTGTCTGGACACGCGGATGTACCTCCGCGACTACGCCGACGTATTCACCGGCGACGAACGCTGGCAGGCACTACCCATCCCGACCGGGGACACGTTCGCCTGGGACCCGGGCTCCACCTACGTGCGCCGTCCACCGTTCTTCGAGGGCCTGCCCCCGGAACCGCAACCCCTGCGCGACATCGAGGGTGCGCGCGTGCTGGTGCTACTCGGCGACTCGGTGACCACCGACCACATTTCCCCGGCCGGCGCGATCAAGCGCGACTCGCCGGCCGGTGCCTACCTGCGAGAGCACGGAATCGCGCCCCGCGAGTTCAACTCCTACGGCTCCCGGCGCGGCAACCACGAGGTGATGATCCGCGGCACCTTCGCCAACATCCGGCTGCGCAACCTGCTCGCCCCGGCCACCGAGGGCGGTATCACCCGGCATCTGCCCGACGGTGAGCGGATGACGATCTACGACGCCGCGGGGCGCTACGCCGCCGAAGGAGTCCCGTTGCTGGTCATCGCCGGTAAGGAGTACGGGTCCGGCTCCTCCCGCGACTGGGCGGCCAAGGGCACCGCCCTGCTGGGCGTCCGGGCGGTGCTCGCGGAGTCGTACGAGCGGATCCACCGCGCCAACCTGATCGGCATGGGCGTGCTTCCCCTGCAGTTCCCACCCGGCCGGAACGCCGCCGCACTCGGCCTGTCCGGTGAAGAGGTGTACTCCCTGCACGGCCTGGCCGGGGACGGTGAGCTACCCGAGCGGGTCCGGATCACCGCCACCGCGGCGGACGGGGCAACCCGCGAGTTCGATGCGGACGTCCGGATCGACACGCCCGGCGAAGCGGACTACTACCGCCACGGAGGGATTCTGCCCCATGTGCTCCGCCGGATCGCCGCACCCTAGCGGACCGTCCACACAGGACGCTGTCGACGCGCTCCTGCGCGCCGCCCAATGGTTCTTCCCCGGCGAGCAGTCCGCCGACCGCCGGGTGCTGTACCGGGAGGGCGGCCGCGGCGCGGAGGAGTTCTCCCGCGAGCGGTGGCGCCACGACCGCGAGGTCCGCTCCACGCACGGGGTGAACTGCACCGGGTCGTGCTCGTGGAAGGTGTACGTCAAGGACGGGATCATCACCTGGGAAACCCAGGCCACCGACTATCCCCTGGTGGGGCCGGACTCTCCGGAGTACGAGCCGCGCGGCTGCCCGCGCGGGGCGTCGTTCTCCTGGTACACCTACTCGCCGACCCGCATCCGCTACCCGTACGTCCGGGGGCCGCTGCTGGATTCGTGGCGGGCGGCGCGGGCCGAACACGCGGATCCGGTGGCGGCATGGCGATCGATCACCGGCGACACCGACCGCTCGACCGAGTACAAGCGGGCGAGGGGCAAGGGCGGGTTCGTGCGGTCCACCTGGCACGAGGTGATCGAGCTGATCGCCGCCGCCCAGGTGCACACGATCCAACGCCACGGCCCCGACCGGATCATCGGCTTCTCGCCGATTCCCGCGATGTCGATGACCTCCTACGCGGCAGGCACCCGGTACCTGTCGATGATCGGGGGCACGATCTCGTCGTTCTACGACTGGTACGCCGACCTGCCGATGGCCTCGCCCCAGGTGTTCGGGGACCAGACCGACGTACCGGAGTCCGGCGACTGGTTCAACGCCGGCTACCTGATCGTGTGGGGCACGAACCTGCCCATCACCCGCACCCCCGACGCGCACTTCATGGCCGAGGCGCGCTACCGGGGCCAGAAGGTCGTGGTGGTGTCGCCGGACTTCTCCGACCACACCAAGTTCGCCGACGAGTGGCTGGCCGCCGCACCGGGCACCGACGGGGCGCTCGCGATGGCCATGGGCCACGTCATCCTGGCCGAGTTCCACCGCGACCGCCGCGTGCCGCGCTTCGCCCGCTACGCCCGCACCTACACCGACCTGCCGTTCCTGGTGACCCTGACCGAGCGCGGTGAGGGGTTCGTGCCGGGCCGGTTCCTCACCGCCGCCGACCTCGGCCACGGCACCGAGCACGCCGAGTTCAAAACCGTACTGCTAGACGAGGCCACCGGACGGCCGCACGTGCCCAACGGGTCGCTGGGTTTCCGGTGGGCCGGTGAACCCGGCCGCTGGAACCTCGACCTGGATGTCGATCCCGCCCTCACGCTGTACGGACGGCCCGCCGCCGAAGTCGTCACCGTGGATCTGCCGCGCTTCGACCGCGGACGGGGCGAGGGCGGTGCGGCCCTGCGACGAGGCGTTCCCGCCCTCCGGCTCGGGGATCACCTGGTGACCACCGTGTTCGACCTGGTGATGGCCCAGTACGGCGTGGCGCGCGACGGCCTGCCCGGCGACTGGCCAAGCGGCTACGACGACGCCGGGCATCCCTACACGCCCGCCTGGCAGGAGGCGATCACCTCGGTGCCCGCCGCGGCGTGCGTGCGGGTGGCCAGGGAGTTCGCCCGCAACGCCGAGCGCACCGGCGGCCGGTCGATGATCGCGATGGGGGCGGGCACAAACCACTGGTTCCACTCCGACCAGATCTACCGGACCTTCCTGTCGCTGCTCCAGTTG
>NZ_VJWX01000256.1 GCF_007713715.1 Amycolatopsis rhizosphaerae
CCGCCGGACTGCGCGCCCCCTCGCACACGACCAGGTCGAACCGGCCGCTCAGCTCGGCGTAGGTGTCGAACGCGAGTTGCGCCAGTCCGGCCCGCCCCGTGGCGTACTCGCCCGCCTGGAGCACCCCGGCGGGCTTGCCGAGGGCGATCACGTGACTGCGGTGGTCACTGCCCGGTTTGAGCAGGACGGGATTCATCGCCGCTTCGGGCTCCACGCCCGCCGCACGGGCCTGCAACCACTGCGCACGCCCGATTTCGGCGCCGTCGGCGCAGACCATGGAGTTGTTCGACATGTTCTGCGCCTTGAACGGGGCGACGCGCAGGCCCTGCCGGGCCAGCCAGCGGCAGATCCCGGCGGTGACGAGGCTCTTGCCGGCGTCGGAGGTGGTACCGGCGATCAGCAGTCCGCTCATCGGGCCAGCACCGCCACGGCGAGCGCGACCGCACCGACCGCCCGCGACAGGGTCACCGAGCGGCGCAGATCGGCGGGCCCCGGTGCCGGGCCGTCCCCGAGCGTGCCCCGGTCCTCGACCCGGTCGCCGTACCGGTTGACGCCGCCGAGCCGGATGTCCATCGCTCCGGCGAAGGCGGCCTCGACCTGTCCCGCGTTGGGGCTGGGATGCCGGGAGGCATCACGCCGCCAGACGCGCCAAGCGCGCCCGGGCCGTCCCCCCACCAGCGGTGCGCAGCAGACGGCGGCGAGTGCGCCGAGCCGTGCGGGCAGGAGGTTCGCGAGATCGTCCGCGCGCGCCGAGGCCCAGCCGAACCGTTCGTACCGGGGTGAACGATGCCCGACCATCGCGTCGAGCGTGTTGAGCGCGCGGTAGCCGAGCAGGCCGGGGATACCGGCCACCGCACCCCAGAACAGCGGGGCGACCACGGCGTCCGAGGTGTTTTCGGCGATCGATTCGGTGGCGGCGCGGGCGAGTTCGCCGGTGCCCAGGTTCGCCGCGTCCCGGCCGCACAGATGGGACAGGCGGTGCCGCGCGCCGGGAAGGTCACCGGATTCCAGCAGGCGCGCCATCGCCGCGCCCTCCCCGGCCAGGCCGCGGCCGCCGAGCACGGCCCAGGTGGCCAGCGCGGTCACCGCGATCCGGGCCCTCGGGCGCCGGGAGGTGGCGGCCCGCGCGGCCACCCCGAGCCCGGTGGCGGCACCGGCGCAGACGACCGCGTAGACGGCGCCGCGGGGCCGTGAATCGGCCCACAGGCGGCGCTGGAGCGCTTCGGCGGCCCGGCCGAACAGCGCGACCGGGTGCCCGCGGCGCGGATCGCCGAACAGGCGGTCCAGCAGGTAACCGGCGGCGAGACCCCGCGCTGTCAACGATCTTGCATACACCACGCACGGGACGGTAGCGCTTGCACGACAATGCCGGGTATGACCAAGCTGACCCTGCGCCTCGCCGCCGCTCTCGAAGGGGCCGCCCGGCGGCTCCGCCGGTACGGGCAAGATGACGCCAAGGTGCTCATCCTCGGTGGGGTGCGCTCGGGGAAATCGCGCCACGCCGAGCGCCTGATGAGCCATCATCCCGAGGTCGTCTACGTGGCGCCCGGTTATCCGGCGAGCGCGGACGATCCCGAGTGGGCGGCGCGGATCGAGCGGCACCGGGCTCGGCGCCCGCCGAACTGGCGCACGGAAGAGACCGCCGATCTCGCTGCCACCGTGCGGAAGGCTTCCCGCCCGCTGCTGATCGACTGCCTGGGCACCTGGGTCAGCCGCGTGCTGGGCGAGGTCGGCGCCTGGGACCAGACCGAGGGCTGGGAGCTGCGGCTCGACGAGCGGATGGAGGAGTTCCTCGCCGCGTGGACGGCCGCGCACGTGCCGATCGTGGCGGTCAGCAACGAGGTCGGCATGGGTGTGGTGCCCGCAACGGTGTCCGGGCGCGTTTTTCGTGATGTGCTGGGCGCACTCAACAACCGGGTCGCCGCGGAGTCGGACAGCGTCCAGCTCGTGGTGGCCGGGCACCTCCTGCACCTCGGCGAAAGGTCCCTGTTGTGATCGAAATCCCGCTGCCCGACTCCGGAGCGCACGCGGACGCGCTGGCCCGGCTGGACGCGCTCGTCAAGCCTCTGGGCGCGCTCGGCAGGCTGGAAGAGCTCGCCGCCTGGCTGTGCGCGGCCCACGGCACGGTGCCGCCGCGCCCGCTGGACGACGTGCGGGTGGTGGTGTTCGCCGGGGACCACGGCGTGGCGGGGGCCTCGGCGGTTTCGGCGTACCCGAGGGAGATCACCGCGGCGATGGTGCGGGTGTTCCTCGCGGGCAAGAGCGGGGTGAACGTGCTCGCCGGCCAGGTGGGGGCCAGGGTCCGGGTGGTCGACATCGCGGTGGACGACGATCTCGACGGGGTTCCGGACGAGGTGCGGGCGTACAAGATCCGGCGCGGTTCCGGCGCCATCGACGTGGAGGACGCGCTCGAAGCCGGTGAGGCTGAACGCGCTTTCGAAGCGGGGCGGGCGATCGCGGACGCGGAGATCGACGCCGGTGCCGACCTGCTGATCCCCGGCGACATGGGCATCGGCAACACGACGGTGGCTTCGGCGCTGGTCGCGGCCGTGCTCGGGGTTCCCGCCGAGGACGTGGTCGGCACCGGCACCGGGGTCGACGAGGCGGGGCGCGCGCGGAAGGTGGCGGTGGTCGAGGCGGCGCTCGCGCGGGCCGCGGGCCGCACGGCCGAACCGTTCTCGCTGCTGACGGCGCTGGGCAGCGCGTGTGCCGCGGCGACCGCGGGTTTCCTGGTGCAGGGCGCGGCGCGCGGGGTGCCGGTGCTGCTGGACGGCGTGTACTCGGGGGCCGCGGCGCTGGTGGCCAGGGAGATCGCGCCGGACGCGGCGCGCTGGTGGCTGGCGGGGCACCGCTCCACCGAACCGTCGCAAGCGTTTGCGCTCAAGGCGCTGGGCCTGGCCCCGATCCTCGACCTCGGCCTTCGGCTGGGTGAGGGCAGCGGCGCGGTTCAGGCGGTGAGCACCCTGCGGGCGGCGCGGGCGATCATCGCCGAAATGGGCCTGCTGGCCGATCTCGCGTGAGGGCGGCGGATTCGCTGCGGATGGCGTTCGGCACCCTCACCACGGTGCCGGTGCCGCCGCCCCGGGCGATCGATCGCGCGGTCGCGGGCGGGGCGATGCTGTTCGCCCCGCTCGCCGCGCTGCCCCTCGCGGCCGCGGCGTGGCTCGTACTGGCGGGCGGGCACCTGCTCGGCTGGCCCGGCCTCGCGTCCGCCGGGCTGGCGATCGGGCTGGTCGCGCTGGGCAGCCGGGGCCTGCACCTGGACGGCCTCGCCGACACCGCCGACGGCCTCGGCGCGTCCTACCACCGGGAACGGGCGCTGGAGGTCATGCGCCGCGGGGATTCCGGTCCCACCGGGGTCGCCGCGCTGGTGCTGGTCCTGATCGTCCAATGTGGAGCTTTGTCCGGAGGCGGCGCGGTCGCCGGGGCGCTCGGGGTGATCGCGGGACGCTGCACGCTGTCGATGAGTTGCGCCCGCGGGGTGCCCTCCGCGCGGCCGGAAGGGCTCGGCGCCACCGTCGCGGGCTCGGTCCGGATCCGGTGGGCGGCGCTGGTCTTCGTGCTCGCCGCGGGACTATCGGCGCTCGCGCCCGGGCTGCCGTGGTGGCGCGGCCCGGTGGCGGTCCTGGCGGCCTACGCGGCCGCGGGCGTGCTGTTGTGGCGGTGTGTGCGGCGCCTCGGCGGCATCACCGGCGACGTGCTGGGCGCCTGCGTCGAAGCGGGCACCGCCGCCGCCCTCCTAGCCCTCGCCTGACCGGCTGCGCTCCCCGCCGCCGTGAAGGGTCCCCTCACAGCCGATACGACCAGGGCTCCGGCAAAGTCGGGTGAGTGGTGGCCGTGAAGGGTCCCTTCACAGTCGATACGGCTGTGAAGGGACCCTTCACGGCTTGCCCGGCCCTCAGGCCACTTGCGGCAGCAGGGTGGCCAGGGTGGCCAGGAAGGCGGTGGTGACGGGTTCGGGGCGCACGGCGAGGCGGAGGTGGTCTCGGTCCAGGCCCGGGAAGGTGTCGCCGCGGCGCACCGCGTACCCGGCCTCCCGCAGCGCGAGGCGAAGGCGGTCGGCGCCGGGCACGCGCACCAGCACGAACGGTGCCCGCGGCTCCCCCACCACCTCCAGGCCCAGTTCGCGCAGCCCGGCGACGAGGTGCGCACGCTCCCGTTCCGCCTGGACGGCGAGTCCGTGCGCCTCGTCGAGCGCGGCCGGACGGCAGCACGCGATCACGGCCCGCGCCGCCGGGGTCGACACCGACCACGGCGGCTGCACCGCCGCCAGCCGCCGCACCACGGCGGGCTCGGCCAGCAGGTACCCGGCGCGCAGACCGGCGATGCCCCAGGTCTTGGTCAGGCTGCGGATCACCACCAGTCCCGGAAGTGACTGTCCGGCAAGGGATTCCGGCTCCCCCGGCACGGCGTCGAGGAAGGCTTCGTCGATCACCAGCAGCCGGTCCGGCCGCGCCAGCGCCCGCAGCGTGGACGCCGGGTGCAGGACGGAGGTGGGATTCGTCGGGTTGCCGACGAACACCAGTCCGGCGTCGGAGGGCACCAGCGCCGGGTCGAGCCGGTACGCCGGGCCGGGCAGCACCACGCGGCGTACCTCGTACCCCGCGGCCCGCAGGGCCGCCTCGGGTTCGGTGAACTGCGGATGCACCACGACCGCGCGGCGATCGCCGAAAACCCTGGCCAGCAGGGTGAACGCCTCGGCGGCACCGGAGGTGACCAGCACCTCCGCCGCCGTGCGTCCGTGCCGCCGGGCGACGGCGGCGGCCGCCTCGCCCGGATCCGGGTAAGCGGCCAGCTCGGTCAGGCTGGCGGTGAGCTCGGCGACCAGCCAGTCCGGCGGCCTGGGCAGCCGCACGTTGACCGCCAGATCCACCAGCCCGGCCCCGACCTCGCGGTCGCCGTGGTGGTGCAGATCGTATTCAGCGTCCACGGGCGTGCACCGCGGCGGCGAAGGAACGGGCGAGCCCGGGATGACCGGCCCAGTGGACGTGCAGATAGGACGCGTGCAGGGTGGCCGAGGCGAATCCCTCGCCGGTTCCGTCCCACTCCCAGGCGGGGGTTTCCCCTTGCCGGGGAAGGACTTCCGTGCGGTGGAACTCGTGCCCGGTGACCCGCGCACCGGCCCGGGCGAGCACCGTGTCCCGTGGGGCGGTGGCGCGGCGGTAGCCGAGCGCGCCGCGCTTGGTCATGCGGGCGAGGGCGTCCACCGCGCCCACCATCGGCAGGCCGTCGAGCTCGCGGCACAGGTACAGCAGCCCGGCGCATTCGGCCACCACCGGCATACCGCCCCGGATCGCGGTGGCCACCCCTTCGCGCAGTGAGGCGTTGTCCGACAGGGCTCCGGCGTGCACCTCGGGGAAGCCACCGCCGAAGTAAAGCCCGGCGCAGTCCTCGGGCAAACCCTTGTCGTGCAAGGGATCCAGGTCGACCACGTCGATGCCGTGGGAGTCGAGCAGCTCCACGGTTTCGGTGTAGCGGAAGGTGAAGGCCTCCCCGGCGGCCGCGGCGACCACGCGGCGCGGCCCGGTCCAGGTCCCGTCCGGCCGCCAGGCCGTGCCGGACAGCCGTGGCGCGGTGCGCGCCACCCGCACCACCGCCTCCAGGTCGACCCCGTCGGCGATCCACTCCGCGAGTCTCGGCAGCAACTGCCGGGACTCCGCGCCGCGCTCCTCGGCGGGAACGAGGCCCAGATGCCGGCTCGGTGCGTGGATGTCCTCGCTACGGCGCAACGCGCCGAGCACCGGAATCCCGGTCGGCACCAGCGCGGCCCGGATCTCGTCCTCGTGCCGCTGCGAACCGAGCTTGTTGAGGATCACCCCGGCGAGCGTGACGCGCGGGTCGTAGCGGGCGAAACCGAGCACGGTGGCGGCGACACTGCGGCTGGCGGCGCTCGCGTCCACCACGAGCACGACGGGCGCCTCCAGCAACCGGGCCACGTGCGCGGTGGAGGCGAAACCCTCGGTACCGAGCGCCCCGTCGAACAGCCCCATCACGCCCTCGATCACCGCGATCCCGGCGCCGCCGGCCCCGTGCAGCAACAGCGGCACGAGCAGATCTTCGCTCTGCAGAAAGGGATCCAGGTTGCGCGGCGGGCGCCCGGTGGCGAGCGCGTGGTAGCTCGGGTCGATGAAATCGGGGCCCACCTTGTGTCCCGAAACGACCAGTCCCCGCGCCCGCAACGCCGCCATCAGCCCGGCCGCGACCGTGGTCTTGCCGTGGCCGGAACCGGGGGCGGCGACGACCAGCCGGGCTACCATTCGATCCCTCGCTGCCCCTTCTGCCCCGCGTCCATCGGATGCTTGACCTTGGTCATCTCCACGACCAGGTCCGCGGCGTCGATCAGCGCGGGCGGCGCGTCGCGGCCGGTGATCACCACGTGCTGGCGCCCCGGACGCTCGCCGATCGCGGTGACCACGTCGTCCACGTCGATCCAGCCCCATTTGAGCGGATAGGTGAACTCGTCGAGGACGTAGAAGTCGTGCTGTTCGGCGGCAAGCCTGCGCTTGATCTCCGCCCAGCCCTCGCGGGCCGCCGCGGCGTGGTCCTCCTCGGTACCCGCCTTGCGGGCCCAGCTCCAGCCCTCGCCCATCTTGTGCCACTCGACGGGCCCGCCCTGACCGGTCGAGGCGTGCAGCTCACCGAGGGCACGGAAGGCCGACTCCTCGCCCACACGCCATTTCGCGGACTTGACGAACTGGAACACCCCGATCGACCAGCCCTGGTTCCAGGCGCGCAGCGCCATCCCGAAGGCGGCGGTCGACTTTCCCTTCATCACACCGGTGTGCACGGCGAACACCGGCCGGTTGCGGCGCTGGCGGGTGGTGAGCCCGTCCGACGGAACGACTTCGGGTTTCCCCTGCGGCATCAGGAACTCTCCTTGGTTCAGGCCGCGCGCAGGCGGGTTTTCACAGCGGTGGTCAGCGAATCGGCCGCGACCTCACCGAGCGGCACGTGCTCGGCGTCCAGGTGCGTGGCGAGTTCGGCGGCCAGGCCAAGGCGCATCCGCCCGGTTTCGCAGTCCATCACCACGGCGGTGGTCCCGGCGAGCAGTCCCGCCGCGGCGTGCGCCCGGCGCACCGCCTCCGGCCCGCTGGTGGCCCGGCCGTCGGTGACCACCACCAGCAGCGGACGGCGGCGCGGATCGCGCAGCGCCTCCACCCGCAGCACCCTGGCCGCTTCGAGCAGGCCCTCGGCGAGCGGGGTCCGTCCGCCCGTCGGCAGCGTCTCCAGCCGGGCGGCCGCGGCCTCCACGCTGATCGTGGGCGGCAGGGCGAGTTCGGCCGTGGCGGCCCGGAACGTGATCAGGCCGACCTTGTCCCGGCGCTGGTAGGCGTCGAGCAGCAGGGACAGCACGGCGGCCTTCACCTCGCGCATGCGCGCGCGGGCTCCCATCGAGCCGGAAGCGTCCACACAGAACAGAACGAGGTTTCCCTCGTTGCCCTCCCGCAGCGCGTACCGGAGATCCTGCTTGCGCAGCACGAGTCCCGCCCCGCGGCGGCCGCGCGTGTGCTGGTGCGGGGCGGCCGCACGGACCGTCGCGACCAGATGCGGCGCGCCCTCGCGCACACCGGGGGGCCGCACTCCCACCGTCCGCCCGGACTCGGTGACCGCCCTGGACCGGCGGCCGCGCTCGCCCGTGCCGACCCCGGCGACCTGGAACAGCCTGGCGCGGTAGGGCTTTCCGGCCCCGGTGGTCTGCCGCTCGCCGGAACCGTTACCGCCGGAGCCCTCCTCCTGGCCGTTTCCCGAGGGCGCCGGACCGCCGTCGCCGGACGGTGCGGTCGAGCCCGATCCTCCTCCGTCGTCGTCCGGACCGGGGTCCTCCGGTGGCTCGGCGTCCCGCAGGGCCTGTTCGAGCTGCTCCTCGTCGATTCCGGGCGCGTCGAACGGGTTGCGGCGCCGCCGGTGCGGCAGCGCGAGCCGCGCCGCCACCCGGATGTCCTCTGTGGACACTTCGGTGCGGCCGGACCAGGCGGCGTGCGCCACCGCGGTGCGCGCGGTGACGATGTCGGCCCGCATACCGTCCACGTCGAAGGAGGCGCACACCTCGGCGATCTGCCGCAGCGCGTCGTCGGGCAGCGCGACCGAGGGCAGCAGTTCCTGTGCCGCCCGGATTTCCCGCGCCAGCTCGGCATCCGAGGCGGCGTAGCGCGCGGAGAACTCCTCGGGGTCCGCCTCGTAGGCCAGCCGCCGCCGCACCACCTCGGCACGCTGTTCCGGATCGCGGCTGGAGGCCACCTCCACGGTGAGGCCGAACCGGTCGAGCAACTGCGGTCGCAGCTCGCCCTCCTCCGGGTTCATCGTGCCGATCAGCACGAACCGGGCCGCGTGGGAGACCGAAACCCCTTCCCGCTCCACCGTCGCGCGGCCCATCGCCGCCGCGTCCAGCAGCGTGTCGACCAGGTGGTCGTGCAGGAGGTTGACCTCGTCGACGTAGAGCAGGCCCCGATGCGCCGCGGCCAGCAGACCGGGCTGGTAGTCGGTGACGCCCTCGGCCAGCGCTCGCTCCAGGTCCAGCGAGCCGACGACGCGGTCCTCGGCGGCGCCGACCGGCAGTTCGACCAGCCGGGCGGG
The DNA here is from genome assembly GCF_007713715.1 of Amycolatopsis rhizosphaerae. Lineage (GTDB taxonomy): Bacteria > Actinomycetota > Actinomycetes > Mycobacteriales > Pseudonocardiaceae > Amycolatopsis_E > Amycolatopsis_E rhizosphaerae. The sequence goes on from NZ_VJWX01000256.1 coordinate 8,575, forward strand.
ACGACGGGTGCGCGGGGCGTCCGCGGCGTGCGGACCGTCGGGGCAGGCGGGATCGGGCGATCCGGGCGCGCAGGAGAACCGGCACCCCTCGAGCACCTCGACCGGCGGCAGCAACCCGGCGAGCGCGCGCACCATGGTGGACTTCGCGGTGCCCTTCTCGCCGCGGACGAGCACCCCGCCGATCGCGGGTGAGATCGCCGAAAGCACCAGCGTCAACCGGAGATCGGCCATCCCGACCACTGCGGTGAACGGATACGGCCGCATGCGACTCCTCCGGCTCGAGCGGGTTTCCGCGCCCGCTAATCCTGGCCAGCGCATCCCCGGACCGGGTGCGCGACGGACGCCGGAGCTCTGGCTCCCGGTCGGCGTGCCGACCGGTCACAGTGGCGGGACCGCCCCGGGTTCGCACCGGGTTCCGCGACGACCGTCCGGGGCATCATCGCATACCGTCTGGGCTCGTGACGATTGTCGTGGTGGGCGTCCCGGCGGAGGGCTGGACTGGGCTGGGCGAGCGGGCGAAGAACGAACTCGCGGACTGCGAAGTGCTGTTCGGCAGTGCGCGCCAGCTCGACCTGGTCCCCCTTGACCTGCCCAAACATCCGTGGCCGAGCCCGCTGCTTCCCGCGATCGGCGAACTGCTCGCCGGGCACGGCGGACGGCGGATCGGGGTACTCGCCAGCGGGGACCCGCTGCTGTCGGGGATCGGCACCACGCTGGTGAAGCGGTTCGGCCAGGACGTGACGATCATCCCGGCGGTGTCTTCGGTCACGCTGGCCCGTGCCCGGCTCGGCTGGTCGGCCGAAGAGACCGAAGTGATCAGCGTGGTGGGCCGTGACGTCCATCGCGTCGCGCGGGCGCTCGCGCCGGGGGCGCGGCTGCTCGTGCTCAGCTCCGACGCGAACAGCCCGGGCCGCATCGCCGGTCTGCTGACCGAACTCGGTTTCGGCGACAGCAGGCTGATCGTGCTCGAACGGCTCGGTGCCGCGGCGGAACGCCGGGTCGAAGGTCTCGCCCGGACCTGGGACCACGTCGGCGATCCGCTGAACATCGTCGCCGTCGAATGCGCGGGCGGCCCGGCGCTTCCGGTGCTCCCCGGCCTGCCGGACGAGGCCTTCGAGCACGACGGCCAGCTCACCAAGCGGGATCCGCGCGCGCTGGCGCTGGCGCGGCTGGCCCCGCTGCCGGGCCAGCTGCTGTGGGACGTCGGTGCGGGAGCCGGCAGCGTGGCGATCGAGTGGTCGAGGGCGCACCCGGCCAACCGCGCCATCGCCGTCGAACGCGACCCCGGGCGGGCGGCGCGGATCACACGCAACGCCGAACGGCTCGGCGTGCCCGAACTCCGGGTGGTCACCGGTGCGGCTCCCGACGCGCTGGCGGACCTGCCCCGGCCCGACGCGGTGTTCGTCGGCGGTGGCCTGCGGGCCTGGCGGCCCTGCTGGGAGGCGCTCGCCCCGGGCGGGCGCCTCGTCGCGCACGCGGTGACGCTCGAATCGGAACAGACCCTGGCCCAGGCCTACGCCGAGACGGGCGGCGAGCTGATCCGCGTCGCGGTGGAG
>NZ_VJWX01000257.1 GCF_007713715.1 Amycolatopsis rhizosphaerae
CACTTATCCCGATCCACGGCGTCGCTTCGTGGTTTTCCGGCCACGATCGGTGTACGGACGCCGACTCGGTATCGACGACTAGAACCTTGTTCAAGAATGGCGACGCGAGCAGGGCCGCCGGGAAGCAATCCCGACGGCCCTGCCGACCAAGCGTTTACCGACGCGCTTCAGTTCTTCTTGTGGTAGGCCTCGACGACCTCCGACGGGATACGCCCACGGTCGGAAACCTGGAAACCGTTCTTGCGCGCCCAGGCACGAATAGCCTGGTTCTGCTCGCGGTCGACCGACGCCGAGCTGGCGGCGGGCTTCGCCGACGGGCGGCCCACGCGCTTGCGGCCACCCGAACGGCGGGCGTGCTCGACGTACTGGGCCAGCGCGTCACGCAGCTCTTCCGCATTTTCCGCGGAGAGGTCGATCGAGTAGTTGATCCCGTCCAATCCGAACTCGACGGTCTCGTCCGCCTCCGAACCGTCGAGGTCGTCCACCAGGGAGACCAGCACCTTCTGTGCCATCAGTTTCCTCCTGCTTTGAGCTCACCAGAATGTCCAGAGGCCGAACGCCCCGGTCCGAAGCCATTGACTAAGACATTAATACCCGGAATCGGGCCACAGTGCAAATCACCTTTGGATAGCCGATCGCGTTCGCCCGGGCGGCTATTCCGGCCGCACGAGCGGGAACAGGATCGTCTCCCGGATACCGAGGCCGGTCAGCGCCATCAGCAGCCGGTCGATACCCATTCCCACGCCGCCCGAGGGCGGCATTCCGTACTCCAAGGCCCTCAGGAAATCCTCATCCAGCTGCATGGCTTCGCTATCTCCGGCCGCCGCCAAACGGGACTGCGCGGAGAGCCTTTCCCGCTCGATGACCGGATCGACCAGCTCCGAGTAACCGGTGGCCAGCTCGAAACCGCGGACGTAGAGGTCCCACTTCTCCGCGATCCCGGCCCTGCTGCGGTGCTGGCGGGTCAGCGGTGAGGTCTCCAGCGGGAAATCGCGCACGAAGGTGGGCGCGTCCAGGTGGTCGCCCACCAGGTGTTCCCACAGTTCCTCGACGAGCTTGCCGTGCCCGAGTTTCGGGTCCACCTCCAGCCCGTGGGCCTCGGCGAAAACCCTGAGCTGAGCCACCGTGGTCTCCGGGGTGACCTCTTCGCCGAGCGCCTCCGAGAGGGAGCCGTACATGGTCAGCGAGGTCCATTCACCCGAAAGGTCATAAGGCGTGCCGTCCGCGAGCGTGACCTCCAGGCTCCCGAAGGCCGACTCGGCCGCCTCCTGGACCAGCTGGCGCGTCATCACCGCGTTGGTGTCGTAGGTGGCATAGGCCTCGTAGAACTCCAACATGGCGAATTCGGGCGAATGCGAAGAGTCGCTGCCCTCGTTCCGGAAGTTCCGGTTGATCTCGAAGACCTTCTCGATACCGCCGACCACGCAGCGCTTGAGGTACAACTCGGGCGCGATACGGAGATACAGGTCCATATCGAAGGCATTGGAGTGGGTGACGAACGGCCGGGCGGCCGCACCCCCGTGCAGGGTCTGCAGCATCGGGGTTTCCACCTCGAGGAACCCGCGCCGTTCGAACGAATTGCGCAGGGACCGCATCACGGCGGCGCGCGTGCGGACCACGTCGCGGGCCTTCGACCGCAGGATCAGGTCGACATAGCGCTGCCGGATCCGCGTTTCCTCGGCGAGCTCCTTGTGCGCGACCGGCAGCGGACGCAGCGACTTCGACGTGATCTGCCAGCCGTCGGCCATCACCGAAAGCTCGCCCCGCTTCGAGGTGATGACCTCGCCGTGGACGAAAACGTGGTCACCGAGGTCGACATCCGATTTCCAGGCCGCGAGCGACTCCGCGCCGACGCCTGCCAGGCTCACCATCGCCTGCAGTTCGGTGCCGTCGCCCTCCCGGAGCGTGGCGAAACAGAGTTTGCCCGTGTTGCGCAGGAACAGCACACGGCCGGTGACGCCGACGATCGCGCCGGTCTGGCTGTCGGCGGGAAGATCCGAATACTTGGCCCGGATCTCGGCGAGGGTGTGGGTCCGCGGAACCTCGACGGGATACGGCTCGGTGCCCTCCGCGACGAGCCGGTCGCGCTTGGCCCGGCGAACCCGCATCTGTTCCGGCAGGTCGTCATCGGGCACGGGACGCTCGGCAGCGGCGGGATCGGTCATGCCCATAGAGTACGAACCCACCGCTTCGCTAGGCCAACCGGATTACCTTTCGTGGCCTTCGCCGGGCCGCCGTGGTTCGAGCGCACGGACGAAATGGCGATGAGCACGCTAAATGTGATTGGCGACGTGATGGGGCCCACTTCTTGAACGTCGTTTTGGCACCTCACCGCAGTTGACGTTCGAACGCCAGGCGCAGGCCCAGCAGCGTCAGATCGGGGATGTGCTCGGTGATGGTCTCCGACTCCCCGAGCACCAGTGGCGCGAGCCCGCCCGTGGCGAGCACGGCGACCTCTCCGCTGTCCGGAAGTTTCGACAGTTCCTTCACGAAGCGCCGGACCAGGCCGTCGACCTGCCCGGCGAAACCGTAGAGAATCCCGGACTGCAGGCATTCCACGGTGTTCTTTCCGATCACCGACCGCGGCCGGACCAGCTCCACCTTGCGCAGCGCGGCCGCCCGCGAGGCCAGCGCGTCGACCGAAATGTCGATTCCGGGCGCGAACGCCCCGCCGAGGAACTCGCCGCGCGCCGAAATCGCGTCCACGTTGGTGGAAGTGCCGAAATCGACCACCACGCAGGCGCTGCTGTGCAGGTGGTGTGCGGCCAGGGTGTTCACCAGGCGGTCCGCCCCGACCTCGCGCGGGTTGTCCACCAGCAGCGGCACTCCGGTGCGCAGGCCGGGCTCCACCACGACCTTCGGCACCCGCGCGTAGTAGCGCGACAACATCACGCGCAGCTCCCGGAGCACGGCGGGCACCGTGGACAGCGCGCTGATCCCGGTGATCTCGTCCGCGTGGACGCCGAGCAGTCCGCGCATGGTCAGTGCCAGCTCGTCGGCGGTCATCTGCGCATCGGTGCGCATCCGCCAGTCGCCGACCAGCTCGGTCCCCTGGTAGAGCCCGAGCACGATGTTCGTGTTGCCGACGTCGATGGCGAGCAGCAACTAGTTCTCCGCGTGCAGCAGCGCGTCGAGCCGGGCCGCGTCGACCGTTTCAGCTCCCGGAAAGGAGGTTTCGAACGGCTGGGCGGCGGCGGTGGCCCCGCTGACCAGGCCCGACCCCTCGGGCGCGTGCGCCGCATCGGTACCGGCGTGGGCGATGTGGTTGTCCGCGTTGACGAACACGATCCGGGGCTGGAAGCTCACCGCCTCGGCCTGGTCCATCTGGGCATAGGAGATCAGGATGACCAGATCGCCGGGATGCACCAGGTGCGCCGCGGCCCCGTTGATGCCGATCACCCCGCTGTCGCGCGGGCCCGCGATCACATAGGTCTCCAGCCGCGCCCCGTTCGTGACATCCACAATGGACACCTGCTCACCCGGCAGCAGGTCGGCGGCCTCCATCAGCGCCTCGTCGATCGTGACCGAGCCCACATAGTGCAGGTTCGCCTGGGTGACGGTGGCGCGGTGGATCTTCGATTTCAGCATGGTGCGGTACATGACTCTCCCTCTCTGGTGAAAGCGCGCGGCAACGCCGCGTCATTCGCCTGCCGCGCCGAGCAGGACACCCACGTTGTCGATCAGCCGGGTCCTGCCGACCCGGGCCGCGACCAACAGCCGTGCCTCCCCATCGACGGGCGCCGGACCAAGATCGGTTCCCCGCAGTTCCAGATAATCCACGACGACCCCCGGCTTCGCCGCGAGCGTCTCCCGTGCCGCCGACAGCACCGCCTCGGCCCCCTTGCTGCCGAAATGCGCCCCCGCGGTCAGCGCGGCGGACAACGCCACCGCGTCCGCCCGCTCCTTCTCCGACAGGTAGACGTTGCGCGAGGACAGGGCGAGGCCGTCCTGCTCACGCACCGTCGGCACGCCGATCACCTTCACCGGAAGGTTCAGATCGGCCACCATCCGCCGGATCAGCACCAACTGCTGGTAGTCCTTCTCCCCGAAGAACGCGTAGTCCGGGCGCACGATGTTGAACAGCTTCGCCACCACGGTGAGCACCCCGGCGAAATGCCCCGGCCGGGCCGCGCCCTCCAACTCGTCCCCGAGCGGCCCGGGCTGCACCGTCACCGCGTGCCCTTCCGGGTAGAGGTCGGCCGCCTTCGGCGCGAACGCCAGTTCGGCACCGATTTCCGAGAGCGCCTCGAGATCCCGCTCCAGCGGACGCGGATAGGCCTCGAAATCCTCCCCGGCCCCGAACTGGAGGGGATTGACGAAGATCGAGGCACCCACCACCGTGCCCGGCAGCCGCTTGGCGCGGCGCAGCAGCTCGCGGTGCCCGGCGTGCAGGGCCCCCATGGTGGGCACCAGCGCGACCTTCCGGCCGACGGCGTGCAGTGCCGCCGTCACCCGGCCGATCTCGTCCGGGGTCTGGAAGGTGTTGAGCTGGCCGCGCGTGAATTTCGGTGAGGTGGTCACGAGTCTTCCGGTCCTTCGAGGAGTGTGGTGATTTCGGCGGCGTCGTCCCGGCTCAGCAGGCCGGCCGCCGAGGCGCGTTCCGCGGTCCGCCTGGCGAGCACGGTGTAGCAGTCGGTGGCGTCCGGCGTCTGGTCCGTCAGCACGTCCAGATGCTTGCGGACGGTGCCGGTGTCGCCGCGGGCCACCGGCCCGGTGAGGGCCCGGTCGCCGTGCCGGAGGACGTTGTCCAGCGCGGCCGACAGCAGCGGGCCGAGCATGCGCTCGGGGTGGGCGATACCGGCCCCGGCAAGCAGATCGACGCAGTCGGCGACCAGGGTGACCAGGTGGTTGGCCCCGTGGGCCAGCGCGGCGTGGTAGAGCGGACGGGCCGGCTCCGGCACCCGCACCGGCTCGGCGCCCATCTCCACGGTCAACGCCTCGCCGACGTTCCATGCCGCCTCGTTGCCCGGTTCGGCGGTCACTCCCACGGTACAGGCCGCCATCCGCTGGAGGTCCTCTTCCCGGCCGGTGAAGGTCATCACGGGATGCAGTGCCAGCGGAAGCGCACCGGCCTCCGCGGCCGGGCGCAGCACCGAAACCCCGTGCGCGCCGGAGGTGTGGATGACGATCTGTCCCGCCCGCCAGGCACCGGTCGCGGCGAGCCCCGACACCAGTCCGGCGAGGACGTCGTCGGGCACCGCGAGCAACACCAGATCGGCCGCCGCGACGGTCTCGTCCGGGGGCAGCAACGGCACCCCTGGCAGCAGGCATTCGGCCCTGCGGTGGGAATCGGCGGAAATCCCGGACGCGGCGACGACGGTGTGCCCGGCACGGGCCAGCGCGGCACCGAGCACGCTGCCCACCCGGCCCGCGGACACCACACCGACGGCGAGCCTGGCCGGCCGGTTCATGGCGTGCCCCGATGGACGCTCATGGCAAAGCTCCTCAACTCGTTCCAGTCCCACTCTTCCTCGCGGGTACCGGACGACGGCGCGAGAGTAGCCCGGACCTGCGGTTAAGCGCCGGGCTAGGTGACCAGCTTCACCCGGCCCGGGTCACTCGGCCCCGCCGCCTCCCCCGGCCAGCCGGACCGCTTCGGCGCGAGAAGTGTGCAGCATGGCGAGCAGTTCCCGCTCCCGGGCCGCAATGGCCCGGGCCCGGTCCCTGGTGAGGAATGCGAGCTGGGTCACGCTGGCCTGATAGGCCGCCACGGCCCTGGCCGCGCGCCTCCCGGACTCCTTGCGCGCCTGCCGCCGCCACGTTCGGCGGCCGGTGAGGCTCGACAGCAGTTCGACCTCCGAGGCCGCGATCCACTGCCGCTGCACCATCTTCGGCAGCGCGGACTCGATGATCCGCTGCTCCCGGCGGCGCTGGAACATCACCAGCAGCAGCACCGCGATGAACATCGGCACCATGATCAGGAAGTACACGTTCAGGAAGGTCTTCGCGCCGCCGAGGGTGGCAGCGCCGTTCCACAGCGCATGCAGGCAGACCGCGGCCAGATAACCGCCCAGTGGCGCCAGAATCCGGATGGCGCGGCCCGCCGCCCCGGCGGCGATCCCGATACCGATGCCGGTCAGTGCGGCGAAAAGCGGATGGGTGAACGGGGAGAGCACGCCCCGCAGCACGAACGCGGCGATCACCCCGGCGCTGGTCCCGTTGCCGAACCCGTACTCGGCGAAGGCCCGGCCGAAGTAGTAGATGTTCTCGGTGAACGCGAAACCCGCGGCGGTGAACCCGGCGTAGACGATCCCGTCGATGATCCCGTCGAACTCCTCGGACCGGCGCCACAGCACCGCCAGCACGAACAGCCCCTTCGCCGCCTCCTCCACCAGCGGCGCCGAGATCAGCGCGCTGACCTTGCTGCCCTTGCCGTTGCCCAGCAGGAGATCACCGACCGTCTCGGCGGTGTTGTTGATCAGCAGCGCGGTGACCGTCGCGATGCAGGCGCCCCAGGCGAACGCGAGCAGGAGCAGTTTGGCCGGTTCCGGTTCCCAGCGGTCCACCCACAGGAAGGCGGCGACGACAACGATGACCGGGATCAGCGCGGCAGCCGTTCCGATCGCGACCGCGAGCAGACCGACCCGGACGGTGGCCAGCGCCAGCAGGGTCAGGCCGCACACGGCGACCACGATGAGGCCGAACACGGGCAGCAGCACGGTGATCCTGCGGGGTGCCGTCACAGCGGGGAACTCTACGGTGACGCACCGGCGGTCCCACCGGCACCGCCGACGCCCGCGTCAGGCGGGCCTGGTATTGCCCGCTCAGTCGACGGCGCGACGGCGCCGGCGCGGGATCGCGTCGGTCTTCGCGCCGTGGGCGGCCAGCAGGTCGCTGACCGACCGTCCCGCGGAGTGCGAACCGGCATCCGGTTCCTCGGCCACCGGCTCCTCGACGGCTTCCGGCTTGGCGTGGCTTCCCGCGACGTGGCCCCCCTGCGCCTGCCACGACGGCTGTTCCCCGTCCGCGCGGTGCCGTCGGCCACTGGCCGAGTGATCGGCCGGTGCGGCGGGCGCGGCGGACGTCTCGGTCACGAGTGCCTCGGCGTCCTCGGCGGCACGGCGACGGCGGCCGCCACGGCGGCCCTCCTGTGCCCGGCGCCGAACCTCCTCGGGCAGCGTCGGATTGCTGACCGCGGCCTCCTCGTCGACCGCGACCGGCTGCGGCGCCTTGGGCGGCTCCGGCAGCGGCAGGGCCTGCGAAACCCCGGACGGCTTCGGGGCTTCCGGCGCGCGTTGCGGCGCCTTCGCCACCGGGGCCGGTTCCGCCGCCTGCGGGAGGAGGCTTCCCTCGTCTTTCGTGACGGCCGGGAGCCCGGCGGCCGTCCGCTCAAGGCCCTTGCCCTGCCAGCCATCGGCCCACTCTGGCTCGAGCGCCTTCGACAACTGGGTCGGCTGTTCCGCCGGGCCGGGCTTGGGCGGTTCGGGCTGGAGAGGCCGCTCCGGCGGGCCGAACGCGGGGCGGAGCGAGTCGGCCGGTTCCGGACGGCGCGGCTTGCCGGGCGGCGGTGAAACCGGTTTCCGCTGGCCGGTCTGCTCGGCGCGCGCCTCCGCGGCGGCCTTCGCCACGCTCGCGGCGGCACTGGACCGGACCACCCGGGTGGATTCGTTCTTCACCACGCGGCGAGGCGGCAGATCGAGGGAGCGTTCGGGCCGCCGGGGTTCCGGCGCGGCCGGGCGCGAGGCTCGGGCCGGCTGCTTCTCCCGGATGCGCTCGATCAGTTCGGTCGGACGATCGGCGGCGGCGACCTCCCTGGCGGGAACCGCGGTGATCTGCGCCCGTCCGCTGCTGGATTCGACGAGCCGCTTGTCCTCTCCCAGCGACCGCATGCGGGTCGCCTGCGCGGTCAGCGCCACCCGCTCGAGCAGCACTTCACCGCCGAACAGGGACTGGAGGTTGTCCCGCAGCGCCATCACCTCGGCGCGCAAGGCGTCGAGCTCGGCTCGGGACTGGTTCTCGGCACGGCTGCGCGACTCGGCCTCGATCTCGAGTTCGAACTCCCGCCGGGCGGCGATCTCCCGCTCCAGCTCCAGCTCGTAGACCTCCTGCGCCTGCGCGACCGCTTCCTCCGTGCTGGACACGTGTTTGCGGTACTTCACCGCGAGGAAGGCGCCGACCAGTGCGGCCCACAACGCGGCGACGATGCCGAGCCTCAGGTACCGGATGTCGTCGGCGAGAACGAGCGCGACCGTCGCCCCCAGGGCGAGAACCAAGCCGACGAGGAACCAGGGTCTGCCCGCAAGGCGGCCACGAGAGTCGTCACCTACGCCAGTCATGCCCAACACCGTACCCGCTAGTTATCCGTCTGAGACCTACTCGGTACTTCGAGCGGTCGCTTCTGATCGTTAACCGGTCCGGTGCTGATCGGGGTCCCGGTCACTGTTGTCCGGTGTCCGGCAGCAGTGTTCGAGCCACAACGCCCCCGCGATCAGTGCCGCCGCACTGGCCCCGCCGATGATCGCGGCGCGCACGTCGCCCGCGGCCGCGGTCACCAGAGCGGCCCGCGGGACCAGGGCCGCGAGCACGCCGAGCCACCCCCCGAGCATCAGCGCGCCGAGAAGCGAAGACGCTTTCGCCAGCGCCACCGCCCGGGCCACCGCGATCGCGCCGAGCAGCCGCCCGGTCCGGATGCGACCGCGGATGACGAACGCCAGTACGGCTTCGATCACGGCGAGCACGAGCAGCGTCGCCCCGGCGAACCTCGGCAGCGTGGGCAGCGACCCGTAGAAGAACTTGAACGCGACGTAGGCCGGCACGAGACCGATCAGCCCGGCGACCAGCAGTTCGCGGGGCCGAGTGAAATGCATACCGCCACGGTACCGTGCGAGGCTTGACTCTCCAGTGAATGGAGACTCCAGCATGGGCGGTGTGAGCAGGACGTTCACCATCGGCGAGCTGGCTCGCCGCACCGGTGTCCCGGTCAAGACGATCAGGTTCTATTCCGATGAGGGACTGCTCCCGCCCACCGACCGCACGTACTCCGGCTACCGCCTCTACGACACCCGGTCACTGGCCCGGCTCGAGCTGATCAAGACGCTCCGCGAGCTCGGCCTCGGCCTGGCCGAGATCGCACAGGTGCTGGCCGAAGAGGTCACCGTGCCCCGACTGGCGGCGCGGCATCTTGCCGCGCTCGACGAGCAGATCCGCCGTCTCCGCCTGCGACGGGCGGTGCTGCGCGCGGTCGTGAAACGAGAATCCGAGCTGGAGGAAGTGAAACTGATGAACAAACTGGCTTCGATGTCCGACGAGGAACGCGTGCGGCTGCTGGACGAGTTCTGGGCGGAGATGGTCGACGGGCTCACCGTCGACTCGGAGTTCTTCGCGGGTATGCGATCGGCGAAACCGGCGCTACCGGACGATCCGAGCCCCGAGCAGGTCGAGGCCTGGGCGGAGTTCGCCGAACTCATCCAGGACCCCGGTTTCCGGCAGGCGATCCGGGCGATGAGCGAGCAGCACGCCGCCGCCCTCGCCGCGGGCGACGAAATGCGCCCCCTGGACGAATCCCGGGAGAACTGGTTCCGGTGGAACGCCCGGGCCGAGGAGCATCTGAAGGCGGGCCTGGCGCCCACTTCATCCGAGGGGCGGGCACTGGCCGGTGAGATCGCGGGCGCCTTCGCCCGCGACGGGCAGAACCCGGACGATCCGGCCTTCCGCCGGGAACTGGCGGATCGGTGCGCCTCTGGCAGCGACGCACGCGCCGAACGCTACTGGCAACTGCTCGCGATCATGAACGGCTGGCCCCCGTTCCCCAGCCAGCACGCGGGCACAGAGTGGATCATCGCCGCGCTGCGCGGCTAGGAGGTCCGGTGAGGGGACCCCTCACCGGCACGGAGTCAGCCGCAGATCGGGTCGGGAGTGCACACCGGCCCGATCGGCCGCGGGCAGCGCGGCGAGCAGTTCGCGGACGGGGCCGTGGCCGGGCAGGACGGCGTCCGGTTCGATTTCGAGCCACGGGACGAGCACGCTGGCGCGTTCGGGCGTGCCGGGATGCGGCAGCAGCAGCTCCGGATCGTCCGAGGTGACCCCGTCGACGGTCACCACGTCCACATCGAGGGTGCGCGGCCCCCAGCGA